>NZ_QGNK01000007.1:0-253914 GCF_003336925.1 Rhodococcus sp. Eu-32 | reverse complement strand
CACCCACGTGTTACTCACCCGTTCGCCGCTCGTGTACCCCGAAAGGCCTTACCGCTCGACTTGCATGTGTTAAGCACGCCGCCAGCGTTCGTCCTGAGCCAGGATCAAACTCTCCGTAAAAGACTCTAGAAACAACAACCCTCCACAAAGAAGGATCGCGAATCAGTTCAAAAACCAAAGAGCCAAATCACTAGCAAAAAACTCAACTAGCAAAACAAAATGTCCCCTCACCCCAGACGGGAAGAATGAAGCAAGAAGACGTCACACCCACACCCCGCAAGGCATGAGCGCCAAAAACATTCGGCACTGACATTCATCGACACACTGTTGAGTTCTCAAAGAACACGCGCACACCATCCACCCACAGACTCACGCCTGCCAGCATCAAGGGCAACTGTTCCAGCCTATCCCAGCTTGGTCTCGGAAGCAAACTTCCGACTCTTGGGGGACACACCATGCCAGGCACTCCGTACAACCTCGTTGTCTCCGGCCTCTCGGCTCGGAGTCGGTGTCCGTGTCGCTCTGACTCGACAAAAGTTACGCGACGAGTCGCAGAACTCCAAATCGCCTGGTCAGAGGCTGTATGTCGCGAGGAGAAGCCGTCGGGCACGGTCGAGACGCCCCGAAACTACCGACCCCGCCCTACCGCGTCGACGACCTGAGCGCGTCGCGCGCGAACCTACGAGCCCACTGCGGCGCGTCCACGTCCGTTCGCCCCAAGTAGTACATCGGTCCGTGCGCGCCGATCAGGTCGAGGAACGCGACCGTTCTCTGTCCGGCGATACGTGCGTCCATCGCCCATCCCAGCGCAGCCATCGCATGGGTGGCCAGCTCGTCCCGATGCTGCGCCGACGCCGACGATGCGAGGGCTATCAGGAACAGCGTGCCTGCGTCCTTCTCCTGCGCCTCCCTGCCGATCGGCAACCGAGCTACGCAGTGCTGCCAGAGCCCGACATGGTCGTCGGCCAGGTGGGTGCCGGCTTTCGTTCTCACCAACGTGCCTTTCAGGACGCGTACCAGCCCCAGACTCCTCGCTGCGTCGCGAAGGTCCGTCACCTGGTGATGATCGACCTCTCGCAAGCTCGTTCCATGCCAGCCGATTCCCCAGTCCAGCTCGTCGCGAATGGCCTCGACCAGCGACGGAGGCAGATAGCCTGCCCCGGTGAGTTCGACGCCTCGCTCGCCGACGCGGTGGAGGAACCAGGCGAGTTTCGACATCGCGATCTCCGCGAGTGGGATGTCGACGGAACTCTCGATGGTCAACTCACAGCGAGGCAGCAACGCGGCCAGCTGCGGAACGTCGGTCGATCGCAACCTGCGCAGCAGTCTCGCAACCAGGGGCGACTCGGCCGCGCTCTCCGTGTCGACGGACCGCGACATGCTGAGCGCGCGCATGCGGAGGTCGACGGCACCGCGGTCGAAGGCAGCGACATCGACGCTGTCGTCGCGATCCTCGGGCAGGCACACGTTCCGACCGTCGAGACAACGGGATCGAGGGTCGTCGACGTGAAAGACGATGTCCTCGAGTTCGACGGTGTGGACCTGTCCGCCACGCGCGTCGTAGGTGTAGTCGAGCGACGCCCCGACCTCAGCCAGCAGCGCGTCGATACGCAGGTGCCCGTGTGCGGCGTCGTCGTCGACCATGGGGTGTCCGGAGAAGCAGTGTGTACGACGGCCGGACCACCCCATCGCCGTCTGCAGAACCGTGTGCAGTTCCGGCAGCAGCAGGTCCGACCGCACGCGAATTCGGCGCCACACGGCAGGCTCGCCGTCGCGCAGAGTCACCCGCAGGACGAACTGCGCGTCCCGCAGCGGCCGGCCGGTTCTGGCAGCGGGGCCTGCCAACTCGGCCACCGTCGAACGACTCGATGAGTCGTCGGGAAGGTCCGGCACCACCCACAGGTGCCGCGCTCGTCCGCTGCGATTCGGCATGCACCCGACACTAGCGGCGTCGGGCGACAAGCCACGGCGTCACGAGATGTCGGTGAAGAGCCCGCTGTTGATCGCGTCGATGTCGAATGCCAGCTTGTCGATCTGGTCGGCCAGAACCGTCACCGTCAACTGCACGAGAAACTGCTCCTCGACGCCGACGACGGCGTATCTCGTCGTCACGACCAGTTCCAGTTGCTCGGCAGCGAACGACCCGCGGATGAAGCGTGCAGGCCACGGTCCGAGGTTATCGGCCTGCGCCTCCAACTCGACCCACCCCGGCATCACGCGAGCGTCGGTGAAACTGCACTCCAACAGCGCCTGAGCATCGACCGGTTCGGAGAGCTTGCCGACGAGGAGGACGGCATTCGGCGCGAAACCGTTCTCGACCAAGCCTGGTTCGACGAGCACCTCGGTCGCTCCCGGGAACTGGCCCACCGGTGCTGCCTGCCACCCCGCGGGAGCCGACGCGGCTATTCCCAGCGTCGCCGCGAGCACGCTGTCCGACGGGGTGACGGCGATCCCGTTCACCGACAGATATTGCGCGACGGTCATGCCGCCGGATCCGTTGCCGTCTACCTCGGTCATGCGGTGGTCTCCTCGCCGTTCCACGAATTTGGTTGCAACACAGGGTTTCACGCGCGCAAACGCACGAGTTCCTCGAGATAGAGTGCGACGCCGTCGTCGTCGTTCGATTCCAGCACACGATGCGCCACGTTCTTGATCTCGGGCATGGCATTGGCCGTCGTGAGTGGAGTTCCCGCCCATTCGAGCATCGGGAGGTCGTTGAAGGCGTCGCCGACGGCGGCGACGGACTCACGGTCGATACCCAGTTCGGTGCACAATCGCGAGAGCGCACTCGCCTTGGACACACCCGCCGCCGACATCTCGATGTACGGCGCGCCCGAATGAGTCAGCTCGACGCCGCCTACCTCGGCACTCAGGACCGTGCGATACAGGTCGACGCTCGACAGTTCGGGGTGACGCGCGACGATCTTGACCGTCGGTTCCTCCTCCAGAACCGTTGCGGAGACCATCATTTCGTGCGGGTGCCGATGATGGTCGGCGAACACGCACAATGCTGCGTACCCGTGTTCGGCCACGAACGCCGTCGGCCCGACCGTCGCGAACACGACGCCGGGCACGAGCTCGCGAACTCGGGTCATCGCGGCTTCGACGGCCGAGGCGTCGATGGCCGTCGTACCGGAAATGACCGGGGTGCCGTCGGACAGATCGAGAACGACCGCACCGTTGGCGCCGATCGCTTTCCCGGTGAAGCCGCACGCCCCGGCGAGTTCGTGGATGGAGTGCCTCGCGCGGGCCGTCGCCCACACGATCTCGATTCCCGACGCCCTGGCCGCGGCCATCGCATCGGCGGTACGCGTCGACACCGTCCGTTCGGAGGTGAGAAGTGTGCCGTCGAGATCGGTGGCCACGAGTTGCACAGTCACACCGACGATGATGCCAAAGACGCTCTAGCCTGGGTGAGGTGAGCACTCCGAATCTGACACTGAACTCCGGAACCACGATCCCGCAGCTCGGCCTCGGCGTATGGCAGGCCGCCGACGCCGAAACCGAGCATGCCGTTCGGTACGCGCTGGACGAGGCCGGGTATCGCCACATCGACACCGCGGCCGCGTACGGCAACGAGGAAGCGGTCGGCCGCGGAATCAGCACCTCGTCCGTGCCGCGCGAGGACATCTTCGTCACCACCAAACTGTGGAATGCGGACCAGGGATACGAGCCTGCCTTGGCGGCGTTCGACGTCAGCCTCGGAAAGCTGGGCCTGGACTACGTCGACCTGTATCTCATCCACTGGCCCCTGCAGAACGACGACCGACTTCTCCGCACGTGGGATGCGCTGGAGAAGATCGCCGACTCCGGTCGAGCGAAGGCCATCGGCGTGTGCAACTTCGAGCCACGCCATCTGCAGATGCTCATCGATCGCGGCGGACAGCTCCCGGCCGTCGACCAAGTCGAGTTGCATCCGCACCTCACCCAGCAGGCCATCCGCGATCTGGCAGGGCAGCACGACATCGCCGTCGAATCCTGGAGCCCACTCGGCGGCACCAGCAACTCGGGGTGGGGAAACGCGTCGAAGCCCAACACGCTTCTGACCGACGACGTGATCACGCGCATCGGTGAGCGACACGGAAAATCGGCCGCGCAGGTGTTGATTCGCTGGCACCTGCAGAACGGCTTGATCGTGATCCCGAAATCCGTTCACGACGAACGTATTTCGCAGAACATCGACGTCTTCGACTTCGAACTGACCGACGAGGATCTGAGCGAGATCGCGACGCTCGACGACGGAGTACGCGTCGGCGCGCATCCTGACGAGTTGAATCTCGGCGCGCCGGACTAACGATCGACCACGACGACGCGGGCGCCGTTCGCCAGTAACGATGCCGCAGACAATCCGAACATCGTCCGGAACGAGTCGCTGAAATGCGACGGCGACGCGAATCCTGCTTCGGCAGAGGCCGTCGTCAGGTCATTGCCGTCGGCCACCGCCGCGCCGACGTGCAACATCCGAGCCCAGAGCCGGTACCGGCGAAAGCTGGTACCGGTCTCGGCCGAGAACAGATGCAGGAAACGCGACGTCGACAGATTGACGGCGGCAGCGAGGTCGGGCGCGGCGATCATCGCTCCCGGCTTGTCCCGGAGCCGGGCCATCGCGTCGACGATTCGTTCGTCTACACATCGTGATTCGGCCCCGCTCACGCACGACAGGATCTCGCGGGGATCGGGGTCTTCGATGTTCGCGAGCCGTAGGAGGTCCGATTCTGCGTCGTGCGTCAGTCCGATGCCGTCGTGCCGAACCGTCATTCGGCCGATGATTGTCGTGGCACGCGAGGCCCCAGGATCGAAGTACCCGAACAACATTCGCCTACCGTGTGACTCGATTTTGTGCGTCGTTCTAGGCCCGACGGTTGCGCTGCGCACCGTCCAGTCACCGGATCGCCCGTCGCGCAACGTGAACGGCGCGTCGACACCGACGGCGAAGCACAGCACCGAGCCCGCGTGGAAATCCAAAGTCAGCGACGGCCCGAGATACACGGCCTGCCCTGCCCACAGCCACAGCGTCGCTGCGGAATGAACCTCGGAACAGCACGTTTCCGGAAGCGCGTCGGCATGCATGCCCGCAATGCTTGCACCAAGCCCCTGACGGGGGAAGAGCATTGGGGAGGGAAATCATGGATGTCTCCGAACTAGGCACGCCGAGAACAGTAGAAGTCGACGGCGGGGCAGTGCGCGTGTACGAGCGGGGAAGCGGCAAGCCCATCGTCTTCGTGCACGGGCTGTTCACCAACGCCGGCGTATGGCGGAAAGTGGTGCCTGCGCTCGCCGACGACTATCGCTGCATCAGCGCCGACTGGCCGTTCGGCAGCCACGACGTCACGATGGGTGCGGATGCCGATCTGTCGGCAAAGGGTCTGGCAGCGATCGTCGCCGAGGTCATCGAGCGCCTCGATCTGCACGACGTCACGATCGTCGGCAACGACGGTGGCGGCATGCTGACGCAGTTGGTGATCACTCGCCACCCGGATCGCATCAGCCGAGTCGTCCTGACCCCGTGCGACGCGTACGAGAATTACCCGCCGCGCATGTTTGCCTACCTCTGCTGGCTGGCCCGGGTGCCTGCGACGTTCGAGGTACTCGCCGTCATGATGCGCGCTCCTGCCCTCCGGCGTCTCCTGGGTCGGTCGCCGATCGGGTACGGCTGGCTGACGCGTCGGCGAATGGCCGACGAGGTGGTCGATCATTACTTCACGCCGGTGCTGAGCCGCACCACTCGACGGGACGTGGTGAAGTTCCTGCGCACGGTGGACAAGCAGGACACACTCGACGCCGCCGAGAAATTCAGCGACGTCCTCCAGCCCGTCCTGGTGGCGTGGGCGTCGGACGACAAGTTCTTCCCGGTGCAGCACGCGGAACGATTCGCCGACGACTTCCCGGACAGCCGTCTCGAGATCATCGACAACTCGCGCACGCTACTGGGCGAGGACCAGCCGGAGAAGTTGGCGTCGGCGATCCGTCGGTTCGTTCAGGCGACGCCCAGTGACGCGAGTCACGTGCAACCCGCTGCAACTCTCGACGGCTCCTGATTCGAGGAGTGTGCTGGATCACAGCACACGGACACGAACGAGGGAGTCTTCCATGACCCAGACCATCGAACCGCCGGTTCTCGCCTTGACCCCACAGGAACGCGTCGACGCCTGGTTGGCGGATTTCGAAGCTGCGCTGGCTGCCCGCGACATCGAGCGGGCGGCCGGCAAGTTCGCTGTCGACAGCTTCTGGCGTGATCTGGTCGCGTTCACCTGGAACATCAAGACGGTCGAAGGCCGAGACGAAATCGCCGACATGCTCGGCGAGCGTCTGCACGACACGGACCCCACCGGCTTCCGGACGACGGAAACTCCGGAGGAAGCCGACGGCGTCACATCGGCGTGGATCGAGTTCGAGACCGCCACGAGCCGCGGAAAGGGTCACCTGCGCCTGAAGGGCGACGAAGGCTGGACTCTCCTGACGACCATGCAGGAGTTGAAAGGCCACGAGGAGCGTCAGGGCAGGACGCGCATCAAGGGCGCGGTGCACGGATCGAACGCCGACACCCAGAACTGGGCGGAGAAGAAGGAGATCGAGGAGAAGGAACTGGGCTACACCGTCCAGCCGTACGCGCTGATCGTCGGCGGCGGTCAGGGCGGCATCGCTCTCGGTGCGAGGTTCCGTCAGCTCGGGGTGCCCGCCATCGTCGTCGACCGCGGCAACCGGCCGGGAGATCAGTGGCGCGGACGCTACAAGTCGCTCTGCCTGCACGACCCGGTGTGGTACGACCACCTGCCCTACCTGCCGTTCCCGTCGAACTGGCCGGTGTTCGCGCCGAAGGACAAGATCGGCGACTGGCTCGAGATGTACACGAAGGTCATGGAGGTTCCGTACTGGAGCCGAACCACGGCCAAGTCCGCGACGTACGACGAGAAGGCGAAGGAGTGGACCGTCGTCGTCGATCGTGACGGCGAGGAAGTCGTCCTGAAGCCGAAGCAGCTCGTGATGGCGACGGGAATGTCCGGCAAGAAGAACGTCCCGAACTTCCCGGGTATGGACATCTTCGAAGGGGAACAACACCATTCGAGCGAACACCCGGGTCCCGACGCGTATGTCGGCAAGAAGGTCGTCGTGGTCGGCTCGAACAATTCCGCGCACGACATCTGCAAAGCCCTGTACGAGACGGGCGTCGACGTGACGATGCTGCAGCGGTCGTCGACGCACATCGTCAAGTCCGATTCGCTGTGCGAAATCGCCTTGGGCGACCTGTATTCCGAGCGCGCCGTCGAATCCGGAATGACGACCGGCAAAGCGGATCTGACGTTCGCGTCGCTGCCGTACCGGATCATGCACGAATTCCAGATCCCCGTGTACCAGAAGATCGCCGAGCAGGACAAGGACTTCTACGATCGGCTCGAGAAGGCAGGGTTCCAACACGACTTCGGCGACGACGGATCCGGACTGTTCATGAAGTATCTGCGTCGCGGATCGGGCTACTACATCGACGTCGGCGCATCGGAACTCGTCGCGGACGGGAAGATCAAACTGGTTGCCGGACAGGTCGATCACCTCACGAAGAACGCGGTCGTTCTCTCCGACGGCACCGAGCTCGAGGCGGACGTCGTCGTCTACGCGACCGGCTACGGCTCGATGAACGGATGGGTTGCGGATCTGATCGACCAGGAGACCGCGGACAAGGTCGGCAAGTGCTGGGGCCTCGGCTCCGACACCACCAAGGACCCGGGTCCGTGGGAGGGCGAGCAGCGCAACATGTGGAAGCCGACCCAGCAGGAGAACCTATGGTTCCACGGCGGCAATCTGCACCAGTCGCGGCACTACTCGCTGTACCTGGCGTTGCAGATCAAGGCGCGGTACGAGGGAATCGACACCCCGGTCTACGGGCTGCAGGAAGTACATCACCTTCGGTAGGCGGCTTCGCCGCTCGTGAGTGGGAATGCGCAGCGGGCTACGCATTCCCACTCACGACCCTTGTGCTTTCGCGATCAACGCATCCTCCGACCGCACCTGATCCAGATTGACGACACGCGTCGGCAGGATCGACGCATACAGCCAATCCGTCGCAACCCGTACGCGTGCAGCTGCCGTGGGCAAGGCGTAGAGGTGATAGCCACGCGCCACGAACTTCGCGACCGGCCCCTTCAGCTGCACCCCCAAAGGCTTTGCGACGCCGTCGAAACCACCGAGATCGGCGACGAGACCGAGATCCTTGTGGACGTACGGCTTCGCCTGTCCGACTCCGAGGCTCGCCGCGACATTGCGCGCCGCTCTGACGCCTTGGCGTTGCGCATGCTGGGCCGTCGGCGGCGTGGGTGCCGACGGGTCGGCGGCCAGGTTGGGCACCGCGGCCGCGTCGCCGAGCGCCCAGACACCCGGGTGGCCGGGCACGGACAGGTCGGGTTCGACGACGAGGCGACCCTTCTCGGTCGGCAACCCGAGCTTCGCGATCAGCGGACTCGGCGCGACACCGGCACCCCATACGAGCGTGCGCGACGGAACGACGGTCCCGTCGGTGAGCGTGACAGTGGTCTCCGTCGCCGACTCGACGGATACTTCCAACCGGACCTCGACGCCGCGCTCGGCCAGTACGTCCATCGCCTCCTTGCCGAGTTGCTCGCCCAGTTCGGGAAGGACGGCGGGCGCGACGTCGACAAGCAGCCAGCGCACGTCGTCGGGATCGATACTCGCCCACCGCGTTGCGATGCCTTTGATCCAATTCTGCATCTGCGCAACGAATTCCGTGCCGGTGTAGCCGGCTCCGACGGCGACGACGGTGAGTCGTTCCACGCGCTCGGCGCGACCGGCGGGCGTGTCCGGGAGTGTGTCGGCCGCGTCGAGCTGCGCCAGAACGTGGTTGCGGATGAACGTGGCTTCACTGAGAGTCTTGAGCCCGTGCGCGTTCTCGGCGACGCCGGGGATGTCGAACTGCCGCGTCACCGATCCTGGCGCGAGAATCAGCTTGTCCCACTCCAATTCAGTCTCGGACTCGCGGCCCTTCACGCTGAGCCGTCGGCCGTCGAAGTCCACGGAACCGACGTGCCCCAGCACGGTTTTCGTGCGGCGAAGCGTCTGTCTCAGGGAGACGGCGATGTCGCGGGGGTCGAGCACACCCGTCGCCACCTCGGGCAGGAGTGGGCTGTAGAGCAGATAGTCGTTGGGCGCGACGAGGGTCAGCGTCGCCCGTTCGGGTTCGAGGAGTTTCTGCAGAGTTCGGAGAGCATAGAAGCCTCCGAACCCGCCTCCCACCACGACGATCTTCGCCGGCGAGGCCGGAAGCGGTGCTGACGTGCGGTAACGCTGTCGCCATGTGCGCATGAGGGCCACAGTAACGCGCCTTCGGCGCACGTGCGCGCGAATGTATGGAGGCCGGGAGTGAAGCCTGCGGAACGACCCGAAGGCACAGTACATTCGCGCGCACGTGCGGCGTCATCCACCTACCGCCTCCAACTGCGGACGAATCCTGTCGAGCGAATACTCGATCGACGCCTTGGACGGCAGATTGAACCCGACGACCGTCGCGTAGTCCTGCACCGCTAGACCGCCACCGGCCACCGCAGGCAGAGTGTCGAACCCGGGGAGCGCTTCGAGATCCGCCGCGGTGCCGCCGTTGGGCAGCATGACGACGAGGTCGGCGGTCAGCTCGTTGATCCGTTCGGGACTGAAGACGATGCGACCACCCGTGACATCGGGCGATGCAGCGAGATCGGCGGGAACGCTCATCCCGATGCTGGAGAAGACCTTCGCAGCACCGTCGTCGGGGTTCACGACCGCGACGGCCTGCTGCGTGGCGACGATGTACTGAGCCAGGACGGCGGTCTTGCCGTCGAGCCCCGGGTACTGCTCGGCGATGCCGTTCGTGAAGTCCTGTCCCTCGGCGACGATTGCCGCCGCGTCGTCCTCGCGATCGAGAATCCTGCCCAAAGTTTCGATCTGCCACTGCCAGCTGTCGACCGTTGCAGCCTCGGGGAATACCGTCGGCGCGAGCTGATTCAAACCCTCGAACGGATCCGGGGACGCGATGCCGGACACCAGAATCAGGTCCGGTGCCAGTGCGGCGATCTCCTCGGTCGGTGGGGTGGCGTCGAGCGTGTCCACCGTCGACGAGTCGAGCATCGTCGCATCCTCGGCGAGGCCGGTCTGCCACGGAAACAGCTTGCGGTCGTCGCCCTGGGAACCTGCCGAGACGTAGCCGACGGGTGTGACGTCGAATTCGGCCAACGCGTCGACCCATTGCTGCCCGAGCGCCACGATGCGTTCGGGCGTGCCCTCGATGGTCGTCGACCCCGCGACGTGCTCGACGGTGACCGTCCTCGTGTCGGTCGACGCCTCGTCCTGACTCGCGCTACTGCAGGCCACCAGGCCCGCGACGACAACACCGGCAAGCACGATCCGCGAAAGGATGCGTTTCATGCCGAGGAAGTTAGCACAGCCTAGCCTTGCATGTACTTCTTCAGCTCCATCTTCGCGATCGCGCGCTTGTGCACCTCGTCCGGCCCGTCGGCAAGCCGGAGCGTACGCACGTGGGCGTACATCATGGCCAGCGGGAAATCGTTCGAGACGCCGCCGCCGCCGTGCACCTGGATGGCCCGATCGATGATGGTGAGCGCCATTTCCGGCGCTGCGACCTTTATGGCCGCGATCTCCGTGCGCGCTTCCTTGTTGCCGACGGTGTCCATGAGATGCGCGGCCTTCAGCGTCAGCAACCGCGTCTTCTCGATGTCGATGCGCGCCTCGGCGATCCAGTCCTGAATGTTGGCGCGCGCCGCGACGGGCTTGCCGAACGTGACGCGCGACGACGCCCTTCGGCACATCAGCTCCAGCGCACGCTCGGCGACACCGATGGTGCGCATCGCGTGGTGGATGCGGCCTGGTCCGAGCCGAGCCTGGCTGATCGCGAACCCCTCGCCCGGGCCTTTCAAGACGTCTTTCGACGGCACCCGCACGTCCTCGAACAGGATTTCGGCGTGACCCTCGCGGTCCACGTAGCCGAAGACGGGGAGATTGCGGACGACGGTCACGCCCGGCGCGTCGATGGGAACCACGAGCATCGACTGTTGCCGGTGCGTCGCGGCGTCGGGGTCGGTCTTGCCCATGACGATGAGGACGCGACAATTCTTGTGCATCGCGTTGGACGCGAACCACTTTCGACCGTTGAGAATGTAGTCGTCACCGTCGAGCACCATGCTCATCTCGATGTTGGTGGCGTCGGAACTGGCGACGTCGGGTTCCGTCATCGCGAACGCGGACCGAATAGTGCCGTCCAGCAACGGCTTCAGGTACTTCTCCTTGTGCTCGTCGCTGCCGAACAAGGTGAAGACTTCCATGTTGCCGGTGTCGGGAGCGTTGCAGTTGCACGCTTCGGGCGCCAACAGACTGCGTCCCATGATCTCGGCGAGCGGCGCGTATTCGAGGTTGGTCAGACCGGGCCCCCACTCGGGGTGTGGATGGAAGAGGTTCCACAGACCACGGCGTCGCGCTTCGACCTTCAGGTCCTCGAGAATCTGCGGCTGCGCGTGCGGGTCACCCGCCTCACGCATCTGTTCCTCGTAGACCGCCTCGGCCGGATAGATGTGCGAGTCCATGAACTCGAGCAGATCGGATTCGTATTTCTTTGCGCGATCGGTTCTTTCGAAGAACGACACGTGAGATCCCCTCAGTTGGTCCGGCCCATCAATGTCTTCTGGTATCGCCGCATACCGTGCAGCCACCTGTCGTAGTCGGCTCCCTTACGGCGGTACATCTCGAGCACGTCGGTGTGCGGCAGGATCAAGAACTGTTCGGCGCCCATCGCAGCGAGCACGATCTCGGCGACGTCGGACGGCTCGAGCACTTCGCCGGCGGACAACACAGCATTGGTCGCGGCGACGCCCAGAGCGTCGCCCGAATCCTTGCCCTCGTACAGCAGCTTCGTGTTGACGCCCATCGGGCACAGGCAGCTGACGCGAATACCCTGATCGCCGTACGTGACATTCAGCCATTCGGAGAATCCCACCGCGGCGTGTTTCGTCGTCGAGTATGTGGCAGAACCGATTTGAGTCAGAAGCCCGGCTGCCGACGCGGTGCTGACGAAGTAACCCTCACCACGTTCCAACCATTTCGGCACGAGCAACTGCGCGGCCCTGATATGAGCGCGCACGTTGACGTCGAAGGACAGATCCCACTCGGCTTCGCTCGCGTCGAGGCCGGGCGCGCCGCTGATCCCGGCGTTGGCGAAATAGAGGTCGACGGGCCCGTAGGTGTCCTCGGCCAGCGCGATGAGCGCGGTGATGTCCTCGGTCTTCGACGCGTCGCCACCCAGGGAGACCGCGACGCCGGGGGTCGTCTCGTCGATGCGCGCGACGACGTTCGACGCGGCAGTCGGATCGATATCGGACACGATGACACGGGCGCCTTCTGCGGCCAGCCGTTCGGCGAGGGCTCCCCCGATTCCACCGCCTCCACCCGTGACGACGGCAACCTTGCCTGTAACCTTCATCACCCAGGTATATCACCCCGATCTCCGCGGTGCCTTCGCCCCACGTGGGCGCGAGCCCGCGGAGTGACCCGAGCACTACGCATTCGCGCCCACGTGGCGCGTGAACGCCCGGACCGCGACACTCGGATTCGGCGACCAGACCAGTGCGAGAACAGCATCCACGACCGCGTCCGAGATGGGAACCGACACCAGCCGGTCCGTGAAATCCGTGCTCATCGACCGACTGAGAACCGCGACGCCCATACCCCGCGCGGCCAGATCCGCCACCGCCGCCGGGGCGCTGGCGGCGAACGCGACGTTCGGATTCGCGCTTGTGCGCGAACAGGATTCGTCGAACACCGACCGGATTCCCGTTCCCGGCGGCAGGCAGACGACGGGATATGCGCAGAGCTCCCGAACCGTGACGTCCGATCGTCCGGCCAGCGGGTGCTCCGGCGGCACGCACGCCGCAAGCCCCTCCCGGATCAGGACGAGCGATTCGAGCTCGTCGGGCGGATCGGCGGCGGTACCCACCAAGGCGACGTCCAGTGAACCGGCGAGCACACGCTCGATCAGCACATCCGAATTGTCCTCGGACAGAGACACTTCGACGCCTGGATGTTCTCGATGGAACGACGCCAACGCGTCGAACAGCGGGGTCACGGTGCACGCGGTGACCATGCCGACATCGATGCGTCCGCGCACCAACAGGTTCACCTCGTCGACGCTGCGCTGCAACGACTCCGCCGACGCCAGAGCTGCCTTCGCGTGATGCACTGCTGCTTTTCCTGCGACGGTGAGCGCGGCGACCCGGCTGCGGCGGTCGATCAACTCGGCGCCGACCTCGCGTTCGAGCGCTTTGATCTGAGCACTGATGCCCGACTGGCTGATGTTGACCCGCTCCGCTGCACGCGTGAAATTGGCTTCCTCCGCGACGGCGACGAAGTACTCGAGCTGACGGAGTTCCATAAGCTCTGATTCTAGTTTCCATCGGAACAATGCGTTGGACTTCTGAAAGACGCCCTTGCAGGCTGAAGAACATGACACAGAACAAAGCAATGACCCCGGAAGACATCACGCGACTGTTCGTCGAGCGCTCGAACGCAGGCGATGCGGACGGCGTCGCCGCCCTCTACGACGAGAACGCTGTCATGGCCTACCCCGCTGGTCGGACGACGGTAGGACGGGCAGCGATTCGCGACCTGTGGGCGTCCGTGTTGGCCCACGGCCCGCATTTCGAGTACGAGGAGGGACTCCCGACGCTCGTCCACGGCGACATCGCCCTGACATCGACAGCCCCGAAGGACGGGGCGGGCGCCCGAGCGCAGGTCGTCAAGCGTCAGGCAGACGGCTCCTGGGTGCGCATCATCGATCAGCCGGAGTTCACCCCGACCTCGTAGGGCCATTCCGTCGGCGCTCTGACAGTATTCCTCTCCGTGATACCGCAGCGGCTGACCCGGACCATCGATGCGGTCGCGCGACGGCTGGGCCGCAGCAGCGCCGCGCTGCACGATCAGGTCCAGGACTTCGGAAGCGACACGCACCCGTGGTTCCTCGGCGCCGAGGAACGCGGTAACCCCGACACCCGCATCGCGGCATGGACCGTCGGCAACCGCGTCACGACGCTCGTCCACGGCAAGCCGTACTTCGCGGCCCTCGCCGACGCGCTGGCCGTGGCCGGAGACGGCGATCTGGTGATGTTCACCGATTGGCGCGGCGACCCCGAGCAATTCCTCACCGACGACGGCGTCACCGTGGAGGACGCGTTGGCCGACGTGGCCGGGCGCGGCGGCGTCGTCAAGGGAATGGTGTGGCGGTCGCACATCGAGACGCTCGGTTTCACGGGCCCGAAGAACCGCAAGCTCGCCCTGAAGCTCGAAGAGGCGGGCGGCGAGGTGATTCTCGATCAGCGCGTGCTGGCGTTGGGCAGTCATCACCAGAAGTTCGTCGTGATCCGCTACCGGGACGCCGACCGCTCCGACCTCGCGTTCGTCGGGGGCATCGATCTAGCCCGTGCCCGACGCGACGACGCGGATCATTTCGGTGACCCCGTCAGTCGGCCGTTTCCGCCCGAGTACGGGGAGATCCCGGCGTGGCACGACATCCAGGTGCAGATCGAGGGCCCGGCGGTACGCGACGTCGAGGACGTCTTCCGCGAGCGATGGGAAGACCCGGCCGCGCTGTCGCGACTGCCCTGGCATGCGATTCCCGACGCCATCCGCGGTGCGACGCGTGAGCCGTCGGACCTTCCCGAGCAGCTGCCCGCGTCGGATCCGGCGGGTTCGTGCGCGATCCAGCTGTTGCGCACGTACCCGCGTCGACGCCCGGCGTATCCGTTCGCGACGAAGGGTGAGCGCAGCACGGCCCGCGCCTACGCGAAGGCGCTGCGCCGGGCGCGACGTCTGATCTACGTCGAGGACCAGTATCTGTGGTCGGTCGACGTCGCCGAGGTGTTCGCGGCCGCGTTGCGTCGGGCGCCCGAACTGCGGTTGATCATCGTCGTGCCGAAGCATCTCGACGACGACAGCGCGATCACCATTCCGTCTGCCCTGCTGGGGCATTCGGCCGCGCTTGACGTCATTCGCGACGCCGGCGCCGACCGCGTTCTCGTGCTCGATCTCGAAAACGACCGCGGCATACCGGTATACGTGCATTCGAAGGTGTGCATCGTCGACGACGTCTGGGCTGCGGTGGGTTCCGACAACTTCAATCGTCGATCGTGGACCCACGATTCGGAACTGACCGCGGCGATCGTCGACGACGAGAAGGATCCGCGCGAGCCCACCGACCCATCCGGTCTCGGTGACGGCGCCCGGGTGTTTGCACGGGACTTCCGCCTCGAACTACTGCGTGAGCATCTTGGCCGCGACGTCGGGGACGACGACGATCTCGTCGACCCCGCGTCGTGCTTCGACACCGTCGCGGCGCACGCGGATCGTCTGGACGCGTGGCACAAGAACCCGTCCGGCGGGCCGCGTCCTGCCGGGCGGCTGCGGCGTCACGACATCGACGTGCCGCCCGTGTGGCAGCAGCGTCTCGCGTCGGTGGCGTACCGGTTGTTCGTCGACCCCGACGGCCGCCCTATCGGCATGCGGTTTCGCAAGAAGTTCTAGGGCGCCTGCGGCACCCGTGCGCGCTTAGTTGGTCTGGACTCCAACTATTCACGCACGGGTGCGTAGCGCCTCCACCACCCTGTCGGCCAGCGGCTTGGTCGACGCAGGGTTCTGCCCGGTGTAGAGATTCCTGTCGACGACGATGTGCGGCTCCCACGCGTCACCGGACGAGAAGCGGGCACCCGACTCGCGGAGTCTGCTTTCCAGCAGCCAGGGAGCCTTGTCGGCCAGACCTGCCTGTGTTTCCTCTTCGTCGGTGAAGCTGGTGAGCTCGTAGCCGTCGAACACCCAGGTACCGTCCTGGCGCGTGGCCGGCAGGAACGCGGCAGGTGCGTGACATACCGCGGATACAAGCTTTCCTGCGTCGAGAAGGTCAGTGATGATGGCACCGACCTGCGGCGACACCGCGAGATCCTCCATCGGTCCGTGTCCGCCCGGGACGAAGATGGCGTCGTAGTCGCCCGCCTTCTGGTCTTCGAGCACCGCGGGGCTGCGCAGCACGGAATCGACGGACTCCAGGTACTTCTTCAGCTCGTCGACCTTGGCTTCGTCACCGCCGTTGGCGTCGACAGCGAGAGATCCCTCGTCGACGACGGTCGGCTTTCCACCCGGCGACGCGACCGTCACGTTCCAGCCTGCGTCGACGAACGTGCGGTGAGATGCGACGAGTTCTTCGGCCCAGAAGCCCGTCGGATGTTTCGTGCCGTCCTTCAGAGTCCACTGATCGGCGGACGTGACTGCAAAAAGTAGATTCGTCATACCCCGTCGCATGCCCGATGACGGCATCGCCCAATCGTGCCTGGGCGACCGCGGACGGAACGGACGTCAGCGCTCCCGCGGCACCGCGGTCGTCCGGCGTCGGACCAACGTGGGCGCCAGCACGACATCCTCGGCCTGTTCACCTGCCAACCGAGCGAGCCCGCTGTCGACGGCCGCGTCGGCCACGGCGGCGACATCGTGCGAGATCGACGTCAACTGAATGTGCGCGATCCGCGACAGACGCGAATCGTCGTATCCCACAACGGAAATATCGTCCGGCACGTCGATGCCCCGTCGTAGAAGGTGATCGAGAACGCCGGTCGCCGAGTTGTCGTTGAACGCCACGACCGCCGTCGGTACCTCACCCGACGCCAACAGCTGCCGCATTCCCTCCGCGCCTTCGGTTTCCGTCATTCCGCCTGCGACGACGCGAGCGTGCTCGTCGAGGCCGTGACGTCGAATGGCCGCGAGAAATCCCTGTCGTCTGTCCTCGGCTCCCGGCGCTCCAGCTCCGTCGATGTGCGCGATGCGCCTGTGCCCCAACTGAACGAGATGGTCGACGGCCGTGCCGATGCCGGCCACGTCGTCGCCGCGGACCGATCCGATGGCGTCGACGCCGCTCGACCGCAGCAGCGCGACGACGGGGATACGCGCGTCGATCTCGGTGAGTTCCCTTGTCCCCAAGCCGGATCCGAGTAGAAGCGCCACGTCGCATCGTTCGCGCACGAGTGCTTGCACCGCACTCTCTTCGTCACGGGTCGGGGCCACCGCACTGAGCATGACGTCGTAACCATGTCGTTCCGCGGCCGCATAGACGTGTTCGACGAGGTCGCCGTGGAACGGTTGCTGCAGATCGAAGGTCACCCCGAGTAGTCGCGACTGGGTCTGCCGCAGCTTCTGTGCCCGACGGTCCGGCACGTACCCGATTCGGTCGGCGATCGCCTTGACTCGGTGCCGAGTCTCATCGCTCGCCCCGGGGACACCACGCATGACGATGGACACCAACGCGGGAGAAACGCCGGCGATGCGTGCGACGTCGGCCATCGTGGGTCTGACGCCGTCGATCTCCTCGGCCACTCGTCGTTCCTTCCTGCTCGCTCCTGGGAAACGCTAGTGGACCGAGCCGTCCCGGACATCATCCGACGCATTCGAACATATGCACTAACAGGGTGTGGATAGATCTGTGGAAATCTCGAGGACCGTCGGCCGGAAGCTGTGGATGGGCTGGGGATGAAACCGGGGTCGTCGAGCATTCCCCCAGCACAGGGCATGTGTACAAGAATTACACCCCTGTGAGTAAAGCCGTCGGCAGGGATGTGGACAACCGTTCAACTACGAGGCGGGCCGCTGCTGCGGATTGCCGGAGAACAACTGACTGAGCGCGACACCCCGTCATCCCATCCCGGGTGGCGGGGTGTCGCCACGCCAGGTGACCGCCTCGACAGACAGCGATCGTTCACCACGCACGATCGCGATGGCGTCGTCGAGGTCGAGCACGATGTCCGCGTCGGCGGAATCGATTTCGTTGTCGTGATGCTCGATGTCACCGTCGGCAACCAGGACGTGGAACGTCGACTCGCTTCCGATCCGCACGTTGACCGTCGCCTTTCCGACGCGTTCCGCGATCGCACGACCGATCGGGAACGCCATCCAATGCGCGCGGACGGCATCCTTGTCGCCGCGCTCGCCCAGACGGCCCGCACCCCATTCCGAGAGTGCCCTCAGCGCCGGCCGTAGACCCTCCCCGTCCTCGGTCAGTTCGTACACCGAGGCGTTGGTGGGCGGCCCGATCAGACGCTTCGCGACCACGCCGTCCGCTTCGAGGTCACGCAGACGAGCCGCGAGAACGTCCGTGCTGATTCCTGGCAGGTCGGCGAACAGGTCGCTGTAGCGACGGGGACCGCCGCAGAGCTCGCGCACGACGAGCAAACTCCACCGATCACCGACGATGTCGAGGGTTCGGCCTATGGCGCAGTACTGCTGATAGCTCCGACGTGGCATGCTTGCCATCGTAGACGGTCACTTGGAAAATCCAAGCGCAAACTTGGGCGAACCAAGTAGGTTGGGTGACTCCACCACGGAAAGGAACCTTCATGCAGGTCAGGCAGTCGAGCAAGCTCTCCGGTGTCTCGTACGAGATTCGCGGACCCGTTGCCGAACACGCGGCTCGCCTCGAGGCCGAGGGACACCACGTGGTGAAGCTGAACACGGGCAATCCCCTCGAGTTCGGGCTGGACGCACCGCAGGAGATTCTGTCCGACATCGTGCGTATGCTCCCGACGTCGTCGGGATACTCGACGTCCAAGGGGCTGCTGCACGCGCGCCGCGCCGTCGCGCAGTACTACGAGACCCGCGGAGTCCAGGACGTCGACGTCGAGAACGTCTTCCTCGGCAACGGCGTCTCCGAGCTGGTGATGATGTCGATGACGGCGCTGCTCGAAACGGGCGACGAGGTGCTCATACCTGCGCCCGACTTTCCGCTCTGGACCGCGGCCACGACCCTCAACGGCGGGCGCGCCGTGCACTACGTGTGCGACGAGGCGTCCGACTGGTTCCCCGACGTCGACGACATCGCGTCGAAGATCACCGACCGCACGCGCGCGATCGTGCTGATCAACCCCAACAACCCGACCGGCGCCGTCTACCCCGACGAGGTCCTGCTGCAGATACTCGAACTGGCGCGCCGGCATCAGCTCGTCGTGTTCTCCGACGAGATCTACGACAAGATTCTGTACGACGGCGCCACCCACACCAGTACTGCAGCATTGGCGTCGGCCGTTCTGTGCGTGACGTTCTCGGGTCTGTCCAAGGTGTATCGCAGCGCGGGTCTGCGGGCCGGATGGATGGTGCTCACCGGTGCATCCGTCGACGCGTCGAGCTACATCGAGGGACTCACGATGCTGGCCGGCCTACGTCTGTGCCCCAATGTGCCGGGACAGCAAGCCATTTCGGTCGCCATCGGCGGACGTCAGAGCATCTACGAGTTGACTGCACCCGGCGGCCGCCTCTACGAGCAGAGCACCCAGGCGTGGAAGTCGCTCAACGACATTCCCGGTATCTCCTGCGTCAAGCCCAAGGGCGCGCTGTACGTGTTCCCGCGCATCGACCTCGACTACTACCAGATCCACGACGACGAGAAGTTCGTCCTCGATCTGTTGCTGCAGGAGAAACTGCACATCGTGCAAGGAACGGGATTCAACTGGCCGCGGCCGGATCACTTCCGCATCGTGACGCTCCCGCACGCGGACGACCTCGAAGCCATCATCGGGCGCATCGGGAAGTTCTTGGCGAACTACAAACAGTGAGCTCGGCCCGGGGGCACACCAGAATGCAAGAACCCCGGCGCGCTGGTGCGCGTCGGGGTTCTTGTCGGAGCCGCCTAAGAGAATCGAACTCTTGACCTTTTCATTACGAGTGAAATGCTCTACCGACTGAGCTAAGGCGGCGTGCCTTTCGGCGTTCGTGAGTCTAACGGAGCAACCCGCGGAAAATGAAATCGGCACGTCAGCGGGGGTTCAGCGGCCTCCGTGGCGCATCGATGGACCGCGGCATCCGATAGACAGGTGCCACGGTCCATCGATGCCGGACTGGGCGAACGTCAGCGCAGCGCCGCACCCAACTGCGCGACCATCGCGTACACCGCGAACTTGGGCTTGGAGTTGAGTGCCAGCGCTTCGCGGCAGTCGAGGATCGCCTCGATGCTCTTCAGGAGAGCCTCGGGCGACGCTCCCCTGGCCATTCGCTCGATCTGATCGGCCATGTCGGGATGATTGAGCGTGGCCGTCGACCCGTACGACCGCGCCAACGCGTCGCGATACAGGCCGGCGAGGTCGATCAGCGCGCGGTCGAAGGAGTCACGCAGATTGCGGGTGCGCCTCGATTTCTGACGCGCCTCCAACTCCTTGATGACACCCGCCGACCCGCGTAGCGCTCCCGCCGCGCCCTTGCCGGTGCCGCCCGCACCGAGCGCCGTCCGCAGTTCTTCCATTTCGACGCCGTCGAGCGCGTCGCTGATCTCGGCGGCCTCGAGTTCGGCGGCTTTCACCATCTCCTCGGCCGCGAGGTACGCCTGATTGGGTCGCGCAGCCGCGGACGCCAAGCCCAACGCGCGCTTGCGTCGCGCACGTGCGTCTTCGTCATTCGCGAGCCTGCGGGCCCGTCCGACGTGACCACCGCTGATCGACGCCGCCCATCGGGCCGTCTCCTCGTCGAGCTGATCGCGCGTCTGCAGCACCTGCGCAATGGCCGACGACGTCGGCGTGACGAGATGAACGTGCCTGCACCGGGACCGCAACGTGACCGACATGTCCTCCGGATCGGTCGACGGCGCACACAGCAGAATGACCGTCCGCTCCGGCGGCTCCTCGACGACCTTCAGCAGCGCATTCGCGGCGGCCTCACTGAGACGATCGGCATCCTCGACGACGACGATTTGCCACCGCCCCGTGCTCGGGCGACGCGCGGCGATCTGCACGATGTCGCGCATCTCCTTGACGCTGATGCTCAAGCCCTGCGGGATGATGCGTCGGACATCGCCGTGGGTGCCTGCCATCGTCGTCGTACATGCGTGGCACTCGCCGCAGCCGGGCGTCCCCTCGCTGGTGCATTGCAGGGCTGCAGCGAAACACAGGGCGGCGATCGAGCGGCCGGACCCGGGAGGGCCGGTGAACAGCCAGGCGTGTGTCATCGCCGACCCGCCGTCGCCGAGGCGAGCGCCGACGGCTGCACCCGTCAATTCGGCTTCGACGTCCTCTTGGCCGATCAATCGATCGAATACTCCCGCCATGGAAGGCAGCCTAGTCGGCGAGTCCGACGTCTCTTCTCCACGTCCTCGAGGAGCAGCGCGGCGGGTGGCGCGGATGTTCTGCCGCAGTCACCTCGGCATCGATGGACCGCAGCAACCGTTGGACAGCTTGAATGGTCCATTCATGTTGACGGACAACATGAATGGACCATTCATGCGAATAGCCATCGCGGCGGCGAGCGACCGAAGGAGCTCGCTACTCCTCGGACGCCGGCGGTGCCTTCTTCGCTGCAGCCTTCTTGGCGGGTGCCTTCTTAGCAGGCGCTTTCTTGGCCGCCGTCTTCTTTGCTGCAGCCTTCTTCGCGGGCGTCTTCTTGGCAGCCGTCTTCGTGGCAGTCTTGGTCGCGGTTGCCTTCTTGGTGGCAGCCTTCTTCGTGGCCTTCTTCTTCACCGGGCCACGAGCACGCCTATCCGCCAACAGCTCCGACGCGCGATCGTCGGTGATGGACGCGACGTCGTCGTCCTTGCGCAGGCTGGCGTTGGTCTCGCCGTCGGTGACGTACGGACCGAAACGACCGTCCTTGATGACCATCGGCTTCTCGCTGACCGGATCGACGCCCATCTCACGCAGCGGCGGCTTGGCCTCACCCTGACGGCCGCGACGCTTCGGCTCGGCGTAGATCTTGAGCGCCTCGTCGAGGGTCACGGAGAACAGCTGGTCTTCGTCGGCCAGCGAACGAGAGTCCGTGCCCTTCTTCAGATACGGACCGTAGCGGCCGTTCTGCGCGGTGATCTCTTCCTTCGACTCGGGGTCGACGCCGACGACACGCGGCAACGACAGCAACTTGAGTGCGTCGTCGAGCGTGATGGTCGCGAGATCCATCGATTTGAACAGCGAACCGGTACGAGGCTTCGGTCCGGCGACCTTCTTGGCGGCCTTCTTCACAGGCGCCTTCTTGGCCGCAGCCTTCTTCACCGCGGTCTTCGTCGAACCGCCACTGTCGTCACCTGTGGGAATCGGAACGATGTCGGGTTCCGGGGCAGCAGGTTCCGGCTCCGGCTCGGGAAGGATCTCGGTGACGTACGGGCCGAATCGTCCTTCCTTGGCGACGATTTCGTGTCCGGTCAACGGATCGACACCGAGACGGCGGCCCTCCTGCGGCGTCGAGAACAGTTTCTCGGCGACGTCGATGGTCAGCTCGTCCGGCGGAAGGTCGTCGGGCAGGTTGGCGCGCTGCGAGATCGGATCCCCGTCGGGATCGTCGTCGTTTGCGATCATCCGCTCGAGGTACGGACCGTAACGGCCGACGCGAACGTGGATCTCGCGCCCCTCGGCGTCGTCGAACAGCCGGATCGAGTTGATCTCACGCGCGTCGATGTCTTCGAGGTTGGTGCCGACCATCTTCTTCAGACCACCGGATCGGGCGACCGACCCTTCGGCTCCGGTGTCGCCACCGAAATAGAAGCTCGTCAACCAGTTACCGCGACGTTCGCGGCCACCGGCGATGGCGTCGAGATCGTCCTCCATGCCTGCCGTGAAGTCGAAGTCCACGAGCCGGCCGAAGTGCGCTTCCAACAGACCGATCACCGAGAACGCGACCCACGACGGCACCAGCGCACTACCGCGCTTGTAGACGTAGCCGCGGTCGAGGATGGTCTTGATGATCGACGAATAGGTCGACGGACGGCCGATGCCCAGCTCTTCGAGCGTCTTGATGAGCGACGCCTCGGTGTACCGAGCGGGCGGGTTGGTCGTGTGGCCGTCGGGGTCGAGCTTGGTAGCCGTGACGGCGTGGCCCGCCTTCAACGCAGGCAGGCGCGACTCCGCGTCGTCGGACTGGCCACCGGCCTCGTCGTCGACGCTCTCGACGTACGCCTTGAGGAAGCCGGCGAACGTGATGGTGCGGCCCGACGCGGAGAAGGTGCACTCCTCGCCGGTTCCTGCGGTGCCGGTGATGCGCAGCGTCAGCGTCGTACCGCGGACATCGGCCATCTGCGACGCCACCGTGCGCTGCCAGATGAGCTCGTAGAGGCGGTACTCGTCGGTCTGCAGTGCCGAGTGCAGCTGGCCGGGAGTCTGGAAGACGTCACCGGCAGGCCTGATCGCCTCGTGAGCTTCCTGGGCGTTCTTTACCTTGCGCGTGTACTGCCTGGGCGACGGGTGGACGTATTCCGCGCCGTACAGCTCGGTTGCCTGCGCACGTGCCGCGGAGATGGCCGACTCGGACAACGTGGTCGAGTCGGTACGCATGTAGGTGATGTAGCCGTTCTCGTACAGACGCTGCGCGACGCGCATGGTCCGCTCCGAGCTGAACCGCAGCTTGCGGCCTGCCTCCTGCTGGAGGGTCGACGTCATGAACGGCGGGTACGGCTTGCGGGTGTACGGCTTGTCCTCGGCCGACGCCACCGTCAGATCGACGCCCTCCAGCGCTTCGGCCAGGCGACGTGCCCGCGACTCGTCGAGCACGGTGACGGCGTCCGACTTCAGCTTGCCGTCGGCACCGAAATCACGACCTGCGGCGACGCGTGCACCGTCGACGTTGACCAGACGCGCCCCGAAACTGCGCGGCGACTGATCGGCACCGGCATCGAGCGTTGCCGAGATGTCCCAGTACTCCGCGGTGCGGAACGCCATGCGATCACGCTCGCGCTGGACGATGATCCTGGTCGCGACGGACTGCACGCGGCCCGCCGACAGCTTCGGCATGACCTTCTTCCACAGCACCGGGCTGACCTCGTAGCCGTACAGGCGGTCGAGGATGCGACGGGTTTCCTGTGCGTCGACCAGGTCTTGGTCGAGCTCACGCGTGTCGGCAGCGGCCGCGAGGATCGCCGGCTTGGTGATCTCGTGGAAGACCATGCGTCGAACAGGGATCTTGGGGTTCAGGGTCTCGAGGAGATGCCACGCGATGGCCTCGCCCTCGCGGTCGGGGTCGGTGGCGAGAAAGAGCTCGTCGGCATCCTTGAGCAGGCCCTTGAGCTCGGCGACCTTCCCCTTCTTCTCCGGAGAGACGACATAGAGCGCCTCGAAGTCGTGGTCGACGTCGACGCCGAGCCGCGCCCAGGGCTCTCCCTTGTACTTGGCCGGCACGTCGGCCGCTCCGCGCGGCAGATCTCTGATGTGACCGACCGACGCCTCGACGACATAGTTCTTGCCCAGGTAAGGAGCGATCTTCTTCGCCTTGGTCGGGGACTCGACGATGACAAGGCGGCGCGGCTCCGCAGAGCCGGTGGTGGTGCCCCCCGAGCCGTTATTCCGTGCTGCCACCTTGCTGCCGAACCTTCCTTCGTCGCGTTCCCGACAGTCGATCTGCGGGAATTGTCTACCTCATCAATCCGACAATTTTGCCGGTGCGTCTGGTAACAGAGTGGCATACGCCGTCAAAACACTGTCAGATCAGCTGCGGAATCGCCTACTCGGCACGCGGCCAGCCGGCGCGTGCGGCGTCGTTCCGGGGCGGCATTCCGACGTTCTCCACCAGCCTCGACAGACGCCGACGCCCCGTGACGCGTAGCCCCGGCATGGAACCACGAGTACCGATCAGCGTCGGAGCGATACCGGCACGCATCAGAGCCTGAGCGAGAGGCGCATGCGTGTCCGGCGCGTGCGGATCGAGGCCGAGCACGTAACGCTCGCCGTCGGCCTCGGGACGGCCGGCAGCCAGAACCCATGCGCGGAGCTCGCGGGCGCCCGGCACCCAACCAGGAGGCATGGACTTCACCGCGCCTTTGGTCCACTGGGACGCCAGCGCGGACAACTCGGCCACGGACGCTGTCCGCACGAGGGGACGATCCTCCTCCGAGCGACCGATCTCGGCGACGAGTCCACACTCGGCGATCAGATCCGAGATGGCGTCCGCGCGCCATTCGTCGTCGACGACCACGGAGATCCGAGCACCCGCGCCCGACAGAACGACGTGGCCGGTCGACGCCAGCAACCCGCTCAAGTCCGTCACCGACGGCGGCAACGACTCGGCCGAGAAGAACGACAACTGGTTCACAGTGTGGACAGTAGGACATCGGGTCGAGTCACGACGCCCGATGCGCACGTGTCCGCACACCGAAACCGAAAGACCCTGAGGTACCCACGAAACGACTCATCCCCCTCACCGCTCGGCAGAGCCGACACGTGTGAGGGGGATGAGTTTCGTCGATTCGACTCGCCGTGCGGCGAGCGGATTCGAAATCAGACCGCGCGAACGCCGGTCGCCTGGGGCCCCTTGGTTCCCTGGCCGACCTCGAACTCGACGCGCTGGTTCTCCTCGAGGGTGCGGAAGCCGCTGCCCTGGATCTCGGAGTAGTGAACGAAAACGTCAGCGGAGCCGTCTTCTGGTGCGATGAATCCAAAGCCCTTTTCGGCGTTGAACCACTTCACAGTTCCCTGTGCCATGCTTTTCCTTCTCTTTCTAACACCGGATGCGATGGACAGCACTTACAGTCCACCGGGCCGGTTCCGACCGTTGTACTTCCTGATTTTCCCCCTCAGCAGAACCCCTGCAAGAACAGAGACCCCCTCAGGAAACGCTCCAAAAGCACAGCGCTCGCAACATCGATCCTGCGAGCGTGAAAACGAACACAGAAGCTGCGACCACGTCAAGTCAACCACGACTTGCGGTTTTCCAACAGTCGAAAATGGCAGTTTTCGCCAATTTTGTTGATCTTGAGGACCGTGACAACGCCCGTTGCATCGTTCACCACCTCCCACCTGGGCCGACGCTCGGCCGCCACACGCCTCGAATCGGGCTGGCGATAGCATGAAAACCGCAGGTCGCGGGCCTGGCCGACGCGGCACGCAAGTTTCGAGTGAGCATGGAGAGCATCAGTGACCCAACCGGATCCGTCGAACAGGGGTCATTCGAACGAATGCACCCCGAGCACGCCGGTCGATGACGGGCAGCCCACTCCCGCTGCCGGTTACGGCCGCGCGCTTCTCGATCGTGTTCTCGCCGGCACTCCTTCGGGCGAGCAGCCCCTGACGCACGTCGCCGAACTCCCCGGGCGAGAAGCCCAAACAGTCGACTGGCCAACATGGTTGAAGTCCGAAGTACAAGCGACGCTGCGTGATCGTGGGATCCCACGCCCCTGGAGTCATCAGGTCCGCGCCGCAACCCTTGCCAGCGAAGGTCATCACGTTGTCCTGTCAACAGGCACAGCGTCGGGAAAGTCTCTGGCATACCAGATGCCGATTCTGACGACCCTTCTCGACGACGCGCGGGCGACCGCGTTGTACCTGGCTCCGACGAAGGCTCTCGGCGCAGATCAACTTCGCAACACCATTTCGATCACGGACGAGTTACGCGCTGATGCACCGGAACTGGCCGATGTCTTCCCCAGCGCATACGACGGCGACACCCCGATCGAAATCCGGCAGTGGGCCCGAGCCAACGCGCGGTGGATTTTCACCAACCCCGACATGGTCCACATCGGAATCCTCGGCGCTCACGAACGCTGGTCCCGGTTCCTGCGGAACCTGCGCTACGTCGTCGTCGACGAATGCCACTACTACCGTGGCGTCTTCGGCTCCAACGTCGCTCTGATCCTGCGGCGTCTTCGACGCGTGTGTGCGCGTTACGGCGCGTCCCCCGTCTTCGTGCTCGCCAGCGCCACCACGTCCGATCCCGGCGCCGCGGCGTCGCGACTCGTCGGCGCCCCATGTGAGGAGGTGACCGAGGACGGGTCGCCGCACGGGCCACGGACGGTCGCACTGTGGGAACCGCCGCTACTGAAGGAGATCACCGGCGAGAACGGTGCCCCCGTACGAAGATCGGCGGGTGCGGAAGCATCGCGCATCATGGCGGATCTCGTCGTGGAGGGCGCTCGCACACTGACTTTCGTCCGATCACGGCGCGGAGCGGAGGTCACCGCGTTGGGCACGCAGCGGTTCCTGGCCGACGTCGATCGCGACCTGCCCGCCCGCGTCGCCGCGTACCGCGCCGGCTATCTCGCGGAGGACCGTCGCAAGCTGGAATCCGATCTGTCCGACGGCACTCTTCTCGGTGTCGCGACGACCAACGCACTCGAATTGGGTGTCGACATAGCGGGTCTCGACGCCGTGGTCGTCGCAGGCTTCCCCGGCACGGTTGCGTCGTTCTGGCAGCAGGCGGGCCGCTCGGGCCGACGCGGTGAAGGATCGCTCGTCGCGCTCGTCGCACGAGACGACCCACTCGACACGTATCTCGTGCACAATCCCGGCGCCTTGCTCGACAAACCGATCGAGGCAACGGTCACCGACCCGACGAACCCCTACCTCCTCGGACCTCAGATACTTTGCGCTGCAGCCGAACTGCCGATCACCGCCGCGGAAGCCGACGAGTTCCACGCCGAGGCAGTACTCGCCGAACTCGTCGCAGACGGGCTGCTGCGCAAACGACCGCACGGGTGGTTCATCACACCGGAAGGCGAGAAGTACGCACCGCACGCGTCGGTGAACATCCGGGGCGGGAGCGGCACCGAGGTCGCGATCGTCGACGGCGAAACCGGACGCATGCTCGGCACCGTCGATGCCGGAAGGGCCCCTGCCACAGTCCATCCCGGCGCTGTGCACATTCACCAGGGCGAATCCTTCGTCGTCGACGATCTGAATCTCGAAGACGGTCTCGCACTGGTACATCCGGAGCAGCCCGACTGGAACACCTCGGCGCGAGAGACGACGGACATCTCGGTGACGGCCGTGCATTCGCAAGCCATGCTGGGTGAGGTGACGCTCGCGCTGGTTCAGGTGAACGTCACGCATCAGGTGATCGGGTATCTGCGTCGACTGCACTCGGGTGAGGTGCTCGATTCCGTCGAACTCGACATGCCCGAGCAGACCTTGGACACGCGCGCGGTCATGTACACGATCACGCCGGAACTGCTGATCGAGCGTGGAGTGTCGCCCGAACGCTTCCCGGGGTCGTTGCACGCGGCCGAGCATGCCGCGATCGGTCTGTTACCGCTCGTCGCGACGTGTGACCGGTGGGACATCGGCGGTGTGTCGACGGCGCTGCACCCCGACACCGGATTGCCGACGGTGTTCGTCTACGACGGGTACGACGGCGGCGCCGGATTCGCCGAGCGAGGCCACCGCGCATTCCGCGACTGGCTGGAGGCGACGAGAGACGCGATCGAGTCCTGCGAATGCCGAACGGGATGCCCCTCGTGCGTGCAATCTCCGAAGTGCGGCAACGGCAACGACCCGCTCGACAAAGCAGGCGCCATCGTGGTTCTGCAGGCGGTACTCGACGCACTTCCCACCCGGTGACGAACCCGACCCTGTGATGACGAACCACACGAGAACTGGGCCTTCCGTTGGGACCCAGCAAAGACTTTCTCCACTGCCCCACCAAATTGGTTCGAGGCTGCTGGACTAGTAGAATCGCAGAGTCGAAAGGTTCAGCACATGTCGACGGTATCGATAAGCCCCTCAGCCACCGGCCACACCATTCGAGACAGGGTCGGAGCGCATCATGTCGTGAGCTTCACCTACGAGATCGGTAGGGAGAAAATCAAGGAATTCGCCCGTGCCGTGCAGGACGATCACCTGACGCATTTCGACGACGGCGCAGGTCGCGAACTCGGTCACGACGGCGTCATCGCACCCGTCACGTTCGTCAGCGTCATCGGCACTGCCGTACTTCCCGAGCTGTTCGAGAACCTGCTCATCGGGTACGGCATCGGCGACATCCTGCACACCGATCAGCAGATCAAGCTGCACCGTCCGCTCCGAGCAGGCGACGTACTGTCCAGCGACCTCAGTCTCGAATCGTTCCGGCAGTCGGGCGGCAGCGACATCATGGTCACCGCCAACGACATCACGGACGCGTCCGGTGAGCTCGTCGCCACGACGAAAACCACCTTCGTCGCGCGCACCGGCGGTAACCCGGAGAGCGAGAATTTCCAAGGTGTACTCGACGGGGTTCTGCGCCAGGGAGGGTAAGTCACGCCGGCCCCGCCCGCGCCGCGGCGGTGGCGTCGCGCACCCCGAAACGCCCGAGCGGCAACGTGATCGACACTTCCACCACGACATCCCACCCGTCGACGGTGCAGTCGACCAACGTGGCCTCCGCACGCTCGACGACGTCTCGTGCCGCGGCACACGCGTCGGCGATTCCGAGATCGAGAGCCGATGCCGCCGCGAGCGCGGACAGGTCCGCCGCCGACTGGGCCCGGTGTCGCCCGCTGATCGCGGATCCGACGTGGACGATCGCGATCACGACGATCAGTAACGCCGCCACCGCCAGAGCCGCGAGGACTGTCACGCCCCCGTCGTCACGATCCATCGTCATCCGCCGATTCGATCGCCGCGACAGCCTGCGCGCTGACCGTCAGCCCGGGTAGAGCCGTGTCCGCCTCGACACGCACCGTCACGAACCCGCCCGTCGAGGTGACGGTCACGCGCGCCTCGTCCGGCGCCAGATCCACCGTCGACACCGTGTCGCCACGAGCGACGAGCCGTGCCGTCTCGCGTGCCGCATCCACACATCGAACATGCAGCGAGACAGCAAGAATCGCGCCGATGCACATCACGACGACAGCGACGATGGACGCGACCGCGATCGCCGCCTCCACCGTCGCGCCGCCGTCATCGGCTACACGGACGTGTTGAGCGCCTTGTCGATGATTCCCGTCAGTGTGCCCACGATGGAATCGCCCGTCACGACGGTGTACAGAATTGCTCCGAACGCAGCGGCGGCGATGGTACCGATCGCGTATTCGGCCGTGGACATTCCGTCGTCTGCGACGGCTGCAACGACGATGCGTGCCCTCGCCTCTCGAATGATGTTCCCCAACATGGTGTTCCCCCTCCTCGTTCTCCGAGACGGCGGCCCCGTCCCGGAAGTCTGTTACCCCGGCCTTCACAGAAGACCCCCACCCAGCACGGTGCGCGCGAGTCCCAGGACGACCGGAACGATGCCCAGGCACACGAACGCGGGCAGAAAACACAGCCCGAGCGGGCCGCTGATCAGCACCCCGGCGCGTTCGGTCGCGGCTGCAGCCGCATCCTCGGCCTGCGCACGCCGCTCGTCGGCGAGTTCCGCGATGCCGTCGGCCAGCGACGCACCCGACCGCGCCGATCGTCGGGCCATCCGCGCCAACGACTCGATGTCCGGCTCGGCCTCCACCGGGGCCCAGGCCGCGTCGGCGTCGGCGCCCAGGACCAGGAGATCAGCAGTGGTGCGCAAGGCCGTCCCGAGAGGCTCCGGGGCGGTGTCGCCCACTGCCGCCGCAGCGGTTCCGACCGGCAGCCCGCCACGAAGACACGCCGCAAACAAGTCGAAAGTCGCTGCTACAGAGTGCGAATCGGCGACGACCACCGGTTCGGTATCGCCCGGTGCCGGGCCGTCCTTCCCGAGGCGCCCGATAGGTGAGGTGGACGCGGGCAGGACGAGCAGCGCCGACGCGGCGCACACCGCAGCCGTCCACATCACCGGACGACCCTGCCGGTGATGGCGTCGGACCACAGCAGTCCAGCGCAGACCAGAGCCGAGCCCACGACCAGCAGCACTCCCCCGAGCCCACCGCCCAGGAGCACGCCGAGCGGTTCGGCTCCCATCATCTGCCCGAGGAGAACCCCGACGACAGGCAGACAGGCGAGCACGGTGGCCGTGGCTCGCGCGCCGGCGAGCCCGGACGTCACTCGATCGCGAAAGCGTCGGCGCGCGGATATGTCCGACCGCGCGGCGGCGAGCAAACCGGCAAGTCCGAGGCCGTATTCGTCGGCGACCCTCCACACGATGGACAATCGTGAAAGCTCCTTCGTCAGAACCGAATCCGTGACCGCGAGCCCTGCATGTGCATGCCCGCCGAGTCTCGCACGCCCCGCGGCCCGGCCGAACGCGACCGCGGCGTCGCCACTACCCTCGTCGGCAGCGGCCGCGCAGGCGAGTGCCGGATGGGATCCGACGCTCAACTCGCCGATGACGACATCGAGACCTGCTGCGAGCGAATCGATCTCGGCGCGTCGAACGCGGTCTCGTAGGGCGCGTCGACGACGCACGACGAGAGTGCTCGCGACGACAGCGGTCGCGCAGACTGCGCTGACACCGCCGACGAGATAGGTCGACACCAGGAGCGCCACCGCCCCCGATCCCACCGCGACCGTGCGCGAGATGCCGCCCGCCTTCGCTACCTCAGCCGGTCTGCGCGGGAACAGCACTCGGCGTCGCGGTCCTGGCAGAACGACGACGGCCGCTGCGCAGACAGCGAACGCAAGGGCGCTCATGTCGTTCTCCGTTCGACCATGGCGTCGAACAGTTCTCGGCCTCGGTCGACGTGACCATGAGCGCTCCATGCGGGAACGATGGTCACCGCGCCGTCCGCATCCGGCACGACGACGGCGATCTCGCGCAATCGGCGTGCACCGTCGTGCGCGCGATGCACGTGCAGGACGACCTGAACGGCCGCCGCGAGTTGACTGTGCAGCGCGCCGCGGTCCATACCACCCAGTGCAGCAAGGGCTTCCAGCCGCGGTGGTACCTCGGCAGGCGAATTGGCGTGAATGGTTCCGGCACCACCGTCGTGACCGGTGTTGAGTGCCGTCAACAGGTCGACGACCTCGGCACCGCGGACCTCACCGACGACGAGTCGATCGGGCCGCATGCGCAGCGCCTGTCGGACGAGTTGGCGGACCGTCACCTCTCCGATGCCCTCGACGTTCGGTGCGCGCGCCACCAGACGCACCACGTGTGGATGTGCAGGCGCCAGTTCCGCGGCATCCTCGACGCAGACGATGCGCTCGGTGGGTGCCACCTCGCCGAGGAGGGCCGCGAGCATCGTCGTCTTTCCTGCACCTGTGCCCCCGACGACGAGGAACGCCAGACGCGCGACGATCATGCGTCGCAACAGCACCAGCGCATCGGGCGTGATCGCTCCGCGTGCCGCCAACGCGTCCAGACCCTGCGTCGTCGGACGTAAGACGCGCAGCGACAAGCATGTGCCTCCCCGGGCGATCGGCGCGAGAACGGCGTGCAGACGAACACCGAACGTCCCGTCGCCCACTCCGGGCAACTGGCCGTCGACCCATGGCTGGGCGTCGTCCAATCGGCGCCCCGCCGACAGGGCCAAACGCTGCGCGAGGCGCCGGACGGCAGCGTCGTCCGCGAATCGAACTGCACTGCGCTCCAGACCTTCTCCTCGATCCACCCACACCTCGTGCGGTGATGTGACCAGGACGTCCGCGACACGAGGATCGACCAGCAGCGTTTCGAGTGGACCCGCGCCGGTCAGTTCGGTCTGAAGCACCCGGAGAGCGTCGAGCAGATCGGTGTCTCCGATGACCCCGCCCGCTTCGATGCGCACCGCACTCGCGACGAGCGCAGGAGTGGGATCCTCCGCCGAGCTCGCCAATCGCTCACGGACGCGATCGAGCAGTTCGGCAGTGACGACGGTCGTCATGCTGCCCACCGGCCACGTCGAGGCCGCCGGCCGAATGTCGCAAGGATGTCCTCGGCAGCCACTCGCAACGCCGATCGCCGTCCGAGCACGAGGCCTCCGCGCTCGACACGCTGGGCCAGGCCTACGTCGGGCCGCATCGTCGCCAGCAACGGCAGCTCGAGATTGTCGGCCACATCCACGCCGCGGATGCCACCCGGCGACGGGCCGCGCACGACGAGGCCGACGTTCGTGTTGCGCGAGCTCACATACGCCGCGACAGTCTGGGCGCTCGCGACCGCCCCGATGTCGGCCGTCACCACGAGAACTACCAGGTCGGCCGCGTCGAGAAGCGCGTCGCTGTGCACTCCTGGATGTCGAGGAACGTCGCACACGACGAGATCGCCTGCCGTCCGACCCGCGTCGACGACGGCTTCGCACGCACGCGCGTCGATGTGGCCCGTCGCGTGACCGGCCGCCAACACCGACAGCCCGTTCGCCGACGGGAGCGCACCGTGCAAGGCATCCGCGGTGACGCGCCCGCCCTCGACGGCGAGCCCCGGCCACCGCAACCCCTGCACGTCCTCCCAGCCGAGCAGCAGATCGAGACCACCGCCGAAGGCGTCGCCGTCGACGAGCAGCGTTCGAGTGCCGTGCGCTGCGGAGATCGACGCGAGAGCCGCAGCGAGCGTCGACGCACCGGCTCCTCCGCGGCCACCGATGACGGCGATAGCGCCGCCGTCCCCGTCGCGGTCACGTGCGTGTGCGGTGAGGACACGAATCAGAGCGTGTTCGTCGTCCGGGAGGCCGAACACGCTGGTCGCACCGACCGACGTCGCGGCGCGCCAATGTTCGACGTCGGGCTCTCCCCGGGACAGGACGACGACGCCGTCACGCCGCGGGAGCCTGCTCGAGAGCACCTCGGCCGTGTGCGCCGGGTCGAGCAACACGACGTGCGCCCGGTCCCAGTCGAGGCGCGCAGGAGGGGTCGGCCCCTCCGTCGAATCGTGCTCGTGGACAGTGCACTCCGCGGCCGCGGCGACACGAAGCGCATCCGCCCGCAGGACTGCGTCCGCGGTCAGCAGCAGGACCATCCGCGGACGCACAGTCGGTTCTCGTTCCATGAGCCAAGAGACTGCGTGATCTGCGGGCCGTCGCCAAGACTGTTTCCGAAATTGTGGATGAACTCGGGGGCTGTGGATGAATTACTGGACGGTGGTACCACTATCGGCACGAGCGCACTACCGACTGGTAAGTCCGGTTATCGCACAACAGAACTCGCACACCAGGAGGAGATGACTGGGCGACACAGGGCCCGAAACAGAGGACGACCCTCGCCAGGGGGGGGAGGAGGCGAGGGTCGTCGTCTAGTTCAGCCCCGGGGGTCGGGCTGAACTAGACGACGAACCGAATCGGACTGTTTCAATACTACACCCGGCCAAGGCGCTGTTTGCAAGTTCAAGTTTCATGTTTTCCACCGGTAGTTTCGCTCGAGACATCGGCGAGACACGTCAGCCCTCTATTGTGAGGACCGTGACCACCAGCGCCGGCGCCGACGACGCCGAATCACCTCGCCCTGCCGGAAGAATTGCCGCATTCTTCGACTTGGACAAGACAATTATCGCCAAGTCGAGCACGCTTGCATTCAGCAAGCCGTTCTTCGACCAAGGTCTCATCAACCGACGTGCAGTACTCAAGAGTAGCTACGCGCAGTTTCTGTTCCTCCTCTCCGGAGCAGATCACGATCAGATGGAACGGATGCGCGCCCATATCGCCGCCATGAGCGCCGGCTGGGACGTCGAGCAGATCCGGTCGATCGTCGCGGAAACGTTGCACGACATAGTCGATCCGCTGGTGTTCGCCGAGGCGACGGAACTCATCGCCGATCACAAACTGCGGGGTCACGACGTGGTCGTGGTGTCCGCGTCCGGGGAGGAGATCGTCGCCCCGATCGCGGAGGTGCTGGGAGCGGACATCAGCACCGCGACCCGTATGGAAGTCGTCGACGGCCGATACAACGGGACGGTCGAGTTCTACTGCTACGGCGAAGGCAAGGTCGAAGCGATGAAGGAACTCGCCGTGGCCCGAAACTACGATTTGGCACAGTGTTTCGCGTACTCGGACTCGATGACGGATCTACCGATGCTGCACGCCGTCGGACATCCGACCGCGGTCAACCCGGACCGCGCTCTGCGCAAGGAAGCGGCGACGCAGGGCTGGCCCATCCTCACTTTCTCGAATCCCGTATCCTTGCGCGCCCGGATTCAGGCACCGTCGGGCACAGCCGTTGCGGCAAGTGCCGCAGTGGGTTTCGGCGCTGTGATAGCCGGTGCGGTCACCTACGGATTGCTCCGAAGAAAAGGCTGACAACCCCTTGATGTGAGCCGCACCACAGGGTAGAAAAGAAGCACGGAGAAACGGAAGGCCAAGATCGATCCGGAAGAGAAGGTTCGCTCTCCCGACCCGGACTCCCAGCACGGACATCAGGTACCCACGCGGAGCGCGCCGCTGACATGGCAGAAGCGCTGTGGGCCTGCGAGATTCGGTAGGCGGCAGCAAGAACCCTGCACCGGTTGCAGGGATGACCTCCCTCCTCACCGAACCGGCGCCGAGGCCTCGCGATCGAAAGATCGCCACAGCCCACCTATGCACGCTTGGTAACCGGATAGTCCGTGCTGACGGGCGGCGACGCCGACTTTCACAGTCGGCATCGCCGCCTTTCACGTGAGCGGGTGGCCCGCGGCGCGCGACGAGATCAGCTCGCCGACGCGTCGGCGATCGACGTCGCTTCCGCAGCTCCGGCTTCGAGTGCGCCGCAGCACAACATGATCCAACTTCCGACGCCCGTCGCGGTGCCTGCCGAGAAACCGACTGCCCCGTCGCGGTACGCCTGGGATCGACGCATCCAGCTGACCTCGGGCACACCGAGATTGTGGGGATCGAGTCCAGACGCCGTCGCGACCAACCGCGACGCTGCACGGGCCACGATGCCGTCGGCTGTGCCGAAAGGCTTCAGCGTCAACAACTCCCCGTGCACGATCGCCGCGATGACGGGTGCGGGTGCGGACGTTCCGCCGGTGACCAGCTGGGCGAGGAGGTCGAGTCGTTCACCGATGCCGTCGCCCTCACGCGGTCGACCCAGCAGGGAGTCGTCGGTGACGAGATCAGCGGCCGCGAGTAGATGAAGTCGGGCGAGTGCTTGCAGCGGTGCTCGCTTCCACACCGAAAGCAAGTTCTGCAACGCGTCGCCGTCGAGTGCCGACGCCACACGCAGCGAGCCGGCGAGGACGGGGTCGCCTTCCTCCCCTTCACGTGGGAAGTCCATGGAACCGCCCTCGAGCGCGGACGACGACCGCGCGGCGCGGACCGCGGCTTCCGCGGCGGTCGCAGGCCATCCGCGTCGATTCGTCTTGTGCCGATGCACGGCGCCCAGCGCGTCGCGGGCACGCTCGGCCGCGTCGGCGATGCCGGGGAGTTCCAGAAGCGGGGCCAGGGGGTCCGTCACGACACACGACGCTACCTGGGCAGGAGCGGGGCCTGCGGAGTGACCCGGTTGGGCAGGAGCGGAGCCTGCGGAGTGACCCGCAGGCTCCGTCCGTCACGCCCCGAGGGGAATGGATCCGCCTGGGATGGCAGCGAGTAGACGCTGCGTGTATTCCTGCTTCGGGTTGTCGAAGACCTCGTCGGTCTTGGCCGCCTCGACGATCTCACCCGACCGCATGACGAGGACGTCGTCGGCGATCTGGCGTACGACGGCCAGGTCGTGGGTGATGAAGAGGTACGTCAGCCCCAACTCGGACTGCAGGTCGTTGAGCAGTTCCAGGATCTGGGCCTGCACCAGCACGTCGAGTGCGGATACCGCCTCGTCGCACACGACCATCTCCGGCTGGAGAGCCAACGCACGCGCGATTGCGACACGTTGACGCTGACCACCGGACAGCTCGTTCGGGAACCGCCGCATCACGGATGCGGGCAGCGAGACCTTGTCGAGCAGATCCCGTACGCGCGCTTCGCGTTCCTTCTTGGTTCCGACCCGGTGGGTACGAAGCGGTTCCTCGATGGTCCGGTAGATCGAGTACATCGGATCGAGCGACCCGTACGGGTTCTGGAAGATCGGCTGCACGCGGCGACGGAAGGCGAAGGCCTCCTTGTTGCCGAGGCCTGCGACGTCGCGGCCGTCGAACTTCACGGAGCCCTCGGTCGGTTCGAGCAGGCCCAGAACCATCTGTGCGACAGTCGATTTGCCCGATCCGGACTCGCCGACGATGGCCGTCGTCGTGCCGCGCTGGACCGTGAACGACACATCCTTGACGGCTGTGAACAGCGACGACTTGAACGGACTGCCACCACGTAGCTTGAACTGCTTGGTCAGCTTGTCGACGACGAGGACCGTGCTCTTCTCCGGCTCGAACGCAGTTCCCGCTGCCGTCTCCTCGGCGGCGACCTCCTCGGCCACCTCCTTGGCGTGCTCGACGATGTCCTTGCGGGCGACCGACGACGTCAGCCGCTGCGACGCCAGGGACGGTGCCGCGGAGACCAGCTTCTTCGTGTACGGGTGCTGCGGATTCTGCAGAATCTCCAGTGCCGGACCGGATTCCACGATCCGCCCCTTGCTCATCACGACGAGGTGCTCGGCGCGCTCGGCCGCGAGGCCGAGATCGTGCGTGATGAGCAGCACGGCGGTGCCGAGGTCCTTGGTCAAGCCCTCGAGGTGATCGAGGATCTGCCGTTGGACCGTCACGTCGAGTGCGGACGTCGGCTCGTCGGCGATCAGCAGTTTCGGACGCGCCGACAAGCCGATCGCGATGAGCGCACGCTGACGCATACCTCCGGAGAACTCGTGCGGGTATTGGTTGACGCGCTTCTCCGACTCGGAGAGGCCCGCCTCGTCCAGCAGTTCGATCGCCCGCGCCTTCGCGGCCTTGCCCTTCGCGATGTTGTTGGCGGCCAACGCCTCCTCGATCTGGAAACCGATCTTCCACACCGGGTTGAGGTTGGACATCGGATCCTGCGGGACGAGACCGATCTGGCTTCCACGGACCTCGACGAAGTCTTTCTCCTTCGCCTGAGCGAGGTCCTTCCCGTCGAACCAGATCTCGCCTGCCGTCACCTTTCCGGTACCGGGCAGCAAGTTGATGATGGAGTGCGCCGTCGTCGACTTGCCCGACCCGGACTCGCCGACGATCGCGACCGTCTGCCCCGGGTACACCGTCAGGCTGACGCCCCGAACTGCCGGCACCGGGCCGGAATTCGACTGGAACGACACCTCGAGATTCTTGATGTCCAGCAGCGGCTGCTCGATGTTCTCGGTTTCGATGCTCATCGCTTACGTGCCTTCGGGTCGAGAGCGTCGCGCAAGGCGTCGCCCATCATGATGAATCCCAGCACCGTGATCGCCAGTGCGGCAGCGGGATAGAACAGAATGGTCGATCCCTGACGGAGGGTCACCTGCGCGGCACTGATGTCACCGCCCCAGGACACCTCAGTCGGAGGGAGGCCGATACCGAGGAACGACAGCGTCGCCTCGGCGACGATGAACGTACCGAGCGAGATCGTCGTGATGACGATGATCGGCGCCATCGAATTCGGCAGCACGTGCCGAATCAGGGTGCGCACCTTCGATACTCCGAGAGCGCGCGACGCCATCACGTAGTCGTTGTTCTTCGCTGCGAGGACGGCACCGCGGGTGATACGGGCCATCTGCGGCCAACCGAACAGCGCGAGGACCAGAATCACCGTCCAGATGGTGCGGTCGGTGAACAGCTGCATCAGCACGATGGCCGCGAGGATCAGCGGCACACCGAAGAAGATGTCCGTCAGACGCGACAGCAGCGAATCGGCCCAGCCGCCGTAGAACCCTGCGAACGAACCGAACAGGACGCCGATGACGAGCACGAGGAACGTCACGCCGACGCCGGTGAGCACCGACGCGCGGGCGCCGAAGATGGTGCGGGCGTAGATGTCACAGCCCTGACGGTCGAATCCGAAGATGTGACCGGACTGCGGTCCCTGCATGCTGAAGTCGAGATTGCAGTAACGCGGGTCCGTGCTGGTGAACAGACTCGGGAACGCGGCGACGACGATCACCGCGAGAATGATGACCGCCGACACGATGAAGATCGGGCGCTTGCGCAGACTGCGCCACGCGTCGCGCCAGATGCTCGACGGCGTCTCGTCGATGCTGACGGCATCGGTCTGGCTGACGTCGACGACGTCGTCCTTCTCGACGAAACGTGCTTGGCGGACTGCGCGTCCCGCCTGCGGTGTAGTTGACTCAGGCATAGCGGATCCTTGGGTCGAGCGCTGCATAGAGGAGATCGACGACGAGGTTCGCGAGGAGATACACGACGATCAGAACGGTCACGAACGAGACCACCGTCGGCGCTTCGCCCCGGATGACGGCCTGATAGATCGTGCCGCCGACACCGTTGATGTTGAAGATTCCCTCGGTGATGATCGCGCCACCCATCAATGCGGCGAGGTCGGCGCCGAGGAACGTGACGACCGGGATGAGCGAGTTGCGGAGCACGTGCACGTTGACGACGCGGCTGCGCGACAAGCCTTTTGCCGTCGACGTGCGGACGAAGTCGGCGTTCAGGTTCTCAGCCACCGACGTGCGCGTCAGACGCACCACGTAGGCGAACGACACCGCACCGAGCACGAAGGCGGGTAGCAACAGGTTCTTGAAACTCGTGTTGCCACCGACGGTGGGCGGGACGATGCCCCATTTGATGCCGATGAAGAACTGCGCGAGGAAGCCGATGACGAAGATCGGCACGGCGATGATGACGAGGCTGACGACGAGGACCGTCGAGTCGAACAACTTGCCCTTGCGCAGGCCTGCGATCAGACCGAAGCCGATGCCGAACACACCCTCGATGACGAGAGCCATCGCCGCGAGCTTGGCGGTGATCGGAAATGCTTGTACGAGAACTTCACTGACCGGGCGGCCCGAGAACGACATTCCGAAGTCGAACGTGAAAATGCCCTTCAGATACAGCAGATACTGCACGATGAACGGCTGGTCGAGGTTGTAGCGGGCACGAAGCTGGTCGGCGACGGCCGGGCTGATGGCTTTGTCTCCCGCGAGCGCTGCAATGGGGTCGCCGGGAAGCAGAAAGACCATGGCATAGATCAGAAATGTTGCCCCGATGAAGACGGGGATCATCTGAAGTAATCGGCGTCCGATGTACCAAAGCATCGGATCACCTCCTTCGAGAAAAGGCGGACGTCACCGAGACGACGTGAATTCGGGGGAAGCACACGAGCAGGGCGGTAGGTGAAGACCTACCGCCCTGCTCGGTCTCATGAGGATGGAGCTACTTCGATCAGTTCTTCTCGATCGCGTAGTAGATCGGGATACCGTCCCAACCGATCTGAACGTTGCTCACGTTCTCGGACCAACCGCTGGCCGCGTTGCGGTACCAGTTGGGGACCGCGGGCAGGTCGTTCAGAAGAATCGACTGAGCCTGGTTGATCAGGTCCTGCGCCTTGTCCTTGTCGGTCTCGCTGGCCGACTCGCGGAGCAGACGGTCGAACTCGGGGTTCGAGTAGTCACCGTCGTTGGAGCTGCCGCCGGTCTGGTAGTTCTGCGCCAGGAAGCCGTACTGCTGCGGGTAGTCACCCTGCCAGCCCGAACGGAATGCCGTCGGGATGGTGCGGTTGGTGGCTTCGGTACGCAGCTGCGCGAACGTCGGGTACGGGGCGCCCTGCGCCTCGATGCCGAGGGTGTTGCGGATGCTGTTGGTGACAGCGTCGACCCATTCCTGGTGTCCACCATCGGAGTTGTACGCAATAGCGAACGTGCCGGACCACGGTGCGATCGCGTCGGCCCGTGCCCAGAGTTCCTTGGCGCCTTCGGGGTCGTACTCGACGTTTCCTTCGTTCTCGAGCGAGTCCGTGTATCCCTCGATGGCCGGGCTGGTGAAGTCCTTGGCCGGGGTACGGGTGTTGTTGAAGATCTGCTCGGTGATCTGGTCGCGGTTGATCGCCTTGGAGATCGCCTGACGACGCAGAACACCCTCTTCACCGCCGAAGTGCGCGAGGCGGCCCGGGATGGTGAACGTCTCGATGCTGGCCGACGGCTGGTTCACCGTGCGGTCCGGCAGGTCGGTCTCGAACGTCGTCACAGCAGAGGACGGGACGTTGTCGAGAACGTCGACGTTGTTCGACAGCAGATCCGTGTACGCGGTGTCGAGGTTGCTGTACAGGATGAAGTTGATGCCGCCGTTCACGGGCTTGCGGTTGCCGTCGTAGTCCGGGTTGGTGACCAGGTCGATGCGGACGTTGTGCTGCCACGCACCTTCCTGCGCGAACTTGTACGGGCCGTTGCCGATCGGGTTCTCGCCGAACGCAGCCATATCGGCGTAGGCGACCTCGGGCAGCGGGTAGTACGCGGCGAAACCGAGACGATCCGGGAACGCAGCTTCGGGCTGCTTCAGCTGAATCGTGAACGTCTTGTCGTCGACGACCTGGAGACCGGACATCGTCTGAACCGTCGGGTTCTCGGCCGCGACCTCGTCGTAGCCCTGGATGGGATCGAAGAACGAACCCTGAAGCTGCGCGTTGGTGGACAGCGCGCCGTAGTTCCACGCGTCGACGAAGGACTTCGCCGTGACCGGGGAGCCGTCGGTGAACGTCCAGCCGTCCTTCAGCGTGACGGTGTAGTTCTGGCCGTCGGTCGTGTCGATGGACTCGGCGACTTCGTTCTCGACGCCGCCTTCCGGCGTGTACGAGACGAGACCGGCGAAGATGGAGTCGACGACGCGTCCGCCGGTGTTCTCGCTGGTGTTGGTGGGAACGAGCGGGTTCTGCGGCTCGCCGCTCCATGCGTTGACGATCGCGGAACCATCACCGGATCCACCGCCGCTGGACGAGTCACTCGACGAGCACGCTGTCACCAGCGCGGCTCCTACGACGACCGCAACCGCGGCAGTCGCGATGCGCGTTCTACGCAAAGCAAATCCTCTCTTCGGTTCGATCGCGGGTTCGCCGCGATCGACCCCATGGGCGTCACGCCCACGGAGTATGTGGGGGCGACCGCCTACCCCGCGTCGTACGCGGGGGCAACGATCTGAATACACAGGACTCTAGACACATCCTGAGATGACGATGTGAGCTCCCCCGCAAATTGCTGACTCACGAGTAACCACGCAACATGATCGAAACGTTTCGGCAACTCGTTTTCGACGCCGCACGGGCCCCTACGTTCGGACCTGCCCGACGGGACGGCCCTGAATACCGCCTACCGCGCCAAACCGACCGATCGCCGCAGATCACAGGGTTGCACGGCGCTGCAACGATGCGACCGCGCTCACATGTGACTACGCTCACTAGCGCCTGCAAGCCCGTGTTCGGTGATGTGCTGAGCGGCGAAATCGACGGACGAAAGAGAGCTATTCGAGATGACGACCAGTACCTCCGGAGCCCATGAGACCGCGTCGGATTCGTATCCGCCCTCCGCGGATTTCGCGGCCCAGGCGAACGCGACCGCGGACCTGTATGCCGAGGCCGAGAAGGACCGTCTGGCGTTCTGGGCCGAGCAGGCACGCAGGCTGCACTGGCACACCCCGTTCACCGAGGTGCTCGACTGGTCCGACGCGCCCGTCGCGAAGTGGTTCGGCGACGGCGAACTCAACGTCGCCTACAACTGCGTCGACCGCCACGTCATCGACGGGCACGGCGACCAGGTCGCGATCCACTGGGAAGGCGAGCCGGGCGATTCTCGCGACGTCACCTACTCCGACCTGCTCGTTGAGGTGTCCCAGGCCGCGAACACGCTGACCGACCTCGGACTCGTCGCCGGCGACCGCGTCGCGATCTACATGCCGATGATCCCCGAAGCGATCGTCTCCATCCTCGCGTGCGCCCGCCTCGGACTGACCCACTCGGTCGTCTTCGCCGGCTTCTCCGCCACCGCCCTGCGCTCCCGCGTCGACGACGCCGAAGCCAAACTCGTCATCACCACCGACGGCCAGTGGCGACGCGGCAAGCCCGCCCCGATCAAAGCCACCGTCGACGAAGCAGTCGACGGCGCCGCCTCCATCGAGCATGTTCTCGTCGTCAAGCGCACCGACTCCGAGGTTTCCTGGACCGACGGGCGCGACCTGTGGTGGCACGACACCGTCGCCAAGGCGTCCACCGAGCACGAGGCGCAGCCGTTCCCGGCCGAGCACCCACTGTTCATCCTCTACACCTCGGGGACGACGGGTAAGCCCAAGGGCATCATCCACACCTCAGGCGGCTACCTGACGCAGACCTCGTACACCCACCACAACGTCTTCGACCACAAGGCCGGCAAGGACGTCTACTGGTGCACCGCCGACATCGGTTGGGTCACAGGGCATTCCTACATCGTGTACGGCCCGCTCTCGAACCGTGCAACTCAGGTGGTCTACGAAGGAACCCCCAATTCGCCTGACGAGCACCGGCATTGGAACGTCATCGAGAAGTACAAGGTGTCGATCTACTACACCTCCCCCACCCTCGTGCGCACATTCATGAAGTGGGGCAAGGAGATTCCCGAAGCACACGACCTGTCGACGGTCCGCTTGCTGGGTTCGGTCGGTGAACCCATCAACCCCGAAGCGTGGCGCTGGTTCCGCGACGTCGTCGGCGGCGGCACCGCACCCATCGTCGACACCTGGTGGCAGACCGAGACCGGATCGATCATGGTTTCCCCGCTCCCCGGCGTCACCTCGACCAAACCCGGCTCCGCACAGACACCGCTACCGGGCATCTCGGCGAAGATCGTCGACGACGACGCCCAGCCTCTCGGCCCCGGCGGCAACGGCTACCTCGTTCTCGACCAGCCCTGGCCGTCGATGCTCCGCGGCATCTGGGGCGACATGGATCGCTACAAGGAAACCTACTGGTCCCGCTACCCCGAGCAGGGCTGGTACTTCGCCGGTGACGGCGCCCGCTTCGACGACGACGGCGACCTGTGGGTCCTCGGCCGCGTCGACGACGTCATGAACGTCTCCGGCCACCGCATCTCCACCAGCGAGGTCGAATCCGCCCTCGTCGGGCATCACGGTGTTGCCGAAGCAGCCGTCGTCGGCGCCGCGGACGAGACCACCGGTCAGGGCATCGTGGCGTTCGTGATCCTGCGCTCCGGAGTGGAGAACACCGGCGACGACCTCATCGCCGAGCTGAAAGCCGAAGTGGCCAAGGAGATCTCACCGATCGCAAAGCCACGGGAGATTTCGATCGTCCCCGAACTGCCGAAGACCCGCTCCGGCAAGATCATGCGACGCCTCCTGCGCGACGTCGCCGAAGGCCGCGACCTCGGCGACACCTCCACGCTCGTCGACCCCGCTGTCTTCGAGGCGATCAAGAAAGGCCGCTGACGCGGCTCGTGCGTGCGAATGTATAGCCCGCTATACATTCGCACGCACGTGTGTTTACACGTTCTCGAGCTGCTGATCCCTGGTCTCCCGCATGACGATCAGCGAGATCAACGTCAGTGCGGCGACGATGGCCAGGTAGACACCGACCCAGCCGACGCCGTAGGACGACACCAGCCACGTCGCGATGAACGGCGCCACCGCGGCACCGAGGATCGACGACGTGTTGTACGCGATTCCGGATCCGGTGTAGCGCACGTTCGTCGAGAAGAGCTCGGGCAGAACAGCACTCATCGGGCCGAACGTCAGACCCATCAGCGCGAGTCCGATGCACATGAACACCAGCATCCGACCCGCGGTCGCCTCCGACGGAGCGGCGAGCCAGTTGAACGACAGACCGAACACGATGATCGCCGCCGTGATGACGATCAGCGTGGGGCGACGACCGAAGCGGTCCGCGAGCCAGCCCGCGACCGGGATGAGTGCGGCGAAGAACAGCACGGCGATCAGCTGCAGTTCGAGGAAGTCGGTGTACGGAATGGTGATCTTCGGCCCGTTGACGTCGGACACCTTGCCGGTGCCGTAGCTGACCACCCACGTCGTCATGATGTAGAAGAGCGTGTACGTCGCGAGCATGACGAACGTGCCGATGATGAGCTGACGCCAGCTGGTCTTGAAGACCTCTGCGAGCGGCGTTTTGACCTTCTGTCCACGCTGGACGGCGAGCTTGAACACCGGTGTCTCCTCGAGCTTCAGACGCACGTAGAGACCGATGATCACCATGACGGCGCTGAGCAGGAACGGGATTCGCCAGCCCCACGTGAGGAACGCGTGGTCGGTCCCGGAATTGGCCGCGTCGTAACCCGTCATCATGACGATGAGCAGGAAGATGCCGTTGGCGAAGAAGAAGCCGATCGGCGCACCGAGCTGCGGGTACATCGCAGCCCAGGCGCGCTTGCCCGGCTTCGCGGTTTCCGTCGCGAGCAGTGCTGCGCCACTCCACTCGCCGCCGAGGCCGACGCCCTGCGCGAAGCGCATCAACGCCAGCAATGCGGGCGCGAGAATGCCTGCGGCTGCGTACGTCGGTAACAGTCCGATCGCGAACGTGGCGATACCCATCGTCAGCAGCGAGCCGACGAGAGTGGCCTTGCGTCCGATTCGGTCACCGAAGTGGCCGAACAGGATCGAGCCGACGGGACGAGCGACGAAAGCGAGGCCGAACGTGGCGAACGACGCCAGCAGAGCCGTCGTGTCGTTGCCTGCCGGGAAGAACAGCTTGGGGAAGACCAGAACGGCCGCGGTGGCGTAGATGTAGAAGTCGAAGAACTCGATCGACGTCCCGACCATGGAAGCAACGACGATACGAGACCGTGGTACCTCCGGTGCCGGTGCCGTGGTGCCGTCGCCGGGAACGGCGGAGGTAGTGCTCACGGTTGTGCTCCTGAAGAGAGGGTATGTACGAGTGTGCAAATTACCTGATCACAACCTGAGAAAATCAGCGGATCCCGAATATCGGGGACATGGACGGCAGCCGCCTGAGCGCTTCCGACCTGTTCGGCACTAGTGTTACGGCAGACCGGCCGAGACCAGAATCATCAGCACCAGCAAGTGGAGGGGTCGAGAAGTTGAGCGAGACCAATCGCGGCAATGGCACTGCATACCCGGAGGGCGTACCGAACACGATCTCGTCGATCCCTCTGTCGGACCCCGACTACCGCGCCCCGGGAACCGGCAGCATCGGCAGCCTGGTCAAGGACGCGACGACGCAGGTCTCCACTCTGGTTCGTGCCGAGGTCGAGCTCGCCAAGGCGGAGGTGACCGGTGAGATCAAGAAGGGCCTGCAGGGAAGCCTGTTCTTCATCCTCGCTCTCGCGGTCCTCATCTTCAGCGCCTTCTTCTTCTTTTTCTTCGCCGCCGAGACTCTCGACATCTGGTTGCCCCGGTGGGCTGCGTTCCTGATCGTCTTCGCCTTCATGGTTCTCGTGGCCGCGGTCCTCGCCTTCCTCGGATACCGGCGTGTGAAGAAACTGCGCAAGCCCGAGAGGACCATCGACTCGCTGAAGCAGGCGTCGACGGTTCTGCCGAACCAGCACGAGACCACGCCCGGCATCCCCGGCTACAAGAAGTAGCGACGCACGTCGCCGGGCTCGCCGATGATCCAGCCTGATCCGTCCACCGTTCGCTTCGGTGGACCGTGGATCCACCGCGACGTTCATGCCAACGGCATCCGATTTCACGTCGTCGAGACCGCCGATGCGCCGTCGGACGCCCCGCTCGTCGTTCTTCTGCACGGCTTCGCCGATTTCTGGTGGTCGTGGCGGCATCAACTGACGGCGCTGTCGAGCGCCGGTTTTCGGGCGGTGGCCGTCGACCTACGCGGTTACGGTGACACCGACAAACCGCCTCGCGGCTACGACGGTTGGACCCTGGCCGGTGACGTCGTCGGGCTCATTCGCGCTCTCGGCTACACCAACGCGACGCTCGTGGGACACGCCGACGGCGGTCTCGTCTGTTGGGCGACTGCCGCGCTGCATCCGCGCATGACACGCGCGATCGGCCTGGTCGGGTCGCCCCACCCCAACGCGCTGCGGCACGGTGTCCTGCGTGACAAGGGTCAGCGACGCGCACTGCTGCCGTTCTTCCTGCGCTATCAGGTCCCGATCGCGCCCGAGCGCGCCCTGACCAAAGACGACGGGGCTGCCGTCGAGCGTATTCTGCGAGCGCGGACCTCCCCTTCGTGGCAGAACAGCGACGAGTTCGACGACGTCGCGACGCAGATGCGATCCGCAATTCGCATCGCCGGTGCCGCGCACTGCGCGTTGGAATATCAGCGGTGGGCGTTCCGCAGCCAGTTCCGGTCCGACGGGCGACGATTCATGCAGGCGATGGACACGACACTCGACATTCCCGTCCTGCAGATCCACGGTGAACACGATCCGTACGTGCTGCGGAAGACCGTCGCGGCCGACGCGAAGTGGGCACCCCAACGGCGTCTGCACACCGTCGTCGGCGCAGGTCACTACACGCATCAGGAAGCGCCCGACGAGGTGACGGCGGAGCTTCTGGCGCTGTGCCGCGATCAGCCCTGACGCCCGCGGGAGCTGGGCGCGTGCGAAAACACTAGGACATACAAGTATTGTGCGTCTCACCGACGACCACGGGAGACGCACATGACACAGACCGTACTGATTGCGGGCGCACGCACGCCGATCGGAAAGCTTGCCGGCGCACTGGCATCGCTCAGCGCAGCGGATCTCGGCGCGCACGCGATCCGCGGCGCACTCGAGAAGGCCGGGGTCGACGCCGGATCCGTCGACGCGGTCATCATGGGCAATGTCGTACAGGCAGGTGTCGGGCCGAACCCGGCCCGCCAGGCCGCAGCAGCCGCGTCGATCCCGCTGACGACGCCTGCGATCACGATCAACAACCTGTGCCTGTCCGGACTGCAGGCCATCATCGACGGCGACCGGCTGATCAAGTCCGGTGACGCCGACATCGTCGTCGCAGGCGGCATGGAATCGATGACCAACGCGCCCTATCTCGCGCGCGGTGCACGAACCGGATTCCGTTACGGCTCGGCGTCACTCGACGATTCCCTCGACCGCGATGCCCTCATCTGCGCGTTCGACGACGTGTCCATGGGCGAAGCCACCGACCGCTACGTGAAGGGCACCGACATCGATCGCGCCGGCCAGGACGCGTTCGCCGCTCGCTCACACGAACTCGCTGCTGCGGCGACCGAGGACGGCCGGTTCGGCGACGAGATCGTGCCCGTCGAGATCAAGAGCCGCCGCGGATCGACGACGGTCTCCGACGACGAGGGCATCCGGGCCGGCACGACCGCCGAAAGTCTCGGCAAGCTGCGTCCCGCGTTCCTCGAAGACGGCACGATCACGGCCGGGTCCGCGTCGCAGCTGTCCGACGGCGCCGCCGCCGTGGTGTTGATGAGCAAGACGAAGGCCGAGGAGCTCGGCCTGGAATGGATCGCCGAGCTGGGCACGTCGGCGTTCGTCGCCGGCCCGGACACCTCGCTGCTGCACCAGCCCGCCAACGCGATCGCGAAGGCGCTCGAAAAGGATGGCGAACTGAAGGTCGGCGACCTCGACGTCGTCGAGATCAACGAGGCGTTCGCCGGTGTCGCACTCGCGTCGGTCGGTCAGCTCGGCCTGGACGCCGACAAGGTGAACATTCACGGCGGCGCGATCGCTCTCGGCCATCCCGTCGGCATGTCGGGTGCGCGCCTCGCGCTCTCGCTGGCGCATTCGCTGAAGCGCCGCGGCGGTGGCGTCGGCGCTGCGGCCCTGTGCGGCGGTGGCGGTCAGGGCAATGCGCTGATTCTCCGGGCCTGACGCCGTCGTGCGTGCGAATGTACAGCGGGCTGTACATTCGCGCGCACGTGCGGCGTAGCCGCTACACGATGCAGGCGCCCGTGCCGACAACGCTCGAGCTGTTGACACCACTGGCCAGCTCGTCGCCGATCTCGTCGGCCGTCAGCACGAATCCGGTGTCGGGGTCGTCGACGGCCGCACCGAACACGAGTCCGAGCACCTGGCCGTCCTCGGCGACGAGCGGTCCGCCGGAGTTGCCCTGACGCACCGATCCGCGGACCGTGTACACCTGACGTTCGACGGTCCCGGTTCGATAGATGTCCGGCCCTTCAAGGTTCAGGGTTTCGCGAATACGTGCCGGACTCGCCGTGTACGGGCCACCTCCTGGGTAGCCGAGCACGATCGCGCTCTCCCCCGACACCGCAGGCTCCGGCGAGAAGTTCATGACGGGCACGTCCAGCCCGGGGACTCGCAGGATCGCGACGTCTTCTTCGGGATCGAACAGCACGACCTCGGCGTCGTAGACCGTGCCGAGCGAATCGACGGTGACGCCTTCGGTTCCGGCCACGACGTGCGCGTTGGTCATGACGACCTGCGGCGCGACGACGAATCCGGATCCTTCGAGCGCCTTCTGGCAACTCGGTGCGACGCCGGAAACCTTCAGCACGCTCTGCTGCAGCTGCGCGACGAGCGGGCTCGCGGCCAGCGCGGGATCCGGCTGTTCGACGTTCGCGACCGGCGTACGCCCGAACGGCCCGATGACGTCGGGTAGCCCGGACGTGTCGAGCAGCGCCGAGAATTCCTTGGGGATCCCGCGGAGCCACTGGGGTGCGACCTCGTCGACCTTGCCGAGCACCTGCGAACTGCGCACGGCAGTGGCGACCTCGGGTTGCGACGACGACGTCAGCGGTATCGCCAGTAGCCACGCCGCGGCGAGCACGGCCGCAGCCTGCAGGACCGCGCCGACGCCGCTGTCCACGGACCTGGCACCGCGCGAATGCATTCCGCTCCGGAGCGCCCGCCCGAGAACCATCCCGGACACCTCGCCGATGATGACGAGAACCACGATGAGCGCGATGCCGACGAACACGCGCAGCCTCGTCCCGTCGACGTGCTCGAGAACGTGCGGTGCGATCAGGATGCCCGCGACAGCTCCGAGAATGACGCCCAGAAAAGCCATCGCCGACGCCACCGCGCCCTGCCGCCATCCCGAACCCGCTGCGAGCAACGCGATACCGACGACGACGATGTCGACCCAGGTCCCGCCCGTCATCGTTCCAACCCTGCGCCAACGGCAGCCAAGCTCGCCTCCAGATCGCGAATGTCGGATGTGTCCCACTCGGTTTCCCAGCCCGAGACGGCCAGAAGACCCGCAAGAATACCGCCGGTGAAGCCCCAGACGAGCATCCCGTCCACGGCGAAAGCAGGGCCCTGATACCCGGCGGGGTGCCGGACCTGAAACCGATTGTCCGGGTCGAGCAGTTCGCGCAACGGCACACGGACGACGCGTTCTGCCTCGTTGGTGTCGACGACTCCGACGCGGCTCGGCGTTCTCCAGTACGCGAGCACGGGAACGACGTCGAATCGTGACGGCGGCACGTAGATTCCGGGCATCGTCGCGAGCGGTTGCACGCCGGACGGATCGAGTCCCGTCTCTTCCTGTGCTTCGCGTAATGCGGTGGCTATCGGAGACTCGTCGCCGGGATCGGTTGCACCACCGGGGAAGGCGACCTGGCCGCTGTGTTGCCGAAGCGTCGCAGCTCGTTGAGTCAACAGGACGTCGGCGTCGGCAGGCAGTCCCCCACGAGCGGTTGGATCGGCGTCGAACGCTCCACCGAAGAGCACGAGGACAGAGGCGGGACGCGTCGGCTCGGGGCCGACGGCTTTACGTTGCAGCACGGGATTGATGCCGTCGGTGTCGGTGAGGCCGCGTTCTCCCCCGGCTGCGTCGACGACGGCTTTCAACCACTGCGGCGCGGTCACCGGGCGATTCCGAGATCGGTGCGAACGGCCTCGTCGATCTCGTCGACGCTTCGGAAAGGTTGTGGCAACACTCTGGCGACATTGCCATCCGCGTCGACGAGAATCGACACCGGTAGCACGCTCGGCGCGCCGACCGCGGCTGCTATACGGCCTGCACCGTCCTGTACACCCGGAAGGCGAACGCCGTAGTCGGCGAGCTTCGTCAACCCGTTGGCCTCGTTGCGATCCTGGTGCACGGTCAGCACGGTCAGCTCGTCCGCAACCGAGTCGGCGTACTCCTGCAGGTGCGGAAGTTCTTCCTTGCACGGTCCACACCAGTACGCCCACAGGTTGATAAGAGCCGGCTTGCCCGCGAGCGCTGCACCCAGGTCGACGCGGCTGCCGTCGCCGATGCATTCGAGTTCGACACCGGCAAGCGGGCCGGACGAGACGGCCCCGGCAGGAGGCGTCGGACATGCATCCAGGGCGGCTCGTTCCCGCAGCGGCGCAAGTGCCTGCGCAGTATCGGCGTCGCGTCGTTCCTCGGAGATCGGGGCGCCCTGCCCCGGACCGGTCGTCGTGGTCGGTTCGTCGTTTCCCCGAGGCCAGATCGCGAACACGAGCGCGGCGACGACGACCAACGCCGCGAGGGACCACCGGCCGGCAGACGCGTTCATGACCCGCTTCCGGAAGCGGGCGTCACGCCTGACCCCGAGGGTCGTTCCGCAGGCTCCACTCCTGCCAACTCGAGAAGGTGGTCCGTCTCGGGACCCTTCACCAACGCCGCCGCAGCCACCTTGTCGACGGGTCCCAGCCCGTAGGACGGGCAGTCCTTGGCCAGAACACAGACTCCGCACGCGGGCTTGCGGGCGTGGCAGACGCGTCGGCCGTGGAAGATCACGCGGTGCGACAGATCCGTCCATTCCTTGCGCTCGATGAGCGCGCCGACTGCATGCTCGACCTTGACCGGGTCTTCTTCCTCGGTCCACTGCCACCGTCGGACGAGCCTGCCGAAATGCGTGTCGACGGTGATGCCGGGGACGTCGAAGGCATTACCGAGCACGACGTTGGCCGTCTTGCGACCGATACCGGGAAGCGTCACGAGGTCCTGCAGGTTCCCGGGCACTTCGCCGTCGAACTTCTCCAGCAGCGCCGCGCCGAGACCGATCAACGAGTTCGCTTTGTTGCGGTAGAAGCCCGTCGTGCGGATGTACTCCTCCAGCTCGGTTCGGTCTGCTTCCGCGTAATCGCGGGCAGTGCGATATCTCACGAACAGAGCAGGTGTCACCATGTTGACGCGTTTGTCGGTGCACTGTGCCGAGAGGATGGTCGCCACGGCGAGTTCGAGCGGAGTGGTGAAGTCGAGTTCGCAGTAGACGTGCGGAAAAGCCCGGGCCAGCTCACGATTCATGCGGCGAGCGCGTCGCACGAGCCCCAGTCGGGTCTCCTCGCGTTTGCGCACGTCGGGGCCCGAGGCGGCAGTCGATTTCACTCCACAACTGTACGGACAAGAATCGGCAACGAATCTGCCCTGTGTTCTTATCGAGACCTTTCGGGTGTTTACTGCTCGGTATGCAAGGACTCGCCGTGGTGCTCTTTCCAGTGCTCCTGATGATGTTCGCGCTCGCCATGGAGCGTGTGGAGTTCAGGTTGAGCAAGCTGGGGGTTCACGAGCAGGAAGTCCAGGAGTTCCTCGACCAGGCCAGTTCGTCCGAGGTCGCGACGCTCGCGAACGAGGGCATGCCGCACGCGCTCGACCGTTTCAACAACCGCAAGCGCCGCGCACCCGTCGTCGACGACTCCGAGGACCTGGCCGACCAACGCGCAAGCTGACCCCCGAAAACGCGTCGAACACCCTCGTTCGACGGTGAATTCTCGGTGAATGGTCCATTACGTGCGATTTCTTCACGACGTTTCGGTGGCGCCTGCCACTCACTTCCGATCTCGGCGACGTAGACTTCACCGAGATAAATGTCATGTTTGATTACGGACATGAGTCCGAGCGTCGTGAGAGGCGCGGACTCGTGTCGCGAGAAACGCCATCGTCGGCGCGGGTGACTGGGTCGGCGACATCCCAAAAGGAGCGCAAGTGGACGACGTCCTGGCACGGGCCGGCATCTTCCAAGGAGTCGAACCCTCCGCAGTAGCGGCGCTGACCAAGCAGCTGCAGCCGGTCGACTTCCCCCGAGGACATGTGGTCTTCAACGAGGGCGAGCCCGGTGACCGGCTGTACATCATCGTCTCCGGCAAGATCAAGCTCGGACGCCGCTCCCCGGACGGACGCGAAAACCTGCTGACGATCATGGGCCCGTCGGACATGTTCGGTGAGCTGTCGATCTTCGACCCCGGCCCCCGCACGTCGACCGCGACGACGGTCACCGAGGTGCGCGCGGTCAGCATGGATCGTGACGCACTCAAGGCGTGGATCGATCAGCGTCCCGAGATCGCCGAGCAGCTGCTGCGCGTGTTGGCCCGTCGCCTGCGTCGTACCAACAACAACCTCGCCGACCTGATCTTCACGGACGTTCCCGGACGCGTCGCCAAGGCTCTGCTGCAGCTCGCTCAGCGCTTCGGCACGCAGGAAGCCGGCTCGCTGCGCGTCACGCACGACCTGACGCAGGAAGAGATCGCCCAGCTCGTCGGCGCATCGCGCGAGACCGTCAACAAGGCTCTCGCCGACTTCGCGCACCGCGGATGGCTGCGCCTCGAAGGCAAGAGCGTGCTGATCTCGGATTCCGAGCGTCTCGCTCGTCGCGCTCGCTAGTTCTCCCGTAAGTAGGTCAGCTGCGCCTTCACCGACATGCGCGCAGCTGGCCACAGCTTCTTGTCGACGTCCGCGTAGACGTGCTTGACCACCTGCATCGGCTTGGCATCGTGACCGAGCTCGTCGAGCGCCGCCTTGATCTGATCGAGCCGTTCCAGCCGGTGCTTGCGGTAGAACCGGGCCACCTCGGAAGTGTTCGCAACCTCGGCGCCGTGCCCGGGTAGCGCGATCTTGCCGTCACCCGCGGCTTCGAGACGGTCCAGCGACGACAGGTAATCGGCGAGCGTGCCGTCCTTCGGGTCGAGCACCGTCGTGCCGCGACCGAGGATCGTGTCGCCGGTCAGGACCGCGTCGTCGAGGACGAAGCTGAGCGAATCCGCGGTGTGCCCGGGTGTCGCCAACACGGTGATGCGAACGCCCGCAGCGTCGATCACTTCCCCGTCGGTCAGCGTCGTGCTGCCGTGTACGTACTTCTCCGACAACGCGCGAATCGGCGCACCCGTCATCTTGTGGAACTTCTTCAGTCCGCCCGTGTGGTCCTTGTGGCGGTGGGTCACCAACACGAGCACGACGTTGCCCGTCGACGCCACCGCGTCGAGATGGTCGGTGTCCTTCGGTCCCGGATCGACGACGACGCAGTCGCCGCTCCCCGGTGCACGAAGAATCCACGTGTTGGTGCCGTCGAGCGTCATCTTGCCTGGATTGTCGGCGAGCAGAACCGCCGCGGTGTCGGTCACCTGCCGGAGCTGACCGTAGGCCGGGTGCGCGAGAGTCATAGCCGTACTTTAAGAGTATGAGAATCGGACTGGTAGGTGCAGGCCCCTGGGCGCGGTCGACGCATGGTCCCGCGCTCGCCGCACATCCGGGCGTCGAGTTCGCCGGAGTGTGGGCGCGACGTCCCGACGCGGCGGCGGCCGTCGGAGCGCCCGTGTACGACAGTTACGACGCGTTGCTCGCCGATGTCGACGCCGTCTCGTTCGCGGTGCCGCCGGAGGTGCAGGCACCGATGGCCGTCGCGGCAGCCGAGGCGGGCAAGCACATGCTGTTGGACAAGCCGATCGCCGCGACGCTCGACGAGGCGCGCCGGCTGGCCGACGCCGTCGGACACGCGTCGGTGCGGTCGATCGTGGCGCTGACGCGTCGGTTCGCGCCGGAGACGCGGGCGTTTCTCGCGGAGACCGACGGACGGACGTTCAGTGCCGGGTCGGGGACGTGGCTCTCGGGGGCCGTGCTGGGCGGCGAGTACTCGCTGTCCGAATGGCGCCATCGCGACGGAGCTCTGTTCGATGTGGGACCACACGTCTTCGATCTGCTGGATGTCGCGCTCGGTCCCATCGCCGGGGTCGCTCTGGCGCGACTCGATGCGGCGTCGGATACGTGGACCGTCGTGCTCGAGCACGACGGCGGCGCGATCAGCACCTCGTCGCTGTCGCTGCGGACGCCGGTGCAGCCGTCGCTGTTTCGCGTGGAACTGAGCGGCGGCGACGGTGTCGTGTCGTTGGCGGACAGGTCGACACCCGCGACGGATTGCTTCGCGGTGCTGCTCGGCGAGTTCCTGGAGTCGATCGAGTCCGGAATCGACCATCCCTGCTCGGTGCAGCGGGGTCTGCATTTACAGAAGGTGCTCGCACACGTGAGCGCGAATACATAGAGGGCTATACATTCGCGCTCACGTGGGCCGAAGGCCCCTACACCTCGACGATCAGCTCGACCTCGACGGGTGCGTTCAGCGGCAGTTCCGCGACGCCCACCGCAGACCGGGCGTGCTTGCCCGCGTCGCCGAAGATCTCGCCGATGACGTTCGACGACCCGTTGACGACACCGGGCTGCCCGGTGAATCCAGGTGCCGACGCGACGAAGCCGACGACCTTGACGACCCGCTTGATGGCGTCGACCCCGACGAGGGCATCGATGGCAGCCAGCGCGTTGAGGGCACAGACGCGGGCTGCCTCGGCGGCATCCTCGGCGGACACGTCGGCGCCGACCTTGCCCGTCGCGGTCAGTTCGCCTGCGACCATCGGTAGCTGTCCGGACGTGTAGACCAGCGAACCCGTCTGCACGGCCGGAATGTACGCAGCCAGAGGGGGTACGACGGACGGCAGCTCGATGCCGAGCTCGTCCAGGCGCGTCGACCAGTCAGCCATGCGTCAGACCTTCGGACGCTTGAAGTAGGCCACCAACGTGTCGCCCCCGTTGGGTCCGGACATGATGGTGACGAGTTCCCAGCCCTCGGCTCCGTAGTTGTCGAGGATCTGTTTGGTCGCGTGGATCAGAACCGGCGCGGTGAAGTATTCCCAGGTGATTCGTTCGCTCATGCGGGTGAGCCTAGTCGCATTGGCGCGGACCGCTGAGTGCACCTTACAGTCCACTCACCATGGCAAAACTGGACATCAAGGACGCGGCGTTCCACTTCCTGCGCGCGGTGAGCGGACCGACGGACATGTACGGCATCTACGTGTTCGACGCCGAGGACGCCCTCCCTCCCACGTTCGAGGCGATCGAAGCGCACGTCGTAGCGCGGCGGCCGGTGGTGCCGGCCCTGAACATCGTGCTGCGTGAAGCGCCACTCGGCCTCGACTTCCCGTCGTGGGTTCCCAGTGCCGGCGACACCGCCGGTCACCTGTCCGACCACGACCTCACGGGCGCGTCGTGGCCCGAGTGCCAGACGCGCATCTCGTCCATTCTCGAGGTCGGTCTCGACGCGCGGGTCCGGGCCTGGCATCTGCACGTTCTCCGAGGCGTCCGCGACGTGCCGACGGTCGACGGCGCGGCGACGGTCGTCGTCCTGCAGGTCAGTCATGCGATGACCGACGGTCTCGGTCTCACCCGCATCGCGAGTGCACTGTTCGCACCTCCCGGGACACCCCACGACGTCGTCGGCGCAGCGTTACCCGGACACGCCCCTGTCCGACGGCCACGAGCACCGATACTGGCCGCGACCGCGTCGATACTCGCGACGCCGATACGACTGGCCCGTTACGGGATTCGCATTCGTTCCGCGCGAAAACGCTACGCGGCCAGTCGTTCTCAGCTCGCGCCGCCGGTACGGCCCGGACCGTCGACGCGGCTCACGGTCGATCCCACCGGCAGCCGTGCCGTCCACATCGTCCCGTTGCCCGCGTCGGCGCTGCGGGGACGCGGGGTTCCCGTCACGGCCGTGGCCCTGGCCGCCGTCGCGTCGGCGACCGAGAAGTACCTGCGCGCACACGGCGACGACATCCCCGACGTCCTCAACGCGAGTGTCCCGGTCTCCCTGGGTCCCGACATCGAATGGTCGTCGGCCAACCGGGCTCTGTCGTGCATGGTCGATCTACACCTCGGTGAATCGGATCCGAGCAAGCGGGCTCGACTGATCGCGGAATTGGTTGTCGCCGAACGCCGACGCGTCACGTCACCCGAACTGCTCGACATCGCTCGCGCGGAGGAACTCCTGCCTGCACCCGTCGTACTTGCCGCGCAGCGCCTTCGGCAACGCCGAAAGACCGTGCGTCCGACGAAATTCTGGACTCACACGAACGTCGTCAGCGTGGACCGCGGCCGCACTCGACCGATGCTCGAATTGTGCGGCAGCCGTGTGACGTTCACGTCGGGTACGCCGATGCTGGCCGAGAACCGCCCACTGGTGCACGGCTTCTTCGGTGGCGGCGACATCATTACCGTCGTCGTGCTCGCCTGCCCCGATGTCGTTCCCGACCACGAGAAGTACGTCGAATCGTTGATCGATTCGATCCGCGAACTGTGAGAGGCTGCCACACGTGAGCCGCCTCGACATCATCGACGCCGCATTCCACTACTCCGGTGATGCGTCGCGCGACCAATACGTCCTGCTCGCGTTCGCTCCGGCCGGGCCGACGCCCACGTTTCGGCAGATCTGCGAGTTCGTCGAAGACCGAGCGCAGCGCATTCCCGAACTGGCGCAACGCATCGTCGAAGTGCCGGGCAATCTCGATTTCCCGCGCTGGGTGTTCGACGACGCACCGGCGCAGTCGCACGTTCACGAAATCTCGGACGCGCCGACGTGGCCAGAGTTCCGACGAGTCGTCGACCGCCTTCTCACCGACCCGGTCGACGCGACACGCGCGGCATGGCATATCCACGTCGCCCGCGAGGTGTCCGGGGTTCCGCAGACCCCCGGCAATGCCGTGGTCGTCGTGTTCCAGGTCAGTCACGCGTTGACGGACGGCCGGGGTGCATCACGGCTCGCGCGACTGTTGTTCGCACCGAAGCCGACCGAGACATCCGCAGGACACGAGCCCGCTCGGACGTCGCCGTCGCTTCTTCCCATCGCGATCGCCTCGGCGCTTGCTCTCCCGTTTCGGACGGCGACTGCCCGCGTCGCGGCATGGCGGGCACGTCGCGACTACGAGCGCGTGCACGGTTCGACACCAGCGCAACGCGATTCACCGCGCCCCGCGATAGCGAGCAATGCAGACCCGACTCCCGCACGCGTATCGCACGTACACGTATGTCCGCCACACCTTTTCGCGAATAAGTCCGTGTCGGTGACGACGCTCGGGCTGGCCGCGGTGAGCCTGGCCACGGAACGGTACCTTGCCGAAATAGGCGACGAGGCGCCCGAGAGCCTGAATTCTCTTGTGCCGATGGCCGTTCCCGAGGATGCGCGGTGGACCGCCGTCAACCGCATCGTCAACGGAACCGTCGATCTGCACGTCAGCATCCCCGATCTGCGGCAGCGGGCCCGCGCGATTCGCGAGTCGTTGTCGCGCGCCCGCGCCGAGATCGCAGACCCCGCTCTGCTGCGATGGATCACCGCAGAGAACCGGATCCCCGCGCCGGTTTTCCTGGCCATGAAGAAGCTGAACGCCCGTCGCACACCGCCGAACCATCGCGTTCCCGAATCGGTGCTGACGAACGTCACCGTGGTCAGCGTCGACCGAGGCGATGCAAATCTCGAGCTGTGCGGTCGACCGGCCACCTTCACGGCCGGGTTTCCGATGCTCGGGCCTGCTCGGTCGCTCACCCACGGTTTCTACGGCCTCGGCGACGCTGTTTCGGTATGCGTCGTCGCGTGCCCCGACACGTTCCCGGACCACGAGCGCTACGCCGAAATTCTGTCGGCGGCAGTGGCGGACGTTGCACAAGCGACAGCCGATCGTTCCTGAGGGGAACGCGCATGACACTGTTGTTCCTGTGAGTCGTCTCGATCTGCTCGATGCCGCTTTTCATTTCGCCGCCGCTCGGAACGGGTCGCGTGACCACTACACGATGTACGTGTTCGATTCGCCGCCTGACGGGGCACCCGAGACCGGCGCCATCGTCGACTACGTTCGCGTTCGGGCCCGCGACATTCCCGAGCTGAACAGACGAATAGCTCACGTTCCTCTGAATCTGGACCTCCCACACTGGGTTCACGACGATCGCCCCGTCGAGTCGCGGGTCGTCCTGCACGACTTGACAGGCGGCACCTGGACCGACTTCGAGAATCTGCTGGGCCGACTGAAGGAGACTCCTCTCGACGCTGCGACGCAGGCGTGGCGCCTACACATCGTGCACGGACTCACGGAAGCGCCGAGAACCGTGGGTTCACCGACTGTCGTCGTCCTCCAGATCACGCACGCGTTGACCGCCGGAGTGGGCGCAGGGCAGCTGGGTCGCGCCCTCTTCGGACCCACCGGGCAGGCACTCTCCCTGCCAGGCCACGGTAGGCCGACCGACATCGGCACGCTCGCCCTTCGTGCCGTCGGGGCCGCGTTCGCACTGCCGGCGCGAACAGCGTCCTACCTTGTGCGAGCGAGCAAGACGCGCCGGGCATACCGCGACAGCAACCCTGACACCAGCGCAGATCGCGCGCGACCGGTCGTGCGGGGCAACGACGATCCCACGCACCGCCGCGCCGTTCACGTCCTCACGTTCGACGCCGACTCCTTCCGGCGGCGCGGTCTGTCGCTCACGACGCTGGGTCTGACGGCCCTCGGTCTCGCTTCGGAGCGATTCCTCGCCGAATTCGGCGAGACGATTCCGTCGACATTCAATGCACGGGTTCCGATTGCGATGCCCGACGACGTGGACTGGTCGGCCGCGAACCGTGTCGTGACGGCCGGAGTCGAGCTGTTCGTCGACGAACCGGATCTACGCCGCCGGGCCGAGGCCATCCGTGGGTCACTCGCCCTCGCCCGAGAGCGGGCGAACGACGCGGCTCTGCTGCGCTGGGCCCGCGCCGAGAATTGCGTCCCCGCACCGCTGTTCCTTGCCGCGCAACGACGCCGGCAAGCCCGCCTACGCCCGACGGGCACGACCGTCCGCGCCAACACCATCATGGTCAGCGTCAACCACGGACCGCGTGATCTCGAACTGTGTGGCGCACGCGCGGTGTTCTCCGGCGATTTCCCGATGCTCAGCGACGGGCACTCCGTCACCCACGGTTTCTACGGGCTCGGCGACGCGGTTTCGGTATGCGTCGTCGCGTGCCCCGACACGTTCCCGGACCACGAGCGCTACGCCGAGATCCTGGCCGACGCCGTCGCCGATGTTGCCGACGCAACGAGCTGAAGTGCGTTTCTGACGAGGCAGTTCACGATTCGTCTATATGGTCGTGGTGTGGCTACATCGAGTTTCGACGGCTGGCCGGACAAGGCTGCCGCCGCGCGACTTCATTTCGTCTCGGGCAAGGGCGGCACCGGGAAGTCGACGGTCGCTGCCGCGCTGGCGTTGGCGCTCGCCGCCGACGGGCGCCGCGTCCTGCTGGTCGAGGTCGAAGGACGGCAGGGCATAGCCCAGCTGTTCGACGTTCCGCCGTTGCCGCCGACGGAGACGCGCGTGGCGTCGGCCGAGGGCGGAGGCGAGGTCTACGCGCTCGCTATCGACATCGAGACGGCGTTCCTCGAATACCTCGACATGTTCTACAACCTCGGCTTCGCCGGGCGCGCGATGCGGAAGATCGGCGCCATCGAGTTCGCGACGACCATCGCCCCCGGCCTGCGCGACGTGCTGTTGACCGGCAAGGTCAAGGAGTGCGTCATCCGCACGGACAAGGCGGGCCAGCGGGTCTACGACGAGGTCGTCGTCGACTCCCCGCCCACGGGTCGGATCGGGAACTTCCTCGACGTCACCAAGGCGATGGCAGACCTCGCGAAGGGCGGTCCGGTGCGCTCGCAGAGCGAAGGCGTCGTGCGGCTGCTGCACTCGGCCGACACCGTCGTACACCTCGTCACGCTGCTCGAGGCGCTGCCGGTGCAGGAAACCGCCGACGCAGTGCGCGAGCTCGAAGCAGCGGACCTGCGCCTGGGCACGGTCGTCGTCAATCGCACCGAGCCTGCCTATCTTCCGGCGGACGCGCTGTCCGACGCGGCACACGGAACCGTCGACGCGGCAGCCATTCGGACCGGGCTGGAGAAGACCGGGATTTCGCTGTCCGACGACGACTTCGCGGGCCTGCTGACCGAAACCATCGAACATGCGTCGACGCTGTCCGCGCAGGTCGAGAGTGCCGCCCAGCTCGACGAGTTGGACACGGCACGCCTGCACCTTCCCATGCTCGCCGACGGCGTCGACCTCGGTGGGTTGTACGAACTGGCGGCGGAACTCAGAGAGCAGGGTGTGAAGTGACCCTTCCAGGCAAAACGACAGTTCTCGACATCGACAGGATTCTGCGCGACGCGTCGTCGCGCATCGTCGTGGTGTGCGGGGCAGGCGGCGTCGGCAAGACGACGACGGCCGCCTCGATGGCGTTGCGGGCCGCCGAGGAGGGACGCAAGGTCGTCGTGCTGACGATCGATCCGGCGCGGCGTCTCGCGCAGGCACTCGGGGTCGGTGAGCTCGACAACTCACCCCAGCCGGTGAAGCTGCCCGCCGGGGCGAAGGGCGAGCTGCACGCGATGATGCTGAACATGCGTCGCACGTTCGACGAGATGGTCATCGAGCATTCGACGCCCGAGAAGGCCGAGCAGGTGCTGGCCAACCCGTTCTATCAGACGGTCGCGTCGTCGTTCTCCGGCACGCAGGAGTACATGGCGATGGAGAAGTTGGGCCAGCTCGCCGCGGATCGGACGTGGGATCTGATCGTCGTGGACACGCCGCCGTCGCGTAACGCGCTCGACTTCCTCGACGCCCCGCAACGTCTCGGATCCTTCCTCGACGGCCGGTTCATCCGGTTGCTGATGGCCCCCGGCCGCGGCCTGACACGCATGGTGACGGGCGCGATGAGCCTGGCACTACGCGGAGTGTCGACGGTGATCGGCAGCCAGATGCTGACGGATGCGTCGGCGTTCGTGCAGTCGCTGGATTCGATGTTCGGCGGCTTCCGGGAACGTGCGACGCGCACCTACCAGCTCCTGCGGGCACCGGGCACCAGTTTCATCGTGGTCGCGGCGGCGGAGCCCGACGCGTTGCGTGAGGCGGCGTTCTTCGTGGACAGGCTCAGCGGTGAGGGGATGCCGCTGGCCGGCCTCGTGCTCAATCGGACCCACCCGACGCTGTCGGCGTTGCCGGCCGATCACGCGGTCACGGCCGCGGACCAGTTGACGGACGTCGACGACGACGCAGCCGCGTTGACCGCGGCGGTTCTGCGAATCCACGCTGCCCGTTCGGTGACCGCGACTCGCGAACTGCGTCTGCTTCGACGGTTCACGTCGGCGCACCCGCGAGTTCCGATCGTCGGCGTGCCGTCGTTACCGTTCGAGGTGTCGGATCTGCACGCCCTGCGTGCGGTGGCCGATCAGCTGACGCAGTCGGCCTGACCGCCGTCAGATCGCAGCTTGCTGCTGGCGCTGCGACTCGAAGAAGTCCGCCCATGATTCGACTTCGGGGTGCTGCTTGAGAAGTGCACGCCGTTGCCGTTCGGTCATCCCACCCCAGACGCCGAATTCCACCCTGTTGTCCAGTGCGTCGGCTCCGCACTGCATCAGTACAGGACAGTGCCTGCAGATCGTTGCGGCCTTACGCTGTGCCGCCCCCCTGACGAAAAGCTGGTCAGGATCCGTGCCCGAGCATCTGGCCTGGGACACCCAGGCAATTCGAGCTTCTGCTTCTTCGACATCGAGCCGCGCCGGTGCTGCTGTCGTGTGCATTTGCGGATACCCCTTTGCAATTCGAACGCCCTCGTTGGACATTCCACAAGCCCCGTACCGACGACTGCTTCACCGCTCGAAGCACACCGACTTAGGAGCTGCCCCACATTCATATGCAAGTGTTATGTGAATCACACCGTGCTCACAATTTAGGTAAAGACAGCGTCGAACGCAAGATGACAACGGCACTTTTCTGGTACGCGCGTCCCGACCAGGGCTTACTCGCATAACCCTCCGACGGCACCTGGGACAGGGGGCGCGACACACGTACTCTGTCAGTCGTGTCAGTTGGAAAAACCGTGGCGAAGCTCGCCGGATGTTCCGCACTTGCAGGTGCTCTGTTGGCCGGCGTCATGTTCCCGTTGGCGGGAGGGTTCGGCTACGCGTCCAATCGTGCGGCCGACACCGTCGACAACGTGTCCGCCGAACTGGTCGAGGGTGCTGTTCCCGCGGTGTCGACGATGGTCGACGCCGCAGGCAACCCCATCGCCTGGTTGTACGAGCAGCGGCGATTCGAGGTGCCGAGCGACAAGATCTCCAACGAGATGAAGCTCGCCATCGTCTCCATCGAGGACAAACGCTTCGCCGAGCACCAGGGCGTGGACTGGCAGGGCACGCTGCGCGCGTTCTTGACCAACACGACGAGCGGCCAGGTCGAGCAGGGCGCGTCGACGCTCGATCAGCAGTACGTGAAGAACTACCAGCTGCTGGTCGTCGCCAAGACCGACGCCGAGCGCCGCGCGGCGATCGAGACGACGCCTGCCCGCAAGATCCGTGAGATCCGGATGGCACTGACACTCGACAAGGAACTGACCAAGGACGAGATCCTGACGCGGTACCTGAATCTCGTGCCGTTCGGCAACGCGTCGTTCGGCATCCAGGACGCCGCACAGACGTACTTCGGTGTCGACGCGAGCCAGCTCGACGCCAAGCAGTCCGCGATGCTCGCAGGCATGGTGCAGTCCAGCTCCGCGCTGAATCCGTACACCAACGAGCAGGGCGTCACCGAACGACGAAACATCGTTCTGGACACGATGATCCAGAACATCCCGGACCGGGCCGACGAGTTCCGCGCCGCCAAGTCCGAGCCTCTCGGCGTCCTCCCGACGCCCAACTCGCTACCTCGGGGCTGCATCGCCGCGGGTGACCGCGGATTCTTCTGCGATTACGCACTGCAGTACCTGGCCAACGCAGGTATCAGTCGCGAGCAGATCGACAAGGGCGGATACCTCATCCGTACGACGCTCGATCCGGAGGTCCAGAACTCGACCAAAGCCGCGTTGGTGTCCAACACGAGCCCGACGGTCGACGACGTCGCGACGGTCATGAACGTCGTCGCACCGGGTCAGGATTCTCATCGCATCCTCGCGATGGGCAGTAGCCGCACGTACGGCCTCGACGCCGACGCGGACGAGACCGTGCAGGCCCAGCCGTACTCTCTCGTCGGTCACGGCGCGGGATCGATCTTCAAGGTGTTCACGACGGCAGCGGCGATGGAACGCGGCCTGGGAACGAGCGCTGTGTTGCAGGTGCCGAGACGTGCCGAGGTCAAGGGAATGGGTGACGGAGGTGCCCGCGGCTGCCCGGCTGCCACGTACTGCGTCGAGAACGCGGGTAACTATCCGGCTCAGCTGTCCGTGACCGACGCGTTGGCGCAGTCGCCGAACACCGCGTTCGTGAAGCTGATCGAGTCCGTCGGCGTCACACCGACGGTCGACATGGCGGTGCGTCTCGGGCTGCGGTCGTACGCCGACCCCAACACGTCCGGGTTCGGCGAGCAGAGCATGGCCGACATGCAGAAGTCCCAGAACCTCGGTTCGTTCACCCTCGGACCGACGTGGGTCAATCCGCTCGAGCTCTCGAACGTGGCCGCGACGCTCGCGTCCGGGGGCAAGTGGTGCCCGCCCACGCCGATCGACTCCGTGTTCGACCGTGAGGGCAAGCAGGTTCCGGTCACGCAGCAGGCCTGCGAGCAGGTCGTCGAGCCGGGTCTGGCCAACACGCTCGCGAACGCGATGAGCAAGGACGATCAGCCGGGTGGAACGTCGGCGTCGGCTGCAGGTTCGGTCGGCTGGACGCTTCCGATGGCAGGCAAGACCGGTACCACCGAGTCGCACATGTCGTCCGGATTCCTCGGGTTCACCAACCGCTACGCCGCTGCTGTGCTCACCTACGGTGACTCGCCGACGCCCGGTGAGATCTGCTCGTTCCCGCTGCGCCCGTGCGGCGACGGCAACTTGTTCGGCGGTAACGAGCCGGCCCGCACCTGGTACAACGCGATGAGTCCGGTGGCGACGAAGTTCGGTCCGGTGGAACTGCCGCCGGTGGATCAGAAGTACGTGCGAGGCTCGGCCAACGGACAGGTTCCCGACGTCACGGGTCAGTCGCAGAGTTCGGCGACGTCGACGCTGCAGGGCGCAGGCTTCCAGGTGTCGGTCGCGACCAGCGAGAGCTCCGCCTCCCGCGGGACGGTGACGTCGCAGTCACCGTCGGGTTCGGCCATTCCCGGATCGACCATCACGATCTACGTCAGTGACGGGTCGGTGCGTCAGGCTCCTGCCGCGCCTACGGTCCCGTCCTTGCCGAACATCGAGATCCCGACCATTCCGCCGAACATTCAGATTCCGGCGATACCGGGGCTCACCGCTCCGCGCTGACCGTGCGTGGGAATGTGTAGCGGGCTATACATTCCCACGCACGTGCGCGGCTCGCTAGAGCCGATCCTTGACCGCTTTCGAGATGCGCGAGCCGTCGGCCTTGCCTGCGGCGAGCGCTGTGGCCGCCTTCATGACCTGACCCATCTGCTTCATCGCCGGACGCTCACCGATCTCCTCGGCGATCTGGGCGATCGCGGTGTCCGCGACGTCGGCGAGCTCGGCGTCGGTCAGCGGTGTCGGTAGGTATTCGTCGATGATCTGCGCCTCGGCGCGCTCGTTGGCCGCGAGCTCTCCGCGGCCGTTCTCGGTGTAGATCTCGGCGGATTCGCCGCGCTTCTTCGACTCCTTCGCGAGCACCTTGAGCACCTGCTCGTCGGTCAGCTCGGTGGCTTCCTTGCCCGAGACTTCCTCGGTCTGAATCGCGGAGAGAAGCATCCGGATCGTTGCGGTGCGGAGTTTGTCCTTCGCCTTCATGGAGGCGGTGAGATCGGATCGGAGCTGGGACTTGAGTTCGGACATGTCACAGAACGCTACGCGGGCTCTCCCCGACACCGCACGTCGATTCCCAGGCCTGACGTATCGTTGGCTGTGTGTTCGTGAACAACAGTGCTACCAACTCCAGCATTCTCGATGCCGCAGCACGTGCTCGTCGGAGCGCGGCCGAGGCACCCGTCCGGAGCGCAGCCCTCGCGACCGCGGGAGCCGCAGCACTCGGGATCGGGTATGCAACGCTCATCGAACGCAACGCATTCACGCTGCGCGAGACGTCGATGGCCGTCCTCGAACCAGGCGCTTCTCCGCTGCGCGTGCTGCACATCAGCGACCTGCACATGATGCCGGGCCAGCGCATGAAACAGAACTGGCTGCGCGAATTGGACCGACTCGAACCGGATCTCGTCGTCAACACCGGTGACAATCTGTCGCACATGCGGTCGGTGCCTGCCGTCGTTCAGGCCCTCGGCCCGCTTCTCGCGCGTCCCGGCCTGTTCGTGTTCGGTAGCAACGACTACTTCGCGCCGAAGCCGAAGAACCCGCTGCTGTACTTCAAGAAGGAACACAAGCGCGTCCTGGGCGAGTCGCTGCCGTGGCGCGACCTGCGTGCCGCGTTCACCGAGCGCGGATGGCACGACGTGACGCACGTCCGTCGGGAGCTCGAGGTGGCCGGTGTCCGGATCGCGTCGGCGGGCGTCGACGATCCGCATCTGAAGCGCGATCGCTACGACACCATCGCCGGTCAGCCCAACCCGCTGGCCGATCTTCGCCTGGGCATCACGCACTCCCCCGAGCCGCGTGTCCTCGACCGTTTCGCCGAGGACGGCTACGACCTGGTTCTCGCGGGCCACACGCACGGCGGTCAGCTGTGCCTGCCGTTCTACGGCGCGCTCGTCACCAACTGCCAGCTCGACCGCTCACGGGTCAAGGGTCCGTCGAAGTGGGGCGCACACACCCAGCTTCACGTCTCGGCCGGCATCGGCACGTCCCCGTGGGCTCCCGCGCGGTTCTGCTGCAGGCCCGAAGCGACGCTGTTGACGCTCACTCCGGCCCCGAGAAAGGGCGGAAAAACCGGGTCCGACGAGGGCGTTTCGCGTTCCGAGGCAGTCGTACGCTAGACTTCTGCACGCGGTACACGGGGTGTGGCGCAGCTTGGTAGCGCGCTTCGTTCGGGACGAAGAGGTCGTGGGTTCGAATCCCGCCACCCCGACAGCGAAACCCCCGGCTCTCATCGAGAGCCGGGGGTTTTCTGCTTCTCGGGAACGCCGTCAGAGCCCCCTGTCGATGAGGTCGAGAATTTCGTCGCTCGTCGCGGCGTGGATTCGGTCGACGGTCGCGTCCGGAGTCGGACCGAGATCGGCGAGCAGAGCCGAAAGCCGTTCCGCGATCTGCGCCCGAGAGTCGTCGCTCACCTCGGAGACCGCGGCGCGCAGGCGTTCGACGTCGGCGAGCGCGGCCGTCACGGGATCGGGCATCAGTTCGCTTCGGAGGAATTCGGCGACAGCGCGTGAGCTGGGATGGTCGAACACCACTGTGGGAGGCAGCCTGAGGCCTGTCGTAGCGCCGAGTTGGTTGCGCAGCGCGACCGCGGCGAGCGAATCGAATCCGAGTTCCTTGAACGCCTGATCCGGATCCACCGAATCCGCTGTCTCGTACCCGAGGACGGCCGCGGCGGCGGCGCGGACGAGATCGAGCATCAGATGCCGTTGTTCCGGGACGGTCCGCTCGGCCAGCGTCTCCGCCCACGCGTCGGGCCCGCTGCCGTGGACGTCCGACGCCACCTGCGGTGCGCGCGCCTGGCGCACGAGGCCGCGGAACAGCGGTGGAACCTCGAGCACGGACCGGTCGAGACGCACCGCAGCCACAACCGGTTCTTCCGACGCCACCGCACTGTCGAACAGCGCGAGCCCCTCGGATTCTCGCAGCGCGATCATCCCGGTTCGCGACGCCCTGGCGCGGTCGATCGGACCGAGCTCGGCCGTCATCGCACTCGGTGGCTCCCACATGCCCCATTGGATCGACGTCGCAGGCAGGCCGTCCCGGTGCCGACGCTGGGCGAGCGCGTCCAGAAACATGTTGGCGGCGGCATAGTTTCCCTGACCGGGAGCGCCGAGAACGCCTGCGAGCGAGGAGAACAGCACGAAGGCCTGCATGTTCATGCCCTCGGTCAGCCGGTGCAGATTCCACGCCGCGTCAGCTTTCGGCCGCAGCACGGCGTCGAGCTTCTCCGCGGTCAGGGAGGACAGGGTCGCGTCGTCGACGACGCCTGCTGCGTGGACGACGGCCGTCAGCGGATGGTCGGCACGGACTGCATCGAGCAGTGCCGCTGCGGCCCCGTAGTCCGCGACGTCGCACGCGAGGATGTCGACATCGGCACCCGCGGACGTCAGTTCGCGGCGCAGGTCCTCGGCGTTGTCGGCTTTCGGCCCGCGTCTGCTGGTCAGGATCAGATGACGGACGCCGTATTGCTCCACGAGGTGGCGGGCGACGAGCGTTCCCAAAGTACCTGTCCCACCGGTGATCAGAACCGTCCCGTCCCGGTCCAACACGGTGTCCGATGACTGTTCTTCGGCGTCCAGTCGCCGCACCCGAGGTGCGAACAACGCGCCTTCTCGCACAGCCATCTGGGGCTCGCCGGTCGCGACGGCGACGTCGACCACCGCATCCAGGTCGGAGACGTCGTCGACGTCGAGCAGCACAGTGCGGCCGGGGTTTTCGTTCTGCGCTGACCCGACGAGACCCCATACCGCGGCCGCGGCGGGATCCACCCGATCGTCGGGTCCCACGGCCATGGCGCCACGAGTGACGACGACCAGTGGTCCATCCGTATTCGTCATGTCGTCCTGGAGTTCCGTCAGCACGTGCGCGCACTGTGTGTGCGCAGATTCGACGTCGGCCGTGCTCGCGATCATCAGACGCCGCGAACAGCGTTCGTGCACAACTGCAGTCGACTCCACCGGGATCCACACCGTGTGATGCAGTCGCCGCGCAGCGCCGACGCGACCACTCTCGGGTGCGATGCGGACAGCGTCGACGGTGAGGACCGGCTCTCCGTCGTCGGCGTGCAGACGAACTCCTTCGGCGGTGCGCGAGACGGTCACGGTACCGACGCCTGCCTTACCGAGAGCAATTTCGGTCAGCTCCGTCGGCGACTCACCGACCGCATCGAGCGCGCCCTGCAGAAGCAACGGATGAACGCCGTAGCCGTATGCGTCGATCCCGTCGTCGAGCGTCACGGCGAACGCATCCGCCGAGTCGGTGTCGTGCTGAAGCACGTTCACGACATCCACGAGAGTGCTTGTGGCGTGCAAGGTCTCGGCCGTCGACAGCGTGACCGTGCGGGAGCCGTCGTCGTCCGCGGGCACGACGACGACGCGGATGCTCACGGTTCCGGACGCCGGGAACTCGACTGGCTCGTGAAGGGCGAGTGTGCGAATGCTGTCGAATCCGACGGTTTCGGCTGCATGCAGCATCAGTTCGACGATCACCGCGGGCAGAAGGGTCCCGTCGTCGACGAGCCACGGATCTCGTTGCAGCGACAGCTGTCCGGTGAACACCATCGTGCCGTCGTCCAGTTCGAGCTGAGTTCCGAGCAGCGGGTGGCCTGCGTCGTTCAGACCCAGATCGGCGGGTTCACCGGCGAACCCGCGCGCCGGGGTCGGCCAGAACGATCGCCGCTGAAACGCGTACGTGGGCAGTTCGACTCGGGTACACCCCGGGAGCACGGCATCCCAGTCGATCGACGCACCCCACACGAACGACGACGCCAACGCCCGCATCACGTCGTGTGGTTCGTCGTCCGTCGGGAGGGTTGCGATCGCGTTCGGCACGACCTCCGCCGCGAGGGCTGTCAGCACCGATCCGGGCCCGACCTCGATCACCGTCGTGACGCCGAGTTCGTCGAGAGCACGCATGCCGTCGTGGAAGCGAACGGGTTCTCGGACGTGCCGCGCCCAGTAGTTCGGCCCCGCGACATCCCCGACTCGGCCGGTCACGTTGGACACCAACGGAATCGACGGCACGCGCCAGGAAAGTCCGGCCGCCGTCCGGGCGAAGTCGTCCAGGATCGGATCCATCAGCGAAGAATGAAACGCGCGTTCGACGCGTAAGCGCGTGACAGTGACGTCCTTCTCTTTCAATTCCTCCGCCACCGAATCGATCTCGTGTACCGGTCCTGCCAGCACGATCGACTGGACCCCGTTGATCCCCGCGACGTCGATGCGGCCGTCCACGATCGCGTCGACGTCCTCAGCCCGCGCCCGCACGGCGATCATCGCACCCGGCTCGGTCGACTGCATCGCCTTGCCTCGGGCGGTGACCAGCGCGGCCGCGTCGGACAGGTCGAGCATGCCGCTCGCATAGGCCGCCGTGATCTCACCGATCGAATGACCGATCAGACAGTCCGGCGCGAGTCCCCACGATCGCAGCAGCGCGTACAACGCGGATTCGACCGCGAACAAAGCAGGTTGGGTGAATTCGGTCCGGTCCAACAGGTCCGCGTCCGATCCCCACATGACCTCCCGCACCGGCATGTCGAGATGCTCGTCGAGCGCGTCGCAGACGTCGTCCATCGCGGCTGCGAACACCGGGAACATCTCGTACGACCGCGCGCCCATACCGAGTCGTTGCGCGCCCTGGCCGGTGAACATCATCGCCGACTTGCCGCGTATCCGACTGCCCTCCAGCACATTCGGCGCGGCGGTGCCCGCGGCGACGCTCGCGAGACCCGAGCGCAGGTCCGCGAGGTCGTCACCGACGATCGCCGCCCGATGGGCGAACGCAGGTCGCCCGGTGGCGAGCGTGTACGCGATGTCTGCAGGCGACGGAGAATCCTCGGTCTCGAGGAACTGCATCAGATTCGCCGCCTGGGCTCGCATCGCGTCGACCGTCTTCCCGGACAGAACCCACACGAGCGGGGCCGCCGTCGACGTCTCGGCAGGCGAGAAGTTCGGTGGCTGTTCGAGAATCATGTGCGCGTTCGTGCCGCTGATACCGAACGACGACACTCCCGCGCGCCTCGGCCTACCGTTCGACGGCCAGGGCACCTCTTCACCGAGCAACCGCACGTCTCCGGCGGTCCAGTCGACGACGCGAGTCGGTGTGTCACCGTACAGACTCCGCGGTAGCGTGCCGTGACGCATCGCCATCACCATCTTGATCACTCCGGCGATGCCGGCGGCCGCCTGGGTGTGTCCGATGTTCGACTTGATCGAACCGAGCCACAACGGGTCGTCGTGTCGGTCCTGGCCGTACGTGGCGATCAACGCCTGCGCCTCGATCGGGTCGCCGAGCGTCGTTCCGGTTCCGTGCGCTTCGACCGCGTCGATATCAGCGGGTGTCAGCCGCGCGTCGGCCAGTGCCTGTCGGATGACGCGTTCCTGCGACGGCCCGTTCGGTGCCGTCAGCCCGTTCGATGCCCCGTCCTGGTTGACGGCCGATCCCCGGACGACGGCAAGCACCGGATGGCCGTTGCGACGGGCGTCGTCGAGACGCTCGAGCACCACCATTGCCGAGCCCTCGCTCAGCCCGGTCCCATCTGCTCTGTCGGAGAACGGTTTACAGTGACCGTCCGCAGCGAGACCACGTTGTCTGCTGAACTCGACCAGCACACCCGGCGTCGCCATCACGGTCGCACCGCCCGCGAGCGCGAGGGAGCATTCGCCGTCGCGCAGCGCCCGTGACGCCAGGTGCATCGCGACGAGCGACGACGAACAGGCGGTGTCGACGGTGACCGCCGGTCCGGTGAAACCGAGTGTGTACGAAATTCGACCGGACGCGACGCTGTTACTGGTGCCGGTCATCAGATAACCCTCGGCATCGACGTTGCGCTGGCTCATCAGGTGAAAGCCGTAGTCGCTGCCCATCATTCCGACGAACACGCCGGTGTCCTCGAGACCGGGCGCATCCGGCGGGATGCCTGCACTCTCCAACGCTTCCCACGCTCGTTCGAGCAGTTGACGGTGCTGCGGGTCCATCGCGACGGCCTCGCGCGGACTGATCCCGAAGAAGGCGGCATCGAATTCGTCTGCGTCGTACAGGAACCCGCCTTCCTTCATGTACGTCGTGCCTGGTTTCGCCGGGTCGGGGTCGTAGACGTCGCCCAGAATCCACCCTCGGTTGTTCGGGTACGGGCCGGCGACGTTCCGGCCGTCGCGGACGAGCCTCCACAGGTCCTCCGGTTCGGTCACTCCTCCCGGGTAGCGACATGCCATACCGACGATCGCGATCGGGATGTCGTCGCGTCGCGAACGTGTTTCCTGCGGAACGGCTGTGGAGATGCCGAGCACCTGCGCCTCGAGCTCGCGGGCGAGCGCGTCGGCGGTCGGGTGGTCGAACACCACTGTCGCCGCAAGCGTGACGCCGGTGGCCGACGCCAGGTCGTTGCGCAGCTGCACGGCCGTCAGCGAGTCGAACCCGAGGTTCTTGAACGCACGTTCGGGATCGATGTCCCCTTTGCCCTCGTGCCCCAGCACTGCGGCGACGTGCGTCGTGACGAGGTCGAGCACCCGTAGATGGCGGGCGTCGGCATCGAGCGAGGCGAGCTCCTCGGCCAATCCGGTCGGAGACTCCGACGCCGCGGTGCGACGGCGCAGTCCGAGCACCCGGCGCAGGATCGGCGGCGCAGCTCCCGACGCGGCGGTGCGCTTGGACAGGCGTAGCGGGGCGATCAGCGGGCGGTCCACCGCGAGTGCGGCGTCGAACAGCGCGAGCCCGGACGCCCGGTCGATGGTGTCCATACCCACGCGGTGCAGACGGCTCAGATCCGTCTCGCTCAGATGCGACGTCATCGCGCTCGGTGTGTCCCACAGTCCCCACGCCATCGCGACGGCGGGCAGACCCCGGGCTCGGCGGTGCTGGGCCAGACCGTCGAGGAACACATTGGCTGCCGCATAATTGGCCTGTCCTGCTGCGCCGAGAACGCCTGCGGCAGAGGAGAACAACACGAATGCCTGCAGATCCCTGCCCTTCGTCAGATCGTGCAGATTCCACGCGCCGTCGACCTTGGGACGCATCACGCGATCGAGCTGCTCGCCGGTCAGGGCCTGGGCGGTGGCGTCGTCGAGCACGCCCGCCGCATGGATCACCCCGACCAGGTCGTCGATGCCGTCGAGCATCGCGGCGACGGCATCTCGATCGGCGACATCACAGGCGACGACGCGCACCTCGGCGTCGGGAATGTCCGGTGCGAGACGGTGCTCGTGCCGGCCGACCAGCACCAGCTTCCTGATTCCGTATTTCTCGACGAGATGCCGGGCGACGAGGGTGCCGATCGTTCCCGTTCCGCCGGTGATCAACACCGTTCCGTCCGGCCCGAAAGCAGTGGGTACGGCGTCGTCGACGACGGACTGCGATGCCAGCATCGGAGCCAGCAGGACGCCGCCGCGCACTGCCAGCTGAGTTTCGTTGCAGGACAACGCTGCCGACAGAACCGATTCGTCCGGATCGTTGTCCAGGTCCACCATCGTGATCCGATCGGGATGCTCGTGCTGCACGGCACTGATCAGCCCCCAGACAGGCGCCACCGCCAGGTCGTCGATCGAGTCGGTGTCCCGGGCGCACACCGCCTGCAGTGTCGTGATCAGAAGTTCGGTCCCGGCCAGTCCGTCGTCGCGGAGCCACTCCTGTATCGCCGACAGTGCGGCGTGGACGCTGTCGTGCGCTCTGGTGGGGGTGTCGTCACCGTCGACCGCGCGCAGGTCCAGTCGCAGAACGCGGCCGCTTGGATCTTCCCCGGCCAACGCGTCGAACAGGTCGATGGACTGTCGCACAGTCGCATTCGTCATCCCGACCGGTAGCCACTCCACGCGGTAAAGGCTGCCCGTCGTGCCGAGTGTCGGTGCGGTGTCGGTGATGGGTCGTAGCGTCAGGCTGCCGACGGTCAGAACCGGTTGCCCGGTGACGTCGTACACCGCCACCCGGTACCGTTCCGGCCCGATCGGCATGACGTGAACCCTGGCCGCGGTGGCACCCTCGGCGTGCAACCGTACGTCGTTCCACGCGAACGGCAATCGGACGCCGGGGGCCGGAGTGGTGCCTGTCGTCGCCTCGGCAAGCGCGATGACGTGCAACGTCGCGTCGAGCAGTGCAGGGTGGATTCCGTACCCGGCGACCGCGTCGGCGGCGTCGTCCGCGTTCAGCACCACCTCCCCGAACAACTCGTCGCCGCGTCGCCACGCACGACGCAGCCCTCGGAACAGCGGGCCGTACTCGTAGCCTGTCGTGTCGAGGGCGTCGTACATGCCGTCGATGTCGACCGGGTCGGCGTCGGGTGGCCAGGGCTGTTCGTTCCCGTCGTCGAACGTCGTTCCAGCGCTCATCGTTCCGGTCGCATGCATCGTCCACGGATGGTCCGACGACGCGGTGACGGGCCGCGAATGCACCGCAACGGTCGACGACCCGCTACCCGGGTCACCCTGCACGGATACCTGCACCGCGACCTCGCCGTCGGCCGGTACGACGAGGGGCACCGCAACGACCAGGTCGTCGATCCGGTCGCACCCGACGCGTTGGCCCACATGCAGCGCCAGTTCGACGAACGCCGTGCCGGGAAGCAGAAGTGTGCCGTTCACACCATGGTCGGCGAGCCACGGAAGTCGGTGCGACGACAGCACTCCGGTCGCGACGACGCCACTCCCGTCACCGAGAACCATCGAGGCAGCCAGCATCGGATGTCCACCCGGATCCACACCGGCCGACGTCACGTCCCCGTCGGGCACGACGGCATCGAGCCAGAAGCGGCGGTGCTGAAAGGCGTAGGTGGGGAGATCGATCCATTCGTGCGACCCGAGACGCGCCCAGTCGATCTTGTCGAAGTCGATGTCGATGCCGTTCACATGCGCTTCGGCGAGTGCGGATGTGAACCGACGCAGACCTGCGCGGTCGCGTCGCAGTGTGCCGGTCGCTTTACCGGAGACACCTGCCGAGTCCAGGGTCTCCTGCAGCGCCGCGGTCAGGATCGGGTGCGGCGCGACTTCGACGAACTGGCGGTATCCCTGTGCTGCAAGGGTTCTCACCGCATCCTCGAATCGGACGGTGTGACGGAGGTTGCGATACCAGTACTGCCCGCCCAACTCGGCGCCGTCGACGACCCCGCCTGTCACGGACGAGACGAACGGGATGGCGCTCCGCACGGGCATCACCGATGCCAACGCGGCCTGGATCGGCTCGCGCAGAATCGACACGTCCGCGTGGTGCGACGCGTAGTCGACCGCGAGTCTTTTGGCCTGGATGCCTCGGCTCTGCCACTCCGCGACAAGTGTGTCGAGGTCGTCGCCGTGCCCGGACACCACCGTGGCCGTCGGTCCGTTGACGGCAGCGACTTCCAGACTGGACGAACGTCTTTCGAGATCGGCCCGCACGTCGGCGGCCGACAGCGCCACCGAGGCCATTCCTCCACGCCGGTCTGCGGACGAGAAGATCACCGCGCTGCGTGCGGCGACCACCAGGGCCGCGTCGGGAAGGGTGAGGGCGCCCGCCACGTGGGCCGCAGCGATCTCTCCTTGCGAATGCCCCACCACCGCAGCAGGTTCGACGCCGTAGGACTGCCACATCCGAGCCAACGACACCATGACGGCGAAGAGAGCTGGCTGGACGACGTCGACGCGATCGAGCAATTCTGCGTCGTTCAACGCGTCGAGAACCGAGACGGTCATGTAGGGCTGTAGCGCTTCTGCACAGTCGTGCATCGCGGCGGCGAACACCGCGGACGATTCGATCAATTCGGTTGCCATTCCCACCCATTGGGCGCCTTGACCGGGGAAGACGAACACGGGCCGGTCACCTGCGTCGTGCGCAGCGCCGAGGACGAGGCTCGGGTGCGGGTCACCGCGCGCCAACGCGTCGAGGCCACCGAGTAGCTCGTCGGTCGTGGTGCCCACCAGCGCAGCTCGCCGATCGAAGCGGGCGCGGCCGTGTATCAGCGATGCCGCCACAGCCGCTGGGTCGTGATCGGACCCGACTGCTGCGCGCAACCGGGCAGCTTGATCGCGCAGTGCCGGGTCGGTGTGTCCGGACAGTACCCAGGCGACAGGGTCGTCGGACGTCTCGCCGGACGCGGCATCGACAGCGGGAGGTTCTTCGAGGACCACGTGCGCATTGGTGCCGCTGATGCCGAACGACGACACCGCTGCCCGACGCGGCCTGCCGGTCTCGGGCCAAGGCATTGATTCTTCGAGAAGCCTCACTCCACCGGACGACCAGTCGACGTGCGGCGTGGGCGCATCGACGTGCAGCGTCCGGGGCAGCACACCGTGCCGCATCGCCATGATCATCTTGATGACGCCCGCGGCGCCCGCTGCGGCCTGTGTGTGTCCGAGGTTCGATTTGACCGACCCGAGCCACAACGGGCTCTCGCGGCGGGTGCGGCCGTAGGTGGCGAGGAGGGCCTGCGCTTCGATCGGATCGCCCAGCGTCGTTCCGGTGCCGTGTGCTTCGACGACGTCGACGTCCTCCGGTCGAAGCTCGGCGCCCGCGAGCGCCTGCGCGATGACGCGTTGTTGCGCTTGCCCGTTCGGTGCGGTCAGTCCGTTGCTCGCGCCGTCCTGGTTCACCGAACTACCGCGCACGACGGCGAGTATCCGACGACCGTGGCGCTTCGCGTCGGACAGCCGCTCGAGAGCGATCATCGCCGCACCCTCGCCCCACGCGGTGCCGTCGGCAGCTGCGGAGAACGCCTTGCATCTGCCGTCACGCGCGAGGCCGCGCTGGCGGCTGAACTCGACGAACACGGCAGGCGTCGCCATGATCGTCGCGCCGCCCGCGAGCGCGAGTGCGCAGTCACCGCTGCGTAACGCCTGTGCCGCCAGATGCAGGGACACGAGCGACGACGAGCACGCCGTGTCGACGGTGACGGCGGGCCCGGTGAGTCCGAGGCTGTACGCGATGCGGCCCGACGCGACGCTCATCGCGTTGCCGGTGATGAAATAGCCCTGTAGTTCCTCGGGTGGCATTCCGCCGACGCGCGCGGCGTAGTCGATGCCGGACAATCCGGTGAACACGCCGACCTGTCGCCCGTGCACCGATCTGGGGTCGATGCCCGCATGTTCGAGGGTCTCCCAGCTGGTCTCGAGCAGCGCGCGTTGTTGCGGATCCATCGCGAGGGCTTCGCGTGGCGAGATGCCGAACACCTCGGGGTCGAAGCCGGCGGGATCGTCGAGGAAGCTGCCGCGCACGGTGTACGTCGTGCCACCGTGCTCGCCTGTCGGGTCGTACAGCGCCGACGACGGCCATCCGCGGTCGTCGGGGAAGTCGGAGACGGTGTCGCGACCCGATTCGACAAGGCGCCACAGGTCGTCGGGTGATCGAACTCCGCCGGGGAATCGGCATCCGAGGCCGATGACGGCGATCGGTTCGCGGGTCGCGTCCTCGGCGTCGCGCAGCTTTTCCCGGGCTTGGTACAGCTCGGCGGTGACCTTCTTCAGATAGTCCAGCAGCGTCGTTCGATCGGCCACGTCGCCCTCCCACACCGACAGCCGTGGACCTCCCCCGATAGTCCCCGAATTCTCGAAGAATCGAGTCTATCCGCGGGAGTCGGCGACGACGGCCGGAACGGGAAAAGCCGCGAGCGACCCGTGCGTGCGAATGTATAGAGGGCTATACATTCGCACGCACGGGGGCTACTCCGCTGCACGCACGTGCAGCTATGCCGACGCGTTACGCAGCTTCTCGAGCAGCGGCCCTGCCGCCTCGGCCAGGAACCGCTCCTGCGTCTCCCCGCCGACCTGTACGAGCGCGATGTCGGTGAACCCCGCCTCCCAGTACGGCTTGACCGCGTCGACGATGGCGTCCAGATCCGGACCACACGGGATGGTCTCGGCCACGTCTTCCTTGCGGACGAACTGCGTCGCCCCTGCAAATCCTGCGGTCGTTGGCAGGTCGGCGTTGACGGCCCATCCACCGGCGAACCAGCGGAACTTGTCGTGCGCCCGTTCGATGGCCGCGTCCTTGTCCGGGTCCCACGAGATCGGAATCTGACCGATCGTGCGCGACGGCCCGTCGTGGTGATCGGCCCAACCCTTGACCAGATCGGGGTTCGGCTCGACGGCGATGAGGTGGTCGGCGTAGGCCGCGAACCGCTCGATCGACTTCTCACCGGACACCGCGATGCCGATGGGAACGCCGTTCTCCGGCAGGTCCCAGATCCGGGCGGAGTCGACGCGGAAGTGCTTTCCCTCGTAGGTGACGAGGCCGCCGGCGTGAAGCTTTTCGATGATCTCCAGCGCCTCGACGAACATGTCCTGACGCTTGTCGATGGACGGCCATCCCTCACCGACGACGTGCTCGTTGAGGTTCTCACCCGTGCCGAGGCCGAGCGTGAAGCGGCCGTCGGCGAGGATCTGCAGTGTCGCAGCCTTCTGGGCGACGACGGCTGGGTGATAGCGGATGATCGGGCACGTCACGTACGTCATCAGTTCGACGCGTTCGGTGGCCTGCGCGACGGCTCCCAGCGTGGTCCAGACATAGGGCGCGTGCCCCATCGAGGACAGCCACGGCGAGTAGTGGTCGCTGGCGACCTCGAAGTCGAAACCGACGTTCTCGGCTTCGACGGCGTACTTCACCAGATCTTTGGGCCCGGCCTGCTCGGTCATCAGTGTGTAGCCGAAATTGGTCATGACACGTCTCTCCTAAATCGTTGCTACGGAACCGGAGTCGACCCGGTAGTTCGAACCGTTGACGAAACTCGCGCGATCGGAACACAGGAACACGACGACGGATGCCACTTCGTCGGGCTCGCCGCGTCGGCCCAATTCCATGAACGGGCGTTCTTCGGCGAGGAAGCCCTCGATGGCGCCCTTCCGGTCGGTGCCTTCTTCCTCGGCCCGCTTGTCCATCATCGCGTCGGTCATCGGCGTGTGAATGAACGCCGGTGACACGGCGTTGACGAGCAATCCTTCCGACGCGTAACTGCGCGAGAGTCCCTTCGACAGCGCAAGTACGCCGGCTTTGGCTGCGCAGTAGGGCAATTCGTCGTCGTACGGCTGCACGGCGTCCTCGGACGTGAGCAGCACGATGCGGCCCCAGCCGCCGCGTCGCAACGCGGGAAGGAACGCGCGCAGCAACCTCACCGGCCCCATGAGGTCGATGTCGATGGTGCTGGCCCACCCCTCTTCGTCGATTTCGTGGAACAGTCCTTGTGCGCCGGTGACTCCCGACGATTGCACCAGAATGTCGATGTCGCCGACGGCTTTCTGCACGTTCGCCGCCAGGTCCTCGACCTCGGCGGTCTTGGTCACGTCTGCCGGGAAGGCGAACAAGCGACCTTCGGGCGCGTCGAGTTCGTTCTTCGCTTCCTCCAGTTTGTTCGGATCACGATCGCTCATGACGACGGTGGCGCCTTCTTCGAGAAGTAATTTCGCAGTGTGCCAACCGATTCCGGAATCGGCGCCGGTGACGAGCGCGGTCCGTCCTTCGATACCCAGGTCCATCAGATTCTCTGCTCCGATCGAAAAGTAGCTAGTTCGAACTTGCGTCGTGCTCGTGCGCGATGGTCAGCGCTGCGTTCACGAGTGCGAGGTGGCTGAGCCCTTGCGGGAAGTTACCCAGGAACGACCCATCCGAAGCATCGATCATCTCGCTGTACAGACCGACGTCGTTGGACAGCTCGACCAGCTGATCCATCAATGCCTTCGCCTCGTCGTCGCGGCCGACGCACGACAACGCGGACACTCGCCAGAACGCGCACGCGACGAAGGTGGCCTCTTCCTTGTCGACGCCGCTGTAGCGATAGAGCAGCGGGCCGACCCCGAGTTCGTCGCCGAGCGCGTCGATGGTCGACGACAGGCGTTCGCCGCGGTCGTAATTCATCTCTGCCGCAAGGAGGACGGATGCGTCGAGACTGTTCGAGCCCGGGTAGGCCATGTACGCCTGCCGCTCGTCCGACCAACACTCGTTCTCGATGAAATCTCGGATGCGTTCCTTCTCCGCCCGCCACCGGTCCGGCACGCCGGGGATCTGACCCAGCTCGGCGAGGTGCACAGCGCAGTCGAGCGCCTGCCAGCATCCGAGCTTGGAGTTGGTGTAGTGGTGTTCCTCCTCGAGCTCCCAGATTCCCGCGTCTCGACGCTGCCACGAGTCGCACGCCTCGTCGGCGATGGTCGCCAACAGGCGTCCGGTGTCGGCGTCGAGAATGTTGCCGCCGTCGACGTAGAGGCGAACGATGGAGAACAGATCACCGAAAATGCCCAGCTGCAACTGGCCGGCAGCTCGGTTGCCGTTCACGACGGGTCCGATTCCGCGCCATCCGGGGATGTCCGGCATCTCCGTTCCGCCAGGGGCGTCTCCGCCGAGGGTGTAGAACACGCCGACGAGGGGGTCGTTGGCACGTATCACCTTGAGCAGCCACGCGACCGCACCGTGCACTTCTTCGCGCATCCCGAATCTCAACATCGCGCGGATCGTGTACGCGGTGTCGCGCACCCAGGCATAGCGGTAGTCCCAGTTCTTGCCTCCGGTCCTGTTCTCCGGGAGCGACGTCGTCGCCGCAGCTGCGATAGCCCCGGACGGCGCGTGCAGCAACAGTTTCAGGGCGAGAGCACTTCGTTCGACGTGTTCGGTCCACGGCCCGTCGTAAGAGAATTCCTCGGACCAGACGCGCCAGTTGCCGATGGTCCGATCCACGCGCTCGGCGACCTTGACCGGTTCGGGCAGGTGCAGCGGCTCGTTCTCGGTTGCGACGAGCCCGACGAGATGCCGTGAGTCCGGCGAGGTGGTGAAAGTGCCTCCGACGCTCTGCGATTCGATGGTCACGTCGTCGGCGTTCAGTGTTCGCATCGCCATCGTCACGCCGTCCGCGCGGAGTACCGTCCCGTAGGCGGTGTCGTACGCCCACGGCGACGTCATTCCCATCATCGTGCCCGGAGCCGCGCGCCACCGCATCTCGACCGCTCCGTCGATCCCGTCGATCCGACGAGCCAGCTCGACCCACGGAAGACGTCCTGCCACACCGGTATTGAGCGAATCGAGGACGCGCACCGATCCGCTGCGAGTCGTGTAGATTGTCGACAACACGTTGGTGCCGTCGACGAAATCACGTTCGACGGTGAAGTCCTCCGCCGGCGCCAACGCGAAACAGCCGCCGTGCTCGGCATCGAGCAGGGCCGCGAACGGGGGAGGCGAATCGAGGTTGGGAAGTGGAAGCCAGTCGATTCGGCCGTCGTCGGCGATCATCGCGACGGTGCGCCCGTCCCCGATTGCCGCGTAGTTCTCGATGCCTGTGTAGCCCTGCTGACGACTCATGCGTCGATCAGTCTCCCGATGGGGCTGTCGCTCAACTTCTCGATCAGATCGGCGGGGTCGTCGTACACGTCTTCTGCTCCGGCAGCGCGCAATTCGGCGTCGGGGACACCACCGCACCGGACCGCGAGACATGTGACACCCGCCGCGCGAGACGCTTTCATGTCCCACACGCTGTCGCCGACCAGGATTGCGTTCTCGGCCGAAACCCCCGCGCGCTGCAACGCAACGTCGACGAGTTCCGGGCTCGGCTTCGCGTCCTCGGCATCCTCGGACGACGTCACCACGGACACGATGTCCTCGACATCGAGAAGGTCACGCAGTGTCGCGAGCTCCGATTCGGGTGCCGACGTCGCGAGCACGACGGTCAGTCCCTCGTCCTCGATCCGCTGCAGCAGTTCGCGCGCACCGGGAAGAATCTGCAGACGGCCGCTGGCCTCGCTGTAGTAGTCGCTGTGCAGGTCCTTCGCCTCGAGCGCCACGGCGCTGTCGGACGCCCCGACCAACGCTTCGAGCAGCTTGTCTCCGTCCATACCGATGCATCGGTGGATCCTCCAGGACGGTACGGCCATACCCGCGTCCGCGAACGCCCTCGACCACGTGTCGACGTGCACGTAGTTGGAGTCCACGAGTGTGCCGTCGATGTCGAACAGAACTGCGCCGGGACGTGAAGTCATGGCACCGAACTACCCACCGGTTTGTTCCACGAAACAAATCAGCGAAGGGGACCCCTCGAACGAGGAGTCCCCTTCTACCGTGAAACGACAGGTCAGACCTGCGCCTGCCACATCCAGTGCAGCTGCTCGAGGCGAGCGGTGATGGCGATGAGCAGGTCCTGCGTCACCGGATCCGCGGCCTCGGTGTCGGCGATGCGTCCACGCAGCCGATCGACGACGGCAGCGAGGTTGTCGACGACGGCGGCGGTTACCTCGTCGTCCTTCGTCCATCCGGTGCCGAAGCCCTTGGTGCCTGCGGTTGCCGACACCGTCTCGGAGCGGCCGTCCGGACTGACACCGATCGCGGTGGCGCGCTCGGCTGCCTCGTCGGTGAAATCACGTGCCGCAGTGACCAACTCGTCGAGCGCGAGGTGCACGGATCGGAAGTTCTTTCCGATCACGTTCCAGTGCGCCTGCTTGGCGATGAGCGAGAGATCGATCAGGTCGACGACGGTGCCCTGCAAGGCATCTCCGGCAATTTTCTGCTGTCCGGCGTCGAGGGTGCTGGTGATGGGGTTGGTCATCTCTTACCTCCTGTTGGTGAGAGGATCATACTTTTTCGGCTTCGTCACCGGGGGTGGTAGGCGACTGGCTCGTGGTGGGGGCCGCGTCGGACTGCCCTGCGCGGACACCCTCCTCGACCTTCTTGCCGAGATCGGCGTCGACGTTCCGCCAGTATTCGAAGACCCGCTGCAGAACCGGCTCGGTCACTCCGTTGAGTGCGTGTCCGATGATGTTCGACGCCAGGCGTTCTCGTTGCGCGTCGTCCATGACCTCGCGAACGAGGATGCCCGCCTGGACGAAATCGCCGTCCTCGGGGTGTTCGACGTACCCGGTGCGCACGAACCGCGGTTCGAAGTCCCAGGATCCGTCGTTGCCGTACTTCGCGCTGTCGGCGTGAGGCCCGCCGTACGAGTTCGGCGCGTAGACCGGCGTCTCGGGAGAGTTGAACGCGTATCGCATCGACCCCTCCTTCGAGTAGGTGTTCACCGGCGACTTCGGCGCGTTGACCGGCAGCTGCGCGTAGTTGGTTCCGATGCGGTATCGGTGCGCGTCGGCGTAGGAGAAGATCCGGCCGAGCAGCATCTTGTCGGGGCTGGCAGCGATGCCTGGCACGAGGTTCGACGGCTCGAACGAGCTCTGCTCGATCTGCGCGTGGAAGTTCTCCGGGTTGCGGTTCAGCGTCAGCTTGCCGACCTTGATCTTCGGGTAGTCCTTCTGCGACCAGACCTTCGTCAGATCGAAGGGGTTGTACCGGTAGTTCTCCGCGTCGTCGTACGGCATGACCTGGATGTAGAAGTCCCAGCTCGGGAAGTTGCCTTCCTTGATGGCGCCGAACAGATCCTGACGGTGGTTGTCGGGCGACGTACCCGCCAGCTCGTCGGCCTTCTCCTGCGTCAGGTAGTCGATGCCCTGGTTGGTCTTGAAGTGGAACTTGACCCAGAAACGCTCGTCGGATGCGTTGATGAACTGGTATGTGTGCGAACCGAATCCGTCCATGTGACGGTAGCTGCGCGGGATACCGCGATCACCCATCAGCCACGTCACCTGGTGCGCCGATTCGGGAGAGAGCGTCCAGAAGTCCCACTGCATGTTGTGGTCGCGCAGACCGGAGTCGGGCATGCGCTTCTGGCTCCGGATGAAGTCCTGGAACTTGATGGGGTCCTTGACGAAGAACACCGGCGTGTTGTTGCCGACGAGGTCCCAGTTGCCCTCGGTGGTGTAGAACTTGAGCGCGAAACCCCTTGGGTCACGCCAGGTGTCGGGGCTACCCTGCTCGCCTGCCACCGTCGAGAACCGTGCCAGCGCCTCGGTCGTCACACCCTTCTGCAGGGCCGCGGCCTTCGTGTACTGCGAGATGTCCTCGGTGATCTCGAGAACGCCGAACGCGCCCGAACCCTTGGCGTGCACCACTCGCTCGGGCACACGCTCACGGTTGAACTGCGCCATCTTCTCGATCAGGTAGTGATCGTGGAGCAGAATCGGCCCCTGCGTGCCTGCGGTCAGCGACTGGTCGTCGCTGGGAACCGGAATGCCGGAGTTGGTGGTCGTGGGGTTGGTCATGTCTGCATGCCTCCTGGTCGGTTGGCTGGGCGCCTTCCGAGGGGCTGGCTCGGAAGGCAAGAACAGTGCATGGAACTACGGGGTACCGGTAACCGAAACGTTCGCTGCGGAAGCACGCGCTGCCGAGACACACTCGGAACACAGCCCCCAGAACACGATTTCGGCTTCCTCGACGACGAATCCCTGGGAATCCGACGGGTCGAGGCACGGCGCCGCGCCGATCGCGCAATCGACGTCGACCACTTTCTGACAACTTCTACACACGAGGTGGTGATGGTTGTCGCCTATCCGGGTCTCGTACAGCGCAGGAGATCCGGCCGGCTCGATGCGTCGCAACAGACCGGCTTTCACACACGCGCGGAGCACGTCGTAGACCGCCTGCGTCGACACCGAACCGGTTTCGGCCCGTACCACCGCTGCCACGTCGTCGGCATCCGAATGCGGCCGGGCTGCGACTGCATTCAGGACTGCCACACGCGGACCGGTGACACGGAGACCGACGCTGCGCAGCAGCGCGGCCGGATCCGTGGTCACGTCGTCCTTGGGCATGCATTCGAGTATGCCGCTTTTCTGGAATTAGTCAAGAAAGCGGGGAGCCTGCTAGTCCTCCGGGACCGTGACCAGGCGCGATGGGCCTGTCGTCATCTTCCCCGACACGATCTGCAGGCCCAGATGCGTGCCCGACTTCAGCCACGAGCCCAGCGTCGGGCCCTGCGCGTCGACCGTCACGCGGCACAGCCGCGCCTTGCCGGTCAGTCGGGAGCCCGCGATCAGGAACTCCTCGTCGACGGGTTGCGAGAACCCGATTCCGCCCTTCATCGGGAAAGTCGGGCCGCGTCCCGACGCCGTGGTGGCCACCGACCAGTCCGGCCCCTCGGCGCGCGACTCCCCCAGCACGTCACCGTCGAAATCAGCGAGGACCTTCGGCAGTTGCCAGTGCGTTCTGCCGCCGTGCACGGAGCGATCGGAGTCGACGGCGATGAACGGCACCGCCAACCGAGGAAGCTTCCCGTGCCCACCGCCCGGGCGTCGCAGCGTCGGGCTCGCGAGGATTTCGCGGTAGGGGCCGACGGGCGAACTCGCGTAGTCCACGACCATCGCGACCGTCACCGGCAGCGACGCCTCGGGCAGCAGTTCCCGTCCCGCGGCGGTTGCGCGATGCCACCAGATCGTCGCCCGAACTTCCGCAGGCCACGGCGGCGGCGGACTGTCGGGCCAGTCGCCGTGGTCGGCTTCGGACTCGATCACGCTCCACATGACGAGCCTCCTTGCAGCAGTGGGAGTCTCAGCGCACCCGGTGCGGCAGCCGGCACGACGGGCCGCGTCGGCGCCGTCGGGGCGACCTCGCGGTACGGCGTCCCGACGGCAGGACGCGCATCCTGCTCGCCCTTGTTCGGCCACAGCCCCATCGCACGCTCGGCCTGCGCCGTGATCGTCAGCGACGGATTGACACCGAGATTCGCACTGACCGCCGACCCGTCGACGACATGGAGCCCCTCGTAGCCGTACACGCGGTGGTAGGCGTCGACGACGCCACGCTCGGCGGAATCCCCGATCGCACACCCGCCCAGGAAATGGGCCGTCATCGGGATGTTCACGATCTCGGCGATCGACCCACCCGGATCACCGTCGATCTTGTCGGCGAGCAGTCGAATTGCTTCGTGGCCCTGAGGAATCCACTGCGGCGGCGGATCTCCCGCACCCGGTCGGCTCGTCAGACGCCGACCGAACCAGCCCTTCTTCGAGCCGAGTTCGAGCGAGTTGTCGTCGGTCTGCATGACGAGTGCGATGACGGTGCGTTCTGACCATCGGCGCACCGACAGGCTACGGACTGCGGCGCCGGGATGCCGCAGCGCGACGCCGAGCGTCTTGAGAATTCGTGGCGTCTTTCCGCCGCCGTCGCTCAGGACGGTCTGGAGAAGTCCGATCGCGTTGCTGCCCTTGCCGTATCGCACCGGCTCGATGTGCGTGTGATCGTCGGGATGGAACGACGACGTGATCGCCACACCCTCGGTGTAGTCGACGTCGCGTCCGCGCGCGGTTGCAGCGAGCACAGCCTCGGAGTTGGTGCGGACGAGACTGCCGATGCGATCGGACAGACGCGGCAGCTGTCCCGTTTCCTTCATGGCCAACAAGAGCTTCTGCGTGCCGTAGGTGCCGGCCGCGAACACGACCTGGTCGGCCGTCAGCACCTTCTCCGCTCGACGCACCTTGCCGCCGGTACGACGCGTCACGACCTCGTAGCCGCCGTTCGCTGCCGGCCTGACGGCGGTGACCGTCGTCAGCGGATGCACCTCTGCCCCGGCCTGTTCGGCGAGGTAGAGATAATTCTTGACGAGCGTGTTCTTCGCGCCGACGCGGCATCCCGTCATGCACGAACCGCACTCGGTGCACCCGGTCCGCGTCGGGCCGACACCGCCGAAGAACGGATCGGGCGACGTCTTGCCCGCGTCGCCGAAGAACACACCGACCGGCGTGCTGGTGAACGTGTCGCCGACGCCCATGTCCTCGGCCACCTCTTTCATGACCTTGTCCGACCGCGTGATCGTCGGATTGGTCGTGACGCCGAGCATGCGCTTGGCCTGGTCGTAGTACGGCGCCAGTTCGCGCTGCCAGTCGGTGATGTGGCCCCACTGCGGGTCCTCGAAGAACCGTTTCGGCGGCTGGTACAGCGTGTTCGCGTAGTTCAGCGAACCGCCGCCGACGCCGGCTCCCGCCATGACCAGCACATCCGGCAGCAGGTGGATCCGCTGCACGCCGTAGCAGCCGAGGGCGGGCGCCCAGAGGTACTTCCGAAGACGCCAGCTTGTTTTCGGCAACTCGTCGTCGGCGAACCGTCGGCCCGATTCGAGAACGCCGACACGATAGCCCTTCTCGGTCGCACGCAGCGCCGCGACGCTTCCGCCGAAACCGGATCCGATGATCAGAACGTCGTAATCGCTCATACCGTCGCACCTTTCGAGGCGGGGATCGTTGTGTACTCGTCGACGTCGAACGTGCGGGTCGAGTTGCGGAAGGTGAACGTGTAGGTCGGCCACATCACCGGGTTACGGCCCTCCGAGTCGAGGTACCAGCTCGAGCACCCGCCCGCGTTCCACACGGTTCCGGACAGTGAGTCGTGAATCCACGAGTTGTACTGCGCCTGCGACTGTTTCATGACGTCGATGACCGCGATGTCGTGGCGACGCATCTGCTGCAGCGCCGACACCAGGTAGTTGGCTTGAGACTCGAGCATGTAGACGATGGAGCTGTGTCCCAGGTTGGTGTTGGGTCCGTACATGAGGAACAGGTTCGGGAACCCGTGTACGGTCGTTCCGCGGTAGGCGTTCGGGCTGCCACCCCAGACCTCGGCGAGCGTACGGCCGTCGGCGCCTCGAAGCGTGTGCGACACAGGCGGTTCGGTCGGAGTGAACCCGGTCGCGAAGATGATGGTGTCGATGTCGTACTCGTTGCCTCGCGCGTCGGTCACCGAGTTCTCCCCGATGGCGGCGAGGCCACTGTCGACGAGGTCGACGTCGTCGCGGTCCAGCGTCGACAGCCAATCGTTGGACAGCAGCATACGTTTGCAGCCGATCATGAAGTCCGGTGTCAGCGCGGCGCGTTTGACCGGGTTCTTGACCTGCCTGCGCAGATGCATCTTGGCGACGTTCGAGACCAGCGGAAGGATGCCCGGGTGGTGCGCCAGGGCACTGACGTAGGCCTCGCGATATCCGTAGATCGCGCCGCGAACCGCCTTCTGCGTTGCCGGGAAGCGTCGGTACAGCGCTTTTTCCAGCCTGCCGAGCGTACGGTCCAGACGCGGGACGACCCACGCGGGCGTGCGCTGGAACACCGTGAGACGCTGTGCGCGATCGACGATTTCGGGCACGAACTGCACCGCCGACGCCCCGGTGCCGATCACCGCGACACGGCGACCCGTCAGATCGTGCTCGTGATTCCATGTCGCCGAATGGAACATCGTGCCGGTGAACCTCTCGATGCCGGGCACGTTCGGAAATTTCGGTGTCGACAGTGCGCCCGTGGCGGCGACGAGAACCGCGGCCGTGACCGTTCCGTGCGACGTTTCCGCGATCCACCGCTGCGTGGTCGAATCCCATGTCGCCGAGAGCAGTTCACATCCCGTGACGATGCGTCGCCGCAGTCCCAGCGAGTCGACGACGCCGCGCAGGTACCGGTAGATCTCCGGCTGACGGGCGAACGTGTGGGTCCAGTCGGGGCTCGGAGCAAACGAGAACGAGTACAACGACGTCGGGACATCGCACGCGCACCCCGGATAGGTGTTGTCGCGCCACGTACCACCGACATCGTCGGCACGCTCGATGACGAGGATGTCCGCGCTCGGGTCGTCGTCGAGAATTCGTGCTGCAGCGGCGATTCCGGCGAATCCGGCACCCACGACGAGTACCTGGACCGACTCCGGCAACATTCCTTCGATTGCAGTCACTGCATCACCTTGTCTTCCCATGCCGGCAGAAGCCGGGCACGTAGAGTGGCGTCGGATTCGGGCGTTCGGAACAGAGCGGACACGGCAAGTCCGCGGGCCAACTCGACACTGAGTTCGATCGATTCCCGGCTCATACGGCTGCCCATGATCGCTGTCGCGCCGCCCATGATGGCGTCGGAGACGCGGCGTTCGAGCGGCACCATCGCCGCGTGCAGCGCCGGATCGGTTCGCGCTGCGACCCACAGTTCGAGCGCCGCGTAGAAAAGCGGGCCGGAGAACGCGTCGCTCAGCACCTCGAGGCCGCGTTCAGGATCCGGTTCGGTCGCGAGAATTTCGGCGAGTCGCTTGTCGACGAGGTGGCCGACCGCGGCGGTGACCAGCGCTTCCTTCGTCGGAAAGTGGTGCAGTTGAGCGCCGCGGGACACGCCTGCGCGTCGGGCGATCTCCTGGGTGCTGGTCTTCGCGAAGCCCAGCTCGACGAGGCAGTCGATCGCGGCGTCGAGCAGTTTGGCCTGCGTGCCTGCCGCGCGTTCCGCCTGGGTGCGCCGCGGAGGCGCTTCGGTGCTGTGGGTCACAGGAACGACGATAACGCGAAAGCAACAAACAGTCCAGACTGCTTTTTAGTGCGGCTGCGCCACCCGTGCGCGGATAGTTGGCCCAGGGTGCAACCAAGCACGCACGGGTGCGTCAGCGCACGACCCGAAAGCGCTGCATCATCTCGTGGTCCTCGTGGTCCAGCATGTGGCAGTGCCACATGTAGCCCTGCAACTCACCGTCTCCACTCGAATGGGCGCCCATGTCGTGCCCACCCGTCTCATGCCCACCCGTCGGCGCGGAAAACGTTGCGTCCGGGTCGAATCCGAGCTCGTCGGCCGTCGGGAAGCGCACCAGTATCCGCGTCACCGTGCCCGGATACGTGTTGACGGTGTCCTTCGCCCCCGCCTCCCATGCCGCGGGTGGCGCCAGCGGACCCGTCATGTATCGCTCGACGTCGGGCGCCCACCTGACGCCGACGTTCGGTCGCGGATTGTCCCGGGTGTACGCGTTCAGGTCGATCGGCGCCCTGCCCACCGTCCGGAAGTGCACCAGATGCAGATGGATCGGATGCGGCTCGACCGTCGTGTTGACGATGTTCCACTGTTCGACGGTGCCCTGAGCAGGCATTTCGATGTCCGGCGAGTCGTAGAACAGGTTGTTCAGGTTCATCATCGGCGTCTCGAGCGACAACCCGGTCGACGGTTGATTGACGGTCACCGTGCGCTGCACCGTCGGCGTCGGAGGTGGCGGCAGCAGCGCCGGTTGCCCCTTGCCGCCGCGGTACATCGTCATGACGTCACCGACGAACCCTCGGCCGGACGCCACCCTGAACTGACAGAACAGCGGCATCGGCACCGCACCCAGCGACGCGGCCTGCGCGGGCGGCGGCTCGTCGTTGCGCAGCTCGACGACCTCGCCCGGCTGCAGAGCTCCGAAATCCACGAGCACGTCGACGCGTTCCGCCGGCGCCAGTCGAACGCTGTCGGTCAGGACGGGCGCGTCGAGCAATCCGGCATCGTTTCCGATCACCCAGAACCGAAGCCTGTTGGACAGGAACAGATTCCACACCGAATACGACCCGGCATTGACGATTCGCAACCTGTACAACCCGCGCGCGACTTCCACCGTCGGCCAGATCTTTCCGTTGACGACGCCGACGTCTCCGGTGCCGCCGCCTTCCCATCTCCCCTGTGGCACAGTGACGTTGGTTCGAATGCTCATGCTCCCGTCGGGATTCATGATCTTTTCCTGCAGTATCAGAGGTATCTCGAACTCACCCGACGGCAACCCGAGCGCATTGTCCGGCCCGCCGGTGTCGTATCGGTCTCGAACGAGATGCATGCCCGCGAGACCGGCGTAGACGTTGATGCGCGTGATCGACATCGCGTGATCGTGGTACCACAATCCGGCCGCCTCGTTCAGCCCCGGAAAGCTCTGTGTCAGCGATACTCCCGGATAGACCAGCATCTCGGAGTGTCCGTCGCTGGCAGGCGGGGTGATGTTGCCGTGCAGGTGCAGCGACGTCGGCGTCATGTGTCGGTCGTGCTCGCTCATCGCGTGCAGCGACATATCCATGTCCGCGGCATGCGGATTGCCCTGCGTCGTGTTGGTGTACTGCAGCGTCCAGGGCTGCCCGTGGACACTCTCGACGGTCGGGCCCAGATAGTCGAGTCCGCCGTACCCGAAGGTCGGGGCCGGCGGCAGATCGGCATGGAAGGAGTGGGCGCTGCTGTGCGCGTCGAGTGCGAGAGTCGTCCCGCTGACGACGGGGAGCCGGGGCAGCTCGTCGGCGAAGGGCCGCAGCGGCGGGGAATGGAACAGCAGCGGGCTGTGGCCGCTGAAGATGTCCTGAGCTCCGGCACTTCGAACGGCCGGGACCAGGGCCGCGGCAGTGCCGAACGCGGCCAGGCGGAGAGCAGTTCTGCGCGAAATACCGTCCACACGCACCCCCTATGGCGACCACAATAGGCGCCTGGCGGCGCTCGTGAGCAGAAATGCGTAGCCCACTACACATTTCTGCTCACGAGCGGCGAAGCCGTCTAGACCAGCAACTCCGCGATCTGGATGGTGTTCAGAGCAGCACCCTTGCGCAGGTTGTCGCCGGAAACGAAGAGCGCGAGTCCGCGGCCCTCGGGGACACCCGGGTCCTGACGGATTCGGCCGACGAGCGACGCATCCTTGCCCGCAGCCTCGAGCGGCGTCGGAACGTCGACGAGAGAAACACCGGGCGCCGACGCCAGCAGCTCGCGCGCACGCTCGACCGACAGCGGGCTGCCGAACTCCGCGTTGATCGACAGCGAATGGCCGGTGAAGACCGGAACACGCACACACGTTCCGCTGACCAGCAGGTCGGGCAGCCCGAGGATCTTGCGCGACTCGTTGCGCAGCTTCTGGTCCTCGTCGGTCTCGCCGCTACCGTCGTCGACGAGCGATCCGGCCAACGGCAGGACGTTGAACGCGATCGGCGCGACGTACTTGTTCGGTGCCGGGAAGTCGACTGCGCTTCCGTCGTGCACCAGCTTTTCCGCGTCACCGATGACGGCACGTGCCTGCGTCGCGAGTTCCTCGACGCCTGCGAGTCCGCTACCGGAGACGGCCTGGTAGCTGGAGACGATCAGACGCTGCAGGCCTGCCTCGTCGTGCAGCACCTTGAGCACCGGCATCGCGGCCATCGTGGTGCAGTTCGGGTTGGCGATGATGCCCTTGGGCGGGTTCTTCGCGTCCTGCGGGTTCACTTCGCTGACGACGAGGGGAACCTCGGGGTCCTTGCGGAAGGCCGACGAGTTGTCGATGACGACGGCGCCTGCCTCGGCGAAGCGCGGTGCCTGCTCGCGAGACAGCGTGGCGCCCGCCGAGAACAGAGCGATGTCGATGCCGCTGAGGTCCGCGGTCGACGCGTCCTCGACGATGATCTCCTCGCCGCGGAACGGCAGCTTCTTGCCCGCCGAACGCGCTGACGCGAAGAAACGCACGGTGTCGGCCGGGAAGTTGCGCTCCTCCAACAGGGTGCGCATGACGGCACCGACCTGGCCGGTCGCGCCTACGACTGCAACTACTGTCATCGTCCTGTACCTCCGTGTACGACGGCTTCTTCCTCGGCGCCGAGATCGAATGCCTCGTGCAGTACGCGGACTGCGTCGTCGAGCTGAGTATCGCTGACCAGCACGGAGATTCGGATCTCCGACGTGCTGATGAGATCGATGTTGACGCCTGCGGCGGCGAGCGACTCGCAGAACGTCGCGGTGACGCCTGGGTGGCTCTTCATGCCTGCGCCGACGAGCGACACCTTGCCGATGTGATCGTCGTAGAGCACCTGTGCGAAGCCGATCTCGGACTGCAGCTTCGTCAGCTTCTCGACGGCCGTGGGGCCGTCGGCCTTCGGGCAGGTGAAGGTGATGTCGGTCTTGCCGGTGTCGACCTTGGAGACACCCTGCAGCACCATGTCGATGTTGATCTCGGAGTCGGCGACGGCACGGAAGATCTTGGCCGCGTAGCCCGGGGAGTCGGGGATGCCGACGACGGTGACCTTGGCTTCGCTTCGATCGTGCGCGACGCCGGTGAGAATGGCTTCTTCCACTGGAATGTCCTCCATAGATCCGGAAACGACGGTTCCGGGTTTCGTGGTGTACGACGAGCGAACGTGTACGGGAACGTTGTAACGACGCGCGTACTCGACGCAGCGCAGCATGAGCACCTTCGCTCCGCACGCAGCCATCTCCAGCATCTCCTCGAACGAGACGGTGTCGAGGTGGCGAGCGTTGGGAACGATGCGCGGATCGGCGGTGAAGATGCCGTCGACGTCGGTGTAGATCTCGCAGACGTCGGCGTTCAACGCCGCGGCCAGGGCGACGGCCGTCGTGTCCGAGCCGCCGCGTCCGAGCGTCGTGACGTCCTTGCTGTCCTGGCTGACGCCCTGGAAGCCGGCGACGAGCACGATCGATCCCTCGTCGAGCGCGTCGCGGACGCGGCCCGGGGTGACGTCGATGATCTTGGCGTTGCCGTGCACGCTGGTGGTGACGACGCCCGCCTGGGAACCGGTGAAGGATCGCGCTTCGGCGCCGAGCGAATGGATCGCCATGGCGACGAGGGCGTTGGAAATCCGCTCACCCGACGTCAGCAGCATGTCCATCTCGCGCGCCGGGGGCGCCGGGCAGACCTGTTCGGCCAGGTCGAGGAGTTCGTCGGTGGTATCACCCATGGCGGAGACGACGACTACGACGTCGTTGCCCGCCTTCTTGGTCTCGACGATTCGTTCAGCAACGCGTCGGATGCGTTCGGCGGTAGCCACCGACGATCCACCGTACTTCTGGACGATGAGAGCCACGCGTGTGTACCTCCGCTGTTATCGCTGGTTCAAGGCAGTGATCGACGAACACCTTACCGGTGGGCGTGCCGAGGGTGATGGTCGCTACCTGGGACATCCCTGTTCGCCTGGGCTCTAGCATGTGTTCGAGTGAACGGTCTGACACTGCCTCCGCGGCCCAGTGCGCGGCGCATGCTGTTCGGTCTGCCGTCGGCCGGACGCAAATGGCCGGGTGGCGTCAGGGCCGCGGTGGCCTTCGGGATTCCGGCGTCGATCGCGTGGCTTCTCGGTCACCACGACGCGGTACTTCTGGTCGTCGCCGGGAGCTTTGCGGTGATCTACGGCGAGGGCAAACCGTATCGAGCCAGGTGGCGGGTCGTGTCGACGGCGGGAGCCGCGCTGGTCACGTCGGTGTTCGTCGGCGCGTCCGCCGGAACGGTCGAGGTCGCTATGGTTCCGGTTCTCGTGCTGTCGCTCGTCGCAGCGATCGCCGTCTACGTCGTGGCTGCGCTGCGCATCGGGATCCCGGGCGCATTCTTCTTCGTCCTGGTGTGCGCGGTGTCGTCGTATCTCCCGAGCGCCCACATATCGCCGACGACGGCAGCAGCCTGGGCGGCAGCAGGCGCCGTCACCGCCGCCGTCGTCTCGATGACGGCCATGCTGTGGTCACCTCGTGCGCCCGAGCAACAGGCCGTCGCAGCGGCGGTCACCGCCGTCGACAGTTACCTGGAGGATCCGAGCGCCAGAAGAATCGCCGGCTCTCGGTTGCACACGGCCTGGAAGGCGGTCTACGACGCCGGGCTTCCCGGCCGATCGCCGCGACCCGCCCTCGTCGAGACGCTGTTCGACGCCCACCACCGATTCGCTGCGGCGCTGCGGGCGGGCAGCAGCTCCGACACGGTGTTCGAGCCCGTGAGCGACACACTTCCGCTCGACCGCCCGAGCGTCCGCTACCGCCTGGCACGGTCGCTCGACCGTCGATCTCACGCCGTCGCCACGTCGGTCCGGGTGTTCGGCGCTGCCGTCGTCGCCGGTGGATCGGCCGTCGCGCTGGGATTGCCGAGGCCGGACTGGGCGGTACTCGGCGCTGTTCTCGTTCTGCAACAAGGTCCGGACAGGATCCACGGCAGCTACCGCGGTCTCCTGCGGCTGGGTGGCACCGTGCTCGGCGTCGCGGTGTTCGCCGGGCTGCAACTCGCGCCGGTTCACGGCGCCGGGGTCATCCTGGTCGTGATGGCACTGCAGTTCTTCATCGAGGTGTCGGTGCCTCGCAACTACGGCCTCGCCGTCGTGTTCATCACGCCGCTCGCACTGACGATCGGCACGCTGTCGCACCCGGACTTCTCGACAGGTGCCGTCGTCGCGGACCGAATCGTCGAGACGTTCCTGGGCGTCGCCGTCGCGTTCGCTGCGCTGTGGGGAGCGCAGAGACATGCTTTCCGACGCGCACTCGGGTGGTCCGACGGGCGGGTGCTCGAACTGTCCCGTCGTCTCACGCAGTGCCTGTCGACGTCGCGTCCGTCGGATCCGGTGTGCATGGAACTTCGCCGCGATCTGCAGTTCGAATTGATCAACTCGGCGCTCGCGGGGGCGGAAGCCGCGCACAACGACCGTCGCTGGACGGAAGCGCGGTGGGGACGGCACGTCGACGTCGATCGCCTCGGGTACGAACTGCTCGCCCACTGCGCGGTAGGGTCGGAAGACGGCCCCGGCGTCGCATCGAACCAGTGGCTCACCAGAATCGACGATCTCGACTCCGCACGGAAACAGCACGAGCGGTTCGATCGAGGCCCGGAATCAGAACCCCCAGGCCGATAAGACGTACGTTTCCCGACGGCCACTCCCACCCGACGGCTCGAAACAATCGGTGCCGGAAGACCTTCTCGGTTCACCGACCCGAATCCGACTGAACGGTAATACTATTGGCGGGTCCGCCAACGAGGTACGGACCAAGCTCACCGTGTCGGGCCATCGGCACTCCATCGGCCCGCGTGCGCCATACCGTCGGGAGGGTCGATCGGATGACCGCGTTGCCTTGTGCTGTGCCGCATCTACGATGCCGGGTCCCCGCGCGTCCCGGGGCCACCATCCGTCGCGGCAGGTTGATCGAGTCACTGGACGTCGCCGTCGCGGAGCCGGGCACGGTCACGTTGCTCACGGCACCAGCGGGTTCCGGCAAGACGACGCTGCTCGTCGACTGGTTGACCGGCGCTCCCGCCGCCACGGACACGGCCGTCGCGTGGGTGTCCGTCGACGAGACGGACAATTCACTCGCGACTCTCCGATCGTGCGTGGTGTCGGCGTTGATGCAGAGCGGATCGAGTCGGGTCGCCGATGCCGTTGCGGAACTACCCGCACCGGGCGAACCCGGGTACGACGACTTCAGCGCACTGCTGTTCGCTGCGCTCGACGGCGTCGACGTCCCGGTCGTGCTCGTTCTCGACGACGCTCATCTTCTGCACGACCCCGACGTTCTCGTTGCACTGGGCAACTTCCTGCACTGGCCGCCCCGCGGACTGCGCACGGTCGTCGCGGGCCGATACGAGCCGCCGCTCGCTCTGCAGAAGCTCAGACTCGACGGACGTGTGCGCGACATCGGTTCGGTCGACATCGCCTTCACGAGAGCCGAAGCCGACACGATGTTCGCGGATGCAGGAATCCTGTTGAGCAGCAATGCTTTCGACGCAGTGATCGAACGAACGCAGGGATGGGCCGCCGGCCTCCGGATGGCCGCGATGACACTCGCCGACAGCCCCGACCCCGGTTCGACGGTCGATCGGTTCACCGGCTCGCAGCACAGCGTCGCGGACTATCTCGTCAGCGAGGTTCTCGAAGGCCTGACGCCCGCGGTCCGCCGGTTCCTCGTCGAGACATCGGTTCCCGCGTGGTTCACCGTCGATCTCGCGGAACAACTGACCGGCAGCCTCGAGGTCCGGCAGACACTGAACATGCTGTTGGCACGCAACTTCCTCATCGAGGAGACTCCGGGGCCGACACCGACCTACCGCTATCACCCCCTCATGCGCGAGTACCTGCGCGCCGAGATGTATCGATGGGGCGTCGAACAGGTCAGGAATCTCGAAACCGTTGCATCGCAATGGTTCACCGCGTCGAAACAGCCACTGCAGGCATTGGAACACAGCATGCATTCGGGCGACGGGCCGGCGGTCGTCGCGACGTTGACGACGTCCGGGCTCGATCTCGTCCTCGAAGGGCATTCCGACGTCATCCTGCGGGCACTCGATCACGGGCCAGGCGCCGTCGCGGAATCGGCGTACGGTCGATTGCTCGGTGCCGCAGCACATCTGACGGTCGGTGACACCGCGCCTGCGATGTCGACCCTCGCGGCACTGCGCGGCCAGGCCACCGACGGCCGCGTCGACGACCGTTCGGAGCTGCTGCATCGCACTCTCGAGGTGCAGGCTGCGATGCAGACCGGGAACATCCGTGCTGCACTCGACAAGCTCGAGATGCTCGACATCGGACGGGCGGACGACCCAGGCCTCGACGCCTTCACACTGGCGACCGCGGGCATCGCGCGAATGTATCTCGGGCGAACGTCCGAGGCACGAAAGCTGTTGTCCGACGCCACCGCCAACGCCCGCGCGGGACGGCTGCACCGGACTGCGCTGATGTGCATGACCGCCGCGGCCGCCGTCGAACTGCTGGGGGGCCACCTCGACGACGCGCTGCGGGGCTCCCGCGCCGCCGTCGACCATGCACGCCGTCATGGGATCGCCGACACCGAGATCGCCGACGCAGCACTGTCGCTCGCAGCCGTCGTCGCGCATCTGCGGATGGACGCCGTCACGCATTCGACGACGCTGTGGGCCACCATCGGTCTCGCGACGGAGCCTGCTGTCGCCGAGTACGGTCGCCGTGCCGCGAGTGCGCTCGGAACCCGTACCGATGCGCACGGTGTCCCGAAGGTCGGACGGGAATGGATCGAGTACGAACGGCCTGTCATCCCGGGACTCGAAGCACTACTCGTTCCGATCGTGCAGCAGAAATACTTCGCGGCGGGCGAGTTGCTGTGGGCGACGGAACTCGTCGGCGTGACGTCGAGGCGGCTCGGCCGGACCGGCGAGGTCTCTCTCCTTGCTGCCGACGTCCATCGCCGTGCGGGCCGACTCGATGCTGCCGAATCCGAGCTCGCCGCGGTCGTCGACGGCTCACGACGATGCGTCAGTCCCGTCACCCTGATCCGAGCGTTGCTCGCGGCGTCGTCGATCGCGCTCACCCGCCGTAATCCGACGAAGTCGTTCCAGCTCGCCACGCGCGCGCTCGCGCTGGCGGAGCCGGAACGGATTCTGCGCCCGTTCGCCGAGGCCGGGCAGAACGTGCGCGACGTCCTGACGCGCAACCACGGCCGGTTCGGTCGACTCGAGCCGTTCGCCGACGCGGCCCGCACCGCCATTCCGCACCGGCACCCCGACGTCAAACCCAGGTCGTCGACGACGCTCACTCCGCGCGAACTCGAACTCCTGCGGGAACTTCCGTCGTGGCGGACCGCCGAGCAGATAGCGTCGGACCACTTCGTCTCGGTCAACACCATCAAGACGCACCTGCGCGGCATCTATCGCAAGCTCGAGGTGCGGTCGCGGCGGGACGCGATCGCTGCCGCGCACGAGCTGGGTTTGCTGTAGCTCGTGCGCGCGAATGTACAGCGGGCTATACATTCGCGCGCACGTGCGGCGAAGCCGCTTATCACCATCTGCGGGTGATGACTCGACCCCCGCTACCAGGCATTCTGGGAAGCGACACTCGAAGTGCGGATCCGAGAAGGAGCGGCACCATGGCGCAGCAGGCCGACGCCTATCCAGGAGGGGTCCGTTACGAATTCGTCGTCGAAGGTTCGTTGTCCGAACGCGCGATGGCCGCGTTCCCGGACCTGGCCGTCTCCTCGATTCCGCAGCCCTACACCCGCCTGTTCGGTCCGTTGGACGACGAGACCGCCCTCCGCGGAATGTTGGCCCGATTCGACGCTCTCGGCCTCACGCTCGTCGAGCTCAGGCGACTTCCGGACTGATCTGCGAACCAACCCGACCGTCGGAGGCTTGTGTCCGGTAGTACACTCGCACTCATGCAGCGCGCGCTCCTTCTTGATCGCCGCGACGGGGTCTGATCCAGACTGGCTTCCCGTCGCGGGGTTTCATCGCGCCGGTCGATCATCAAATCAGCTTTGAACCTCGGAGATGAGACCATGTCACCAGCTGACGCATTCACGTCCGGATCGCGCACCATCACCCCGCCGTCGCGCCCCGCGCCCAGCGACCAGCCTGTGTGGAACACACAGAAGAACTCGTCGATGCCGACGTACCGTTATCGGCCGTTCGCGGAAGAGGTAGAGCCCGTCACGCTCCCCGACCGCACGTGGCCCGACAAGGTCACCGACCGTGCACCCCAGTGGTGCGCCGTCGACCTGCGTGACGGCAATCAGGCGCTGATCGACCCGATGAGCCCGGCGCGCAAGCGTCGCATGTTCGATCTGCTCGTCCGCATGGGCTACAAGCAGATCGAGGTCGGGTTTCCGTCCGCCAGCCAGACCGACTTCGATTTCGTCCGCGAGATCATCGAAGACGGGGCCATTCCCGACGACGTGACCATCCAGGTCCTGACGCAGTGCCGCCCCGAGCTGATCGAGCGCACCTACCTGGCCTGCGAGGGCGCACGTAACGTCATCGTGCACTTCTACAACTCGACGTCGATCCTGCAGCGTCGCGTCGTGTTCAAGGCCGACCGCGACGTCATCAAGAAGATCGCGACCGACGGCGCACGCAAGTGCCTCGAGGTCGCCGCGAACTACCCCGACACCGATTGGCGCTACGAGTACTCGCCCGAGTCGTACACCGGCACCGAGCTCGCGTACGCCAAGGAGGTGTGCGACGCCGTCGTCGACATCATCGATCCGACGCCCGAGAAGCCGATCATCCTCAACCTGCCCGCCACGGTCGAGATGGCGACGCCGAACGTCTACGCGGACTCCATCGAGTGGATGAGCCGCAATCTGAACCGTCGCGACAGCATCATTCTGTCGCTGCACCCGCACAACGACCGCGGAACCGGTGTCGCCGCAGCCGAACTCGGCTACCAGGCAGGCGCCGACCGTATCGAGGGATGCCTGTTCGGCAACGGCGAGCGCACCGGCAACGTATGCCTGGTGACTCTGGGCCTGAACATGTTCACGCGCGGTATCGACCCGCAGATCGACTTCTCCAACATCGACGAGATCCGCCGCACCGTCGAATACTGCAACCAGCTGCCGGTGCACGAGCGGCACCCCTACGGCGGCGACCTGGTCTACACCGCGTTCTCCGGCAGCCACCAGGACGCCGTCAACAAAGGCCTCGACGCGATGAAAGTTGCTGCGGACGAGCAGGATTCGGACGTCGACGACATTCTGTGGCAGGTTCCGTACCTGCCGATCGACCCGAAGGACGTCGGACGCACGTACGAAGCCGTCATCCGCGTCAACTCGCAGTCGGGCAAGGGCGGCGTCGCCTACATCATGAAGTCCGATCACGGTCTCGCGCTGCCGCGTCGACTGCAGATCGAGTTCTCGCAGGCCGTTCAGCGCATCACCGACGGTGAGGGTGGCGAGGTGTCGCCGAAGGAGATGTGGGACGTCTTCGCCGACGAGTACCTGAGCCCGATCCGACCGCTCGAGCGCATCAAGCAGAAGGTCATCGCCGCCGAAACCGACGGTGGCACAGACCAGATCGTCGCAACGGTGAAGATCGACGGCGTCGAACAGGACATCAACGGCCACGGCAACGGACCGCTCGCTGCCTTCGTCGACGCCCTCTCCACCGTCGGCTACGACATCGGCGTCCTCGACTACTCCGAGCACGCCATGTCGGCGGGCGACGACGCCCAGGCCGCCGCGTACGTCGAAGCCTCGGTCACCGGACCCGACGGCGATGCCGTCACCGTCTGGGGCGTCGGCATCGCGACCTCCATCACGACGGCGTCCCTGCGCGCAGTCGTCTCGGCGGTCAATCGCGCGTTGAAGTAAGCACCACCGGAGGGGCCCTGTATCCGCCGAAATCGGCTGATACAGGGCCCTTCCGATCTCACCGCCCCCGGGGTGCTCTAGGTGCCGAGCAGCGAGGCTTTCGCCTTCGCGAATTCGGCGTCGTCGAGAATTCCTTGGTCGCGCAGGTCCGCGAGTTTCTGGATCTTGCCGACGAGGTCGTCTCCCGTATCGGGTGAGGGAGCCTGTCGGGGCGGCTGCTGCGGCTGCTCGCGCTCCTGCCTGCGGCGGTTCATCATGTTGTTGGTCGCGTTGGCGGTTCCCGCGACCACCGCCGTGCGCGCCACCGTTCCGAGGAGTCCCGGCCTGCCCACGCGGCCGCGTCCGAACACCATCGTCTGCCTCCTACACCAGTGCTGCCGCGAGCGCGACTTCGACTGTTTCCCTGGGGATCTGGACGTGAAGCGCCACATCTCCTCCGGCTTCGCGCGACGCATGCGACAGCGTGCGCGCCCATGTCTGCTCGTAGACGAGTATCGCCGCCGACGTGCCCGGCTCGAGTGTGTCCCGTACGACGTCGAGGTCCTCGTCGCTGATCAGAGCTTTCGCCTCGAGCGAGAGAATTTCGAGACCGACGTCGTCGAGCGCCTCGTCGACATCGACCTGCCGCAGTGATCCGTCGAGGCTGCGGCCGATGAACACGAGATCGAGCAGCGTGATCACACGCTGTTCGACGACCTGCGCCAGCGCGGCGACAACGGCGGGATCGGCTCGATCGCCGGGAAACGTCACCACGAGAACGCCCACTGGACCCACGTCGAACGTCGTCTCGTTCATTGTCACGATGCTTCTCCGCGCCCTGCGCCTGCGCATCATCCGGCGCGGGTGAATTCACCTGTTTCGGATGATGATCATGTTGCGCGCCCGAGCCACGATGAGCTGTCTGGATTCACTATCAGCGGAATGGAGTAGGAAGCCGTGGACTCGTTCTGGGATTTTCTCTGGTTGGTAATCGTGAGTTTCGCGTTCGTGGCCTACCTGATGGTGCTGTTCTCGATCATCGGGGACCTCTTCCGCGACCACAAGACGTCGGGATGGGTCAAGGCGATCTGGATCTTCTTCCTCATCGTTGCGCCCTTCTTGACCGCGCTGATCTACATCATCGTCAAGGGCGGCGACATGACGAAGCGGCAGGTGGCCGCCGTCCAGCACGCGAAAGACGAGCAGGACCAATACATCAAGCAGGTGGCAGGCCGTACGTCCGCCGAGGAGATCGCGCACGCGAAGACACTCCTCGACAACGGCACCATCTCGCAGGAGGAGTTCTCGCAGCTGAAGGAGAAGGCTCTTCGCTGACGCTCAGAGCACGTGCACGAAAACACTTGGAGGACTATGGATTTCCGTGCACACGCGCAGCCTCCGCCTCGAACGCCTCCACCACCGCGCTCACGGCCGGCAGCTCGCGAGCACGGGGTCGCGTCGCGAGTTCGTAAATCCTGCCTGCACGCACTCCCGACAGTGGAATACGCACGAGCGCAGGATGCACGACGGCATAACGCGGCAGCAGAGCGACCCCGTGGCCTCGCGCCACCAATTCCTCGGTGACCCGAAAGTCGTTGATGCGCTGGACTACACGAGGCTGCACCCCGGTTGCCGCGGCGACGGACAGCAACACGTCGTCGACCGGGAAACCGCCACGGACGCTGATCCAGTGCTCGTCGGCGAGTTCGCGCAAGTCGACCGACTGCCTCGACGCCAAAGAATGACTCGGCGGAAGCACGAGGTCGATCGGCTCACGCATCAGGGATTGCACTTCGATGCGCGCGGCAGCGGTTGCCGGTGCTCGATCGTCGCGATGGGTGAGTACGACGTCGTAGTCGGCAAGCAGCGCCGGCACCGACGACGCGGGTAGGTCCTCGTCACGCGCAACCACTCGAGTCCCGCTGTCTCGCAGGCGTTCCAGAACCCCCGGCAGCAACAGAGCGGCACCGGACGGAAACAGCGCGACGCGCACGCGCCCTTTCGGTGACGCACTGTACGACTCCATTTCGGCCGTCGCTCGATGCAAGGCCCCGAGAACCTCGTCGGCCCGAAGGACGAGGGCATGGCCGGCGTCGGTGAGGCGGAGTCTGCGCCCGTCGGGTTCCAGCAATGCGACCCCTGCCTCCTTCGAGAGCAGTTTGAGTTGCTGGGACACGGCCGACGGCGTCAGAGACAATGCGACTGCGACGGCACCGACGGTTCCGCGGTCGGCAAGTTCGCGCAGTATTCGCAGGCGCTCGACGTTCATGTAGCGAATCTTAAGTGTCGGTGTCGCAACATTCGATTGTGCTGACACGTGGGTAGACCTGACGATGAACGGGTGAACACCCGCGACCGCTGCCTCGGTATCCTCGTCGCCGTCCTGTGGGGCCTGAATTTCCTGGCCATACGCGTCGGACTCGATCAGTTCCCTCCGTTCTTCTTCAACGCTCTGCGATTCCTCGTCATCGCAGTACCGGTGCTGCTCTTCGTCCGTCCGCCCAAGGTGCCGATCAAGTGGCTGCTGCTCTACGGCGTGGGCTTCGGGGTTCTTCAGTTCGCATTCCTGTTCAGCGCAATGAACGCGGGGATGCCGACCGGGCTCGCGTCGCTCGTCCTGCAGTCGTCGGCGCCGTTCACGGTCGTCCTCGGCGCCCTCCTCCTGCGCGAGCGCATCAGCAGGCGTCAGATTCTCGGCATCTCCGTCGCGATAGCGGGCATGGCGCTCATCGGCTACGACCGCGCCCAGGCCGCAACACTGCTTCCCGTCCTGTTGACGCTGCTCGCCGGCCTCTGCTGGGCATTCGGCAACCTCGGCAACAAGCTGGCTGCCTCGACCTGGTCGGGTCACCCCACTCCCGGGGAACCGATGCGGCTCATGCTGTGGATGTGCGTCGTACCGCCCGTCCCGATGCTGGCGTTGTCGGCGATCACCGAGGGACCCACGACGGGCTGGGTCGCGCTTGCGGACGCGTTCAGCCCCGAGGGATGGCAGGCCCTGGCCGGGATCGGCTACATCGCCGTGTTCGGAACGCTGGTGGGTTCGGGACTCTGGACGATGTTGATGAGCCGGCACCAGGCGGGCGTCGTCGCACCGTTCTCGCTGTTGGTGCCCGTCGTCGGGATCGCGGGTGCCTGGCTGTTCCTGAGCGAGGAACCGAGCCCGTTGTCGTTGATCGGCGGCGCTGTCGTGATCGCCGGATGTCTGGGAGGAATGCAGAAGGCGGCACGGCCGGAGGCTCTTCCGACCAGTCGCGCGACGGCGTACACCTGACCGCGCTCGTCCGCCCCACCGGCGTGATCTTCCCCTCGTCATCGGCCTGATTCCCCGGCTGAGCCACCTTCCGACGAGAGCTGCCGGACAGGTCTGTGCCAGACTCGGCGCATGGTTCGAACGGGTGAGCGCAAGGCCGCGATAGGCGCGCGCGGCCGGCTGGCTTTGAAGGCCGCGGAGGCCGCCACATGGGCGTCGCGCAAGGCAGGCCGCGGCAAGGGGTCGATGATCGGCGGGCTGGTCGCCCTGAAGATCGATCCCGACATTCTGACGGGGCTCGGCTCCGGCCGTCGCACAGTGGTCGTCACCGGCACGAACGGCAAATCGACGACGACGCGTATGACCGCAGCCGCGCTCTCCACGCTCGGTGAGGTCGCAACGCAGGCCGACGGCGCCAACATGGACGCCGGGATCGTCGCGGCGCTGCACGCGCACATCGACGCGCCGCTCGCGGCTCTCGAGGTCGACGAGCTCCACGTTCCGCACGTGTGCGACGCCGTCTCCCCCGCTGCCGTCGTGCTGCTGAACCTCAGCCGCGACCAGCTCGACCGCGTCGGCGAGATCAACATGATCGAGCGGAAGCTTCGGGCAGGGCTCGCCCGTCATCCGGAGTCCGTCGTGATCGCCAACTGCGACGACGTCCTGGTGACGTCCGCGGCATTCGACGCTCCCAACGTGGTGTGGGTGGCCGCGGGCGGCGGCTGGGCAGGCGACTCGGTCAGTTGCCCGCGCACCGGCGAGCCGATCATCTGGGACGGCGAGCACTGGTACTCGACAGGAAGCGATTTCGCCAGGCCGACTCCCGACTGGTGGCTCGACGACGACAATCTCTACGGGCCCGACGGCCTGAAGATTCCGATGTCGTTGGCACTACCCGGAAAAGCCAACCGCGGCAACGCAGCTCAGGCCGTCGCCGCAGCCGTCACGCTGGGAGCGACTCCGGAGGATGCCGTTCGCGCGGCGTCCACGGTGAACGAAGTCGCCGGACGCTATTCGACGGTGCAGTACGGATCTCATTCCGTCCGAATGCTTCTCGCGAAGAACCCCGCTGGCTGGCAGGAAGCGCTGTCGATGATCGATCCGACGGTCGACGGGCTCGTCATCGCCGTCAACGGGCAGGTACCCGACGGCGAGGACCTGTCGTGGCTGTGGGACGTTCGCTTCGAACATTTCGAGAACGTCGCGGTCGTCGCATCCGGTGAACGGGCCACCGATCTCGGTGTCCGACTGTTGTACGCCGGATCCAAGCACACGACCATCGCAGATCCGTTGAAGGCCATCGCATCCTGTCCGCCCGGGCGCGTCGAGGTGCTCGCCAATTACACCGCGTTCCGTGATCTCGGGCGCGCACTCGCACGCGAGGTGAACGATGTCTGAGTCCACCGTCCGCATCGGACTCGTACTGCCCGACGTCATGGGCACCTACGGCGACAACGGAAACGCGCTCGTGCTGAAACAACGTTTGCGCATGCGCGACATCGACGCCGAGGTCGTGCACATCACGCTGAACGATCCCGTGCCGGAATCGCTCGACCTGTACACCCTTGGCGGAGCCGAGGATTCGGCGCAACGGCTCGCGACCCGACATCTGACGAAGTACCCCGGACTGCAGAACGCAGCGGCTCGCGGCGTTCCGGTACTGGCGATCTGCGCGGCCATCCAGGTCCTGGGTCACTGGTACGAGACGTCCGCAGGCGAACGCGTCGACGGCATCTCGCTGTTCGACGTGACGACGTCGCCGCAGGACGTACGTTCCATCGGTGAGGTCATCTCCGAGCCGACTCTCGACGGCCTCACCGACAAGCTGACCGGATTCGAGAACCACCGCGGCGGAACGACTCTGGGTCCCGACGCCGGTGCGCTGGCCAAGGTCGTGAGCGGAATCGGCAACGGCGTCGGCGACGGGCGCGAAGGCGTCGTACAGGGGTCGGTGATCGGCACGTACATGCACGGTCCGTTGCTCGCCCGAAATCCGCAGTTGGCGGACTACTTACTGGAGAAGGCGACGGGGTCGCCCTTGGCTCCCCTGGAGCTCGAGGAAGTCACGCAGCTTCGGAGAGAGCGGCTTCGCCGCACGTGAGCGCGAATGTATAGCCCTCTATACATTCGCACTCACGACGCGCACCGCTCACAGGGAAACGACGTGTCGTCCCATCCCTCCCTGACCAGCACCGCCCGCACCTCGGTGTACACCCCGCACGGATCCTTCGTCACCTCGTCCCACCCGTAGACGAGACGAGGTAGGCCACCGAGTTCTGCGGCATTGTCGCGCCGTCGATCCCGGAAGCGACGCTGTTTCGCCGAATGGAATGCCTGACCGTCCAGCCGGACGATGAGTCCCACTTCCTCGTACAGGACGTCCTCGAAAAGCGTCCGCCCGTCGACGTGATGTGGCGCCTGGCGCGCGCTCGAAGGCAACCCATGCGCCTGTTCGACATCGAGGACGTATCGGTGTTCCAACGCCGAGTGCACCCCATTCCGGAGAAGGTCCAGGGTGTCCGCGATCATCGCGGCGTAGCGCCTCGGCCGTCGATGCTCGATCTTGCGTCGCATGGCGTCGACGGAGATTGCCCCCGCCGACATCGTGGACACCAGCCGGATCGACGCGGCTCGCGACGTGGGTTCTGCGACAGCCAGATCCAGCGCAGTATCCACCTTGCTGGTCCGACGGGGATCGACGTCCACGCCGATGTGCTTCAGTGCTCGCGACCGATGTACGACGACGCCCGGGTGGATCATCGAATTGGACGCCGACGTCGGTCGTGCTGTCGACTGCCTCATCGTCGGAGGTTGACTGACCGCCGACGCTCCGTATCGGACGGTGACGTGAACGGGACCGTCTGCTGGTCTTTGCAATCGCCACTCTTCGGCTGCCGTCTCGTGGCTGAGCAAGGCACTCGGCCCTGCATACAGAAGTGCCGCCGACAACTTCATATCCCGGGTGAGCGGTCCGTTCGTCAGCGAGATGACGCCGCGGAAGATTCGCAGCCACTGTCCGGATTCGACTGCGTGCCTGATGGACTCGGGTCGACATCCCAGATCGTACAGCTGACGTGCTGTCAGCAGCCCGTGCTGCGAATCCAGAAGTTGCTGCCGACTCGCGGTGGTTGCGATTTTCATGCGGCACAGAATGCACGACGCCGTCCTCTCGGACGGTCGAAAAACCGGGGTTATCCACAGCCTGTGGACAACCCACCCGTGCGCGCGAATGTATAGCCCGCTATACATTCGCGCGCACGGGCGGCGAAGCCGCCTACAACGCTCGACGACCCGTCAACGCGCGCCCCAACGTGAGCTCGTCCGCGAACTCCAGGTCCCCACCCATCGGCAGCCCGGAGGCCAGCCGGGTGATCGCAAGTCCCGGGAAGTCCCGCATCATGCGCACCAGATACGTCGCCGTCGCCTCACCCTCGGTGTTCGGGTCGGTGGCGATGATGACTTCGGCGACGTCGACGCCGTCGTCCTGATTCCCGACGCGCATCAACAACTCTCGAATGCGCAACTGGTCCGGTCCGACGCCGTTCAACGGGTCGAGTGCGCCGCCGAGGACGTGGTATCGACCCTTGAACTCGCGTGTACGTTCGACTGCCTGAACGTCTTTCGGCTCCTCGACGACGCAGATGATGCTGCGATCGCGTCGCGGATCGGCACAGATGCGGCACAGCTCCTTGTCGGACACCGTGCCGCAGACCGTGCAGAACTGAACGCCGTCACGCACACGTTGCAGGGCCTTGATGAGCCGCTCCACCTCGGGCGGTTCGACGCCCAACAAGTGAAAGGCTATGCGCTGCGCGCTTTTCGGGCCGACGCCCGGCATCTTGCCGAGCTCGTCGATCAGATCCTGAACAGGACCTTCGTACACGTGTCCGTCCTCAGAAGCCGGGAAGGCCGAGCGAACCGCCGCCGAGACCACCCGCGAGAGGGCCGAGCTTCTCCGCCGCAACCGACTGCGCAGCGTTCGACGCGTCGGCCACGGCTCCGATGATGAGATCCTGCAACGTTTCGACGTCGTCGGGATCGACGACCTTCGGATCGATCGTGAGCCCGACCAATTCGCCGGTGCCCTTCACGGTCGCCCGCACGAGACCCCCGCCGGCCTGACCGGACACCTCCGCCTGTGAGATCTCCGCCTGCGCGGCCATCAACTGCTGCTGCATCTGCTGCGCCTGCTGCATGATCGACGCGATGTCTGGCTGCTCACCGGGTTGCACTGAAGAATCCTCTCGTCGCACTGTCGGGTTCAGCCTAATAGGGGTCGTTCCTGCAGGCTCCACTCCCGGCCCCTAGCCGCGGCGACCACGCCTGTCGTCCGACCAGTATCCGAAGATCCTCGTATCGTCCGCGGACAGCCCCGCGTCCCGGCAGACCGCCCGAATGGCGTCCATCCGTGAACGCTCACCGGCCGCCCAGACGGTGGTGGTCGAGTCCATGTCGCAGCGCCTGGCTGCGGTCACCAACGGATCGAACCCCATACCGACATGGAAGCTGACGACGCCGACGCCGTCGACGACGGGTAGTTCCGCGACAGCGGCGGGGTGGGGCGTGTCCAACCAGACCGTGCCGGTGACCGACGCAGGCCACTGTTGCAGTATTGCGCGCACTGCCGGCACGGACGCCTCGTCGGCGAACAGCAGGACGCGTCGACCACTCTCGAAGTTCGGAAGACCTCTGCCTCTGGGCCCGCCGATGGGCGTCGAGGAACCGACCTCGATCGATCCGAGCCAGCGCTGCATGATCGTGTTCTCGAGGCTGGGGCTGAATTCGATGTCCAGGATGCCGCGGTCGGCGTCGAATTGCCGCACCGTGATGTCGAGGGACGGAACGCCGGGGAACTGCAGCCACTCCGTGATGCTGAGCGCGTCCCAGTCGGCGGCATGACGAGTCGGCGTCACCATCGACGTCATGCGCAGCACCCCTGGCCGCGGCCGACTGACGGCAAGCGTTCGCAGAGCCGGCTCGTAGAAGCCCGGTCCCGATTCTGGAACCGTCATGACCCACCTCCCGGAAGTCATCACTACTTGAGTAAGGCTAAACTTCGGCGACGCCCTCGCACCAGCCGGGGTACTCGTATGCTTTGTGTATGCAGGCCGAGATCCGACCCGCCGCCGGACGCCGACGCCGGGTGACCCCGGAGACGATCACGGCGGCAGGCATCGAACTGACGCTGCCGAAGGTGACCGTCAAGACGCTCGCCGAGAAGCTCGGGGTCAGCATCGTCGCGATCTACAACAACATCGACGGTATTGACGCCGTGAAGGATCTCGTCGCGGAGGAGATCCTGCGGCGGTGGGATTTCCCCGCACCCGCGGACGGCGAATCGCTGCGCGACGCTCTGATGCGCCTCGCCATCGATCTACGTCGGCTCGTTCACGGGCATCCCGGTATCGCGCACTACCTGGTGAACATCGGCGCCGGGTCGCACCATGCACTCGCGAAGATCGACGCGGTGCAGCAACGGTACGCGACCCAGTACGACCTGAGCCCCACGCAGGCGGTGTGGGCGGTCGCGACGGTGGCGGAACACGCCATCGCGCTGGCCGAACTCGTCCACACCCCGGACAGGCGGCAGAACCAGCCTGCGATGGTGGCCAGAGACGACCTGAGCGTGATTCCGTTGGGCGTGGATGCGGAGAGTCGAAGTCTGGACTCGGACTTCGAGTGGTCGATGCGGGCCGCCGTCGTCGGCACGGTCGCTGTGATCGGCGACCCGCGGTTCGACGAGCGTTAGCGGGTTTCCTTCTCCAGGTTGGCCAGCGTTTGCGCCTGGATCTTCTTCAGACCGAGCGGCGCGAACGTCTTCTCGAAGAAGCCGCCGATGCCGCCTGCGCCCTTCCATTCGGTCGTCGTCGTGACCTCGCTGCCCGATCCCGACGGCGCGACGGTCCAGGTGGTCACCATCGACGAGTTCGCGTCGCGCTCGGTGATGGTCGAACCGTCGACGCTGACCGTGGCCTTGACGTTCCGAGAACGCTTCGACGTGGCCTGCAGGGTCCACTGAGCAACCGTGCCTGCGCCCTGACCGCCTTCGAGGACGGTGTAGTCGAGGTACTGCTCGGGCAGGATACGAGGTCGAACCGTCTCGTAGTCGGTGAGCGCTGCCAACACCTGATCGGGCGATTGAGCGAGGGTGATGGAACTGCCGGCGCTTACCTGTGCCACGGGCGAATCTCCTTGTGCGTACCGAGCGAACATGTCCGTTTTCCATCCTGCCTTCAGGAGGGGTCGCTCGGCTACGAACGGATGTAGCGATGTGAGATGGTTCACGGCGAAAATTTCTCAGCGCGACGAAAAAGATGTAGAACGCAACCATTTGTCGCTTTTGCACCGTTATGCAGCGCGAACGGAGCAACATTTGAGTGAAATTTGCCCCCGCGCGCAGCAATCGCGGTGGCTCCGAGCGACCCGTGGAGATAGCGTCTTCCTGTGGCTTCAGCGAGAGGGTTCATGAGACGAAGGCCCGAGCCGAGGGAAACCGGCTTCGCGGCGCATCGGGCGGGGGTCGAGCAGCTACTCGGAAGCTATCGCGCCATTCCTTCCCATGCGACGGTTCGGCTGGCGAAGAAGACGTCGAACCTCTTCCGTAAGCGGGCCGTCGCGAACGCGCCCGGCCTCGACGTGTCCGGCCTGTCGCGCGTCATCTCGGTCAACCCTCAGGACAACACCGCAGATGTCGCGGGCATGTGCACCTACGAGGACCTCGTCGACGCGACGCTTCCCTACGGCCTGGCTCCTCTCGTCGTCCCCCAGCTCAAGACGATCACCCTGGGCGGTGCGGTCACCGGCCTCGGCATCGAGAGCACGTCGTTTCGCAGCGGCCTGCCCCACGAATCCGTCCTCGAGATGGACATCTTGACCGGCAGCGGCGAGATCCTCACTGCAACACCAGAAGGCGAGAACTCCGAGCTGTACTGGGGCTTCCCCAACTCGTACGGCACGCTCGGCTATGCCACCAGGCTGAAGATTCGCCTCGAACCCGTCCTGCCGTACGTAGCGCTGAGGCACGTGCGTTTCGACGACCTCGAGACGATGCAGGCCACGATGGACCGCATCGCCACCGAGCGGGAGTACGACGGCATCGCCGTCCACTATCTCGACGGCGTGGTCTTCTCCGCGACCGAGAGTTACCTGACGCTCGGCGTGCAGACAGCCGCACCCGGTCCGGTGAGCGACTACCACGCCGGCTCGAAGATCTATTACCGCTCGATTCAACACACGGGCAGCACGCCCAAGTCCGATCGACTCACGATCCACGATTACCTGTGGCGGTGGGACACCGACTGGTTCTGGTGCTCGCGTGCGTTCGGAACGCAGAATCCGAGGATTCGACGTTTCTGGCCGACGAAGTACCGCCGTTCCAGCTTCTACTGGAAGCTCATCGGACTCGACCAGAAGTACGACATCGCCGACCGCCTCGAGGCACGCAAGGGCAACCCACCGCGCGAACGCGTCGTGCAGGACATCGAAGTGCCGATCGAGAACACCGCCGCGTTCGTGCACTGGTTCCTGGACGAAATCCCGATCGAGCCGTTGTGGTTGTGCCCGTTGCGACTTCGCGAACCCGCCGCACCCGGCGCCGACGCAGCCCGGCCGTGGCCCCTGTACCCCCTCGAACCGAAGCGAACCTACGTCAACGTCGGCTTCTGGTCCTCGGTTCCGATCGTCCCCGGCGAGCCCGAAGGTGCGGCGAACCGCGCGATCGAGAAGAAGGTGACCGAGTTCGGTGGCCACAAGTCTCTCTACTCGGAGGCGTTCTACACCGAGAACGAGTTCGCCGCGCTCTACGGCGGCGCGAAATTCAAGGAACTCAAGAAGCGTTACGACCCCACATCACGTCTGTTGGACATGTATTCGAAGGCGGTGCAAAGAAAATGACGACATTCAAAGAACCCGGTACGCGCGACGCAGCAAGAGCGCACAAGCTCACCATCTCCGAAATTCTCGAACTTCTTTCCGACGGCAACATCCCTCTCCGGTTCACCGCATACGACGGCAGCGCCGCTGGCCCGGAGGATGCTGCGCTCGGCCTCGACTTGAAGAGCCCGCGCGGAACGACGTATCTCGCAACGGCCCCAGGCGATCTCGGCATGGCTCGTGCCTACGTCTCGGGCGACCTGGAGGCGATCGGCGTCCATCCGGGCGACCCGTACGACCTCTTGCGCATGATGGGCGACGAACTACATTTCCGGCGCCCCAGCGCACTGACCCTCGCGTCGATCACTCGCTCTCTCGGCTGGGATCTGTTGCGTCCCATCGCACCTCCCCCGCAGGAAGTCGTACCGCGGTGGCGTCGGATCGCAGAAGGGTTGCGTCACTCCAAGACTCGGGACGCCGACTCCATCTCGCATCACTACGACGTGTCGAACACCTTCTACGAGTACGTGCTCGGGCCGTCCATGACGTACACGTGCGCGGCGTACACCTCCTCCGACGACAGCCTCGAACAGGCGCAGGAGAACAAGTACCGCCTCGTGTTCGACAAGCTCGGACTGAAAGAGGGCGACCGCCTGCTCGACATCGGTTGCGGCTGGGGCGGAATGGTTCGCTACGCCGCCCGCCGTGGCGTCAAGACGATCGGTGCGACCCTGTCGAAGGAACAGGCCGCGTGGGCGCAGAAGGCGATCGCCGACGAGGGTCTGTCCGACCTCGCCGAGGTGCGCTTCTCCGACTACCGCGACATCCCGGAAACCGAGTTCGACGCGGTGTCGTCGATCGGGCTGACCGAGCACATCGGAGTGCACAACTACCCGTCGTACTTCGAGTCGATCAAGTCCAAGCTTCGCGTCGGCGGCCGGGTACTCAACCACTGCATCACCAGGCCGGACAACCGAAGCCACGCTCGCGCAGGCGCTTTCATCGATCGCTACGTCTTCCCGGACGGCGAACTCACCGGCTCGGGCCGCATCATCACCGAGATGCAGGATGTCGGCCTCGAGGTGCGACACGAGGAGAACCTACGCGAGCACTACGCGCTGACGCTGAAGGCGTGGTGCCAGAACCTCGTCGACAACTGGGATGCCTGTGTCGCGGAAGCCGGCGTCGGAACGGCACGCGTGTGGGGCCTGTACATGGCCGGATCGCGACTCGGCTTCGAGCGCAATGTCGTTCAGCTGCACCAGGTTCTGGGCGTCAAGCTCGGCCCGAAGGGCGAGGCGGATGTGCCGCTGCGCCCGTGGTGGGAGGGGTAGGCGACTTCGTCGCATGTGCATAGAAATACATAGAGGGTTACGTATTTCTATGCACATGCCCGAAGTATGAGGGCCGATGTCTGCTCCGGCTGATCCCAGTGCGGAAAATGCCCGCACTTGTCGAACCAGTGCAGCTCGGCGTCGGGGAACCGCTCCATCGCGACCTTCGCCTCGCTGGGCAACGTCACTTTGTCCTGACGCCCCCAGCCGATGACCACCTTGCCCTGCAGCGAACCCCGCGGCGCACCTTCCTGACGTGGCCCGTGAATCAAAGCCTTGCGCGCGGCGGACAGCGAGGGCGACGCCTCGTCGGAGAACCCGCGTAGCTCACGCATTACGAGCTCCTGCGGCAACTTCCACGGTGCCGCCGAGAACTGCGCCAGCGCAAGCGTTCTCGTCACGGCATTGCCGGTCACGAAAGGCAGCAACGGCTGAATCCGACTGACCAGCGCCACCGACGCGGTGATCGACGCACCGAACACCTTCACCTGCGTGTCGTTCCAGAAACCACCGGGGTCCAGCGATACGACGGTGCCGCGGTGGCCGCGTCGGGCAAGCTCGAGCACCATCCGGGCCCCCATGGAACTGCCGACGACATCCGCGTCGGACAGTCCTTCGGCGTCGAGGAATTCACGCAGCGCGTCGGTCAGCGTCGCGATGGTGACCTCGGGCAGTGGCGGCGTCCGACCGAATCCCGGAAGATCGACGGCGATCACCTGCCGTTCCGCACTCAGCGCGGGCACGATCGGGTCCCAGTTTCGAAAACTGGATCCCAGGCCATGGACGAGCACCAAAGGTTTGCCGGATCCTGTTCTCACGTTGTGCATGTGACGTCAGGTACCCGATACCGGGTGAGCTACACCCGCGGGTTGTAGTGCTTGGGGTCGTCGCGTTCCGACAGCGGCGGCAGATTGCGAGCGGGCGTTTCCGGCAACGGACTGTCCGACGCCACCCTCCCGGTCGCCCGGTCCCATCCGGCTCGGCCGCGCGGATGCATGCGGTAGCGACGCGGCACGAACGCGAACGCCGCGTTCACCGCCTTCCCGACGAGCCGGTGTATCCGCTCGTCACGCCGGGTCCAGCTGTAGCCCAACAGATCTCGCACCGGTTGGTCGTACATTCCGACGGTCAGCCAGACGAATCCGCGGGCGATGGGAATGCGCAGCACCGACCACACCGGCCTCGGAATCCACGACGCGAACGGCGGGGGCCCGAGACGAGACAGATCAAGCACGTCACGCGTCGCCTTGTTGTCCTCGAGCACGTCGCAGCACATGTGCTTCCAGTAGACCTGGAAGTCCTCCCACGTCTCGGGCACCGGCCGCATGCTCATTCCGTAGAGGCGATACCACTGGATGTGTTCGGTGAAGAGTTGCCGTTTCTGCTCGTCGGTGGCGCCGCCCATGAAGTGATCCGCGGTGATGATCGTGCCCATGAAGAAGGTCGCGTGCGCCCAGTAGAAGGTGTCGGGGTCGAGCGCGTGGTAGCGCCTGCCCTGCGCGTCGACCCCCTTGATCTCGGCGTGATAGCCGCGCACCTGAAGCGCCGTCCGTTCGGCGCGGTCGCCGTCGAACACCACGCCGCCGATCGGATAGAGCGAGCGGAACAGCCGCTCCCACCGCTCGTCGAAGAAACTCGAGTGCTGCTCGACGCCCGCGCCCAGCCCGGGATGCATGTTCTGCATCGACCCGGCCCACACGCCTTGGAGCATGCCGCGCCAATCGCCGAAGTACTTCCACGTCAGCGAGTCGGGGCCGAGTGGCACCGGTCGCTCCTCACCGGACTGACTACGCATGTTGTCAGACTAGGATCTGACAACATGCGTAGTCAATGGCCGCGGCGATGAGCATCGACGACCGCCGCCGACAAAGATTCACGACGCTTCTCGACGTCGGAACGTCCCTGCTCGGCGCCCCCGAAGGCCCATCGGTCAGCGTGCGGGCGGTCTGTCGGGCCGCGAAGCTCACCGAGCGGTACTTCTACGAGAGCTTCACCGACCGCGACCAGTTCGTCCGCGCCGTCTACGCCCAGGTGGGCGAGCGGGCACGCGCGTCGATCGAATCAGCCGTCGAACACGCGCAGGGCGACGCGCGAGCCGAAGCACCCGTCCGAGCCTTCGTCGAACTCGTGCTTGACGACCCGGCCGTCGGACGTGTCCTGCTCCTGGCCCCACTGTCCGAGCCTGCGCTCGGCGGCAGCGGTGCCGCGCTCGTGCCGGGGTTCGTAGAGCTGGTACGCGCGCAACTCACCGATCGAGACGCCGACGACGCGCAGCTCGTCGCGGTGGGCGTCGTCGGCGCCCTGACGGCGTTGTTCGCGGGCTATCTCGACGGGACCGTCACCGTGCCACGCGAGAAGTTCGTCGCCCACTGTGTGGAACTCGTGTCCGAAGCGGGCCGGAAAACCGGCTCCTTCATGCCATGATCGAGGCCCGCCGACACCCGAGGAGTCACTCACCATGTCCGATCTCGATGCGTCGTTCCAGCAGGCCCAGATCGACGTCAAGACGCTCACGACCAAGCCGAGCAACGACGACCTGCTGAGTCTTTATTCGTTGTACAAACAAGGTTCGAACGGGGATGTCACGGGTAAGCGCCCGGGAAGACTGGACATGGTGAACCGCGCCAAGTACGACGCCTGGGCGAAGCTGGAGGGCACCGACCAGGACTCGGCGAAGCAGTCCTACGTCGACCTGGTCGACCGCCTCCTCGGACGGTAGCTTCTCGGCGCGGATCGAAGACTGCGAGAGGATCCACATGCGCGCCGGCAAACACGACGTACGCGACTACGACGAGGCCGATCTCGACATCGAGAAGCCCAAGACCCATGCCGCCGGAGCGACCGCGGTCGCTGTGTCGATGAAACGCGCGCTGGGCCATATGGGCCCGGTGCGCACGGCGAAGACCCTCCTCGACCTCAATCAGGCCGAGGGATTCGACTGCATGAGCTGCGCATGGCCGGATCCCGACCCCGGCCATCGCCACGTCGCGGAGTTCTGCGAGAACGGCGCGAAGGCGGTCGCCGAGGAAGGGACGACGACACGCGCGACGCCGGATTTCTTCGCCGAGCACAGCATCGCCGATCTCGATTCGCGCAGCGAACACTGGCTCGGCCAACAGGGTCGCATCACGCACCCGATGGTGAAACTGCCCGGTGCGCGCTATTACGAACCGATCGAGTGGGACGACGCGTTCCGCCTCATCGGCGACCAGCTGAAGTCTCTCGCCGATCCGACCGAAGCGATCTTCTACACGTCGGGGCGCGCGTCGAACGAGTCGGCGTTCGTGTACCAGCTGTTCGCCCGAGCCTTCGGCACGAACAATCTGCCCGACTGCTCCAACATGTGCCACGAGTCGACGTCCATCGCGTTGCAGGAGTCGATCGGCATCGGCAAGGCGAGCGTGACGCTCGAGGACGTCTACGCGGCCGAGCTGATCGTCATCGCCGGCCAGAACCCCGGCACCAACCACCCGCGTATGCTCTCGGCACTCGAGAAGGCCAAGCAGAACGGTGCGAAGATTCTGTCGATCAACCCGCTTCGCGAGGCGGGGCTCGTCAACTTCAAGAATCCACAGACACCACGCGGCATGGTGGGGCCCGGCACCGACATCTCCGACATGCACCTGCCGATCAAGGTCAACGGTGACCTCGCGCTGTTCCAAGCATTCGGCTCACTGCTCGTCGAATGGGACTGCATCGACCGCGACTTCATCGATCGGCACACGAACGGCTACGAGGAATGGAAGGCGCACGTCACCGCCGTCGACTGGGACGTCGTCACGTCGTCGACCGGGTTGACGCGCGAGCAGATCACCGACGCCGCGAAGATGCTGCGCGACTCGAAGGCCACCGTGTTCTGCTGGGCCATGGGCCTGACGCAGCACCGCAATGCCGTCGCGACGATCAAGGAAGTCACCAATCTTGCGTTCGCACAGGGAAATATCGGCAAGAAGGGGGCCGGTCTGTTTCCCGTGCGCGGCCATTCCAACGTGCAGGGTGACCGCACGATGGGCATCTGGGAGCGCGTCCCGCAGCACTTCCTGGACTCGATCCAGAAGGAGTTCGGCTTCGACCCACCGCGCGAGCACGGACACGACACCGTCGACTCGATCCGTGCGATGCGCGACGGCAAGGCACAGTTCTTCCTCGGGCTCGGCGGCAACTTCGTGCAGGCGACGCCGGACACCGACGTCACCGCCCAGGCCATGCGCAATCTCGCGATGACCGTTCACATCTCGACCAAGATCAACCGGTCCCATCTCGTCACCGGCGACACCGCACTGATCCTTCCGACCCTCGGCCGGACCGAGAAAGATGTACAAGCCACTGGGCCGCAATGGATTTCGGTGGAGGACTCGACCTGCTCGGTCCATTCGTCGCGCGGACCGCTGAAGCCCGCGAGCGAGCACCTGCGCTCCGAGGTCGCGATCCTCACCGGCATCGCCGAGGCCGCCATCGGTGACCGGTACGGCATCGACTGGAAAGGCATGCGCGACGACTACCGCCTCATCCGCGAGCACATCTCACGCGTCGTACCCGGGTGTGCGGGGTACGAAGTGAATGTTCGACGCCCGGGCGGTTTCATCCTTCCCCATCCCCCGCGCGATTCGCGGACGTTCGAAACCGAGTCCGGCAAGGGCGAATTCGTCGCGTCGCCGATCGAGGTGCTGCACGTACCCGACGGCCACCTGCTGCTGCAGACACTGCGCAGCCACGACCAATTCAACACGACGATCTACGGGCTGAGCGACCGGTACCGCGGCATCGAGGGTGGCCGACGCGTCGTCTTCCTGCATCGCGACGACATCGCAGCACTCGGGTTCCAGGACGGAGACTTCGTCGATCTGGTTACGCGCTGGGAGGACGACGACATCGAGCGGTGCGCGTCGAACTTCCGGATCGTCGAGTACGACACCCCGCGCGGATGCGCGGCGGCGTACTACCCGGAGACCAATCCGCTCGTGCCACTGGACTCGACGGCGATGGAAAGCAACTGTCCGACGTCGAAGTCCGTCGTGATCCAGGTCGTTCGGGCGGGAACAGCGTGCGAGCCCGTCGGGCACGGCCACCAGGACGAGACGGGGTCCGACTGGTCGCACAAGACGCACCCGCAGCCGCATCATCTGAGTTAGGCGCCGTGCGCGCGAATGTATACCCCTCTATACATTCGCGCGCACGTGGCGCGTAGCGCCCTATACCAACTTCCGCCCCGACCGCATTCGCCGTCGCACGTCCCAGAGCAGGGCGTTGAACGGAAACTGGCGCACGGCGACGGGAGTCATCCGGTTTCCCAGGGCCAGGACTCGCAGCAGAAGCGCGAACCGCCGCTCCTTCACCGGGTCCCACGGCAGCTCCATCTCGTCGCGAAATCGTTGCGGCAGAAAGCCTGTGGTGACGAAACGCATGAACGGTCCGATCAACGGATGCAGCACAGCAGGCTTGACGAAGGTGGCGGACGCGATGCCGTACAGATACCGCCGAACCGTGGGGTCGATGTGCACGTCGTCGAGTGCGGCGTCCCAGTACTTGTCGAACGCGGCACGATCCGCAGGCCACATGTCTTCCGGCATCTGCAGCGTCGATCCCAGAACATGACTGCGGCTGTACATTTCGTCGATGAAGCCCGGCTCGGGCGCGTCGTACAGCGCGAGATAGACGTCCTCGAATCCCCGATACAGACACGCCGCGACCCATAGCTGCAGCTTCGGATCGAACGCGTTGTATTTCACCGGGCTGTCGGCGGTCGACCTCACCGCCGCGTGAGATCTGTCGGTGGCTCTCCGATAGGCCGTCTTGACGTCGTCGTCGGCCATACCGGCAACCGCGAGATACGACAGCGTCGTTCGAGTGCGTTTCATCGGATGCCGGTTGATCTGACCGCTTTCGACGCGGCTCTCGACGACGCCGTAGCCGACGCTGGGATGAGCCAACTGCATGATCACGTTGGCGCCTCCGGCGAGCAGGCCGACGCCCGTCATGGACTTGCGGAGTAGTTCGTTGTCGGCAGTCATCGCTCTCCCCAATGGCGGAATCTGCATACGGGTGTGTTCAGATGACGCTAGGCGCACACGACACGGGGTGTCAAGATGTGCACATGTCCCCGACACCGCGAACCTACGGCGGAGTCGACGGGTCGGCGCGCGTCGCCGAGCGTCGGCGCGTGCTGATCGAGGCGGGCCTCGACCTGCTCGGAACGACCGAGCCCGAACTCAGCGTCCGCGGCGTCTGCCGTACCGCGGGAGTGGCGTCGCGGTACTTCTACGAGAGCTTCGCGGACAAGAACGCCTTGATGGACGCCGTCTACGACCGAGTCGTCGGCGAACTGACGACAGCCACTCTCGCCGCCGTCGCCGCGTCACCGATGACCGAAGAAGAACGAGTCCATGCGGCCGTGGCGACCGTGGTCCGCATGGTCGCCGACGATCCCCGACGCGGCCGCCTCCTCTTCTCGGCCACACTGAGCAACGACGTTCTCGCCGCCAAGCGAGCCGATTCGACTCGCATGTTCGCCGGACTTCTCGCAGCACAGGCGTCGGAGTTCTACGGCACCACAGGCGATCGAAGCCTGGACCTGACGACGCAGTACGTCGTCGGCGGTTTCGCCCAGGTGCTCACGGCATGGCTCGGCGGTGAACTGGACCTCGACGAGGACGCCGTCGTCGCACAGTGCTCGGACCTGCTGCTCGCGGCGGCACCCGAGCGCTAACCCCACACCCCCACGCGTTCGAGGTGCGCGATCAGACGCTCTGCGCCATCCACGAACTGTCGACGCATCAGCTCACCGACCGATTCGAGGTCCCGCCGGGTGAATGCCGCGATCAACGCCTCGTGGCTGCGCACCGCTTCCTCACCCCAGGAGCGGTCCGACGCGTACAGCCGGGCCGGGGTGTAGCGAATCGCACCGAACAGGAACCACGCGAGCTTCGCGCCGCCCGCGACTTTGTTGACCGTTCGATGGAACTCGAATTCGCAGCGCTCGACCGACTCCGCGTCGGCACGCCCGACGGCATCTCGCAGACACCCGTTCAACCCCGTCAGCTGCACTATCTGCTCGGCGGTGATCACCCGCGCCGCACGACGCGCCAGCTTGCTCGCGATCGTGCCCTGCAGCCAGAAGATGTCCTCGATGTCGTCCCGGGACAGCTCGCCGACGCGATAGCCGCGGTGCGGAACCTGCTCGACCAGTCCTTCGCCCCGCAGACACACCAGCGCTTCGCGGACGGGTGTCGCGCTGACGCCCAGTTCGACTGCCGTCTCGTCGATCCGCACGAACGAACCGGGTCGGATGGCTCCGGACATGATCTGCCCCCGGAGGTGGCCGGCAACCTCTTCCGACAGTTGGGGCCTACGTCGCAGAGCGGGTGCGGACATCAGAGCCCGTAGGTCTTTCCGATGATGTCGCGCTGAATTTCGTTGGTACCGCCGTAGATCGACGACACCAGCGTCGTTCGCACGTGCTTCTCCATGTCGAACTCCGTTGCGTAGCCGTACCCGCCCATCATCTGCATGCCCTCGAGCGCAACCTTCTTCGCCGTCTCGGTCAGTTTCAACTTCGCCATCGACGCCTCCCGCGGAAACAGCTTCTGCGGGTTCTCGTCCACGAGTCGAGCGACGTGGTAGACCAGCAGCCGACCGCACTCGATCTCCGTCGCGAGATCCGCAATCCGATGCCGTAGAGCCTGGAACGTGCCGACGGGTCGTCCGAACTGCTTCCGCTGCGTGATGAACTCGAGGGTGTCGTCGAACGCCCGCTGTGCGGTACCGAGCATCATCGCCGCCAGGATCAGACGCTCGATGTTCAGACCTGTCATCAGCTGCGACCACCCCTGGCCCTCGACGCCGACGACCGCGTCAGCGGGCAACGCACAGTCGGTGAAGTACAGATCGTTGACTTCCTTCCCGCCCATCGTCTCGATCCCCACGATGGACAAGCCGTCCGCGTCGGCGGGCACGTCGAACATCGTCAACCCTTCATGCTTCCCGCCTCCACGCCCCGTTCGCGCGACGAGCAGAATCCGATCCGCGAAATGCGCGTTCGAACACCATGTCTTCTGTCCGTCGATCACCCAACCGTCGCCCGTCTTCTCCGCGCGACAACTCAGATTCCCGACGTCCGATCCAGCCTCCGGTTCCGACATCGAGATCGAGTAGCTGCGACCCGCCACGATGCCACCGAGCACGGTCTCCTTCTGCGACGCGGTGCCGAACTTCTCGTACGCGGCGCCGGTGATCAGGGTCGGTCCGATGCCCCCGATCGGGGCCATGGCCTTGGCTGCCTGCTCGAGCAGGATGCACATGTCGACGGTGCTGCCGTCGGCGCCCCCGTACTCTTCCGGGATCGTTGCACCGAGCCAGCCGAGCGCCGCCATCTTCTCGTACAGCGGCTGGTTGTGGGTGTGCTTGCCGTGGTCGGTGAGGGCATCGCGCTGACCTCGCGTCCCTTCCTCCTTGGCGCAGAAATCTGCGACGGCGCGAGCGAACGACTGCTGTTCCTGCGTGAAATCCGTGCTCATCTTGGCTCCTGAAGAAGGACGATTGGGGGTTGTCTCAGGCCGGATACGGCGCATAGTGTGAGCTCGACAACAGTAAATCACATCAAATATATGTGATGTGACAAGCAGATCGCCCCCAGCCCGCGGAGGAAATCGCCCATGACGGACCAGGCCGAACGCACCCCGACTCGTACGTTCGACAGCCTCGACCCACGAACGTCGAACGTCCTCGCCAGCTACCCGATAGCCGGAGTGAGCGAGGTGGACGACGCCGTCGACCGGGCTCGTTCCGCCGCGCGATGGTGGGACGTCCAAGGCTTCACGGGACGCAAGCGTTGGCTTCTCGAATACAAGAAGGCCATCGCCAAGGACGCACAGAGCCTCGCCGACGTCATCGCCGCAGAAACCGGCAAGCCCGACGAGGACTCGCTTCTCGAAGTGATGATGGGCGTCGAACACATCGACTGGGCAGCCCGCAACGCCGAGACGACGTTGAAGCAGCGCAAGGTCTCGTCCGGACTGATCAGTGCGAACCAGCAGGCGTACGTCGGCTATCGACCGTTCGGGGTCGTCGGCGTGATCGGGCCGTGGAACTATCCGCTCTACACCCCGATGGGCTCCATCGCGTACGCCCTCGCCGCAGGCAACGCCGTCGTGTTCAAGCCAAGCGAATTGACGCCGGGTGTCGGCGAATGGCTTGCGCAGAAATGGAATTCGTTGGCCGCGCCGCATCCCGTGTTCCAGACCGTCACCGGTGACGGATCCACCGGTACCGCGCTCTGCCGGTCGGCGGTGAACAAGATCGCGTTCACCGGATCCACCGCCACCGCCAAGAAGGTCATGGCCACCTGCGCCGAATCACTCACCCCTCTCGTCGCCGAGTGCGGCGGCAAGGACGCGATGATCGTCGACGCCGACGCGAATCTCGATGCGGCAGTGGAGTTCGCGACGTTCGGCGCGATGGGCAACGCAGGACAGACGTGCGCGGGCGTCGAGCGCATCTACGTCGCGGCGCCCGTCTACGAGAAGTTCGTCGACAAGCTCGCCGCGTCGGTCACCGCGCTGAGACCGGGTGGAGCGTCGACGTCGTCGTACGGTCCGATGACGCTCGGCAAGCAGAGCGACATCGTGCGCGCACAGATCCAGGACGCGCTGTCGAAGGGCGGACACGCCGTCGTCGGTGGCCTCGATTCGCTGCACGGGCCGTACATCGATCCGGTCGTTCTCACCGACGTTCCCGAAACGTCCACGGCGATCACCGAAGAGACGTTCGGACCGACTGTCGTCGTCAACAAGGTCCGCGACCTCGACGAGGGCATCGACCGCGCGAACGCGTCGTCCTACGGTCTCGGGGCGTCGGTGTTCACGAAGGACCCCGCCGCCGGCCGTCGGGCAGCAGAGAGGCTCGATTGTGGTGTCGTGACGGTCAATTCGGTCCTCGGCTTCGCCGGAATACCTGCACTTCCCTTCGGAGGAACCGGGGATTCCGGTTTCGGCCGTATTCACGGGGCCGACGGTCTTCGCGAGTTCAGCACCGTGAAATCGCTTGCCGTGCAGAAGTTCGCTGCACCGCTGAACCTGCTGACCATGCAGCGCAAGGCGCGTGATCTGAAGATCTCGGCGCTCATGCTGAAACTTCGCCACGGACGGGGATGACCCCATGGACCTCACGCCGGCGCGGGGCCGCTACGGCTGGCTTCGACGTATCGAACAACTCGACCCTGTCGACGACTGCCACACCATCCATCGCATCACCGCGGGATACGAATTTCCGTGGGACTACCAACGAGCGCTCGAATTCGCCCTGTTCCGAACGTATTGCGTGCCGACCATCTCCGCGCTGCTCGAGAAGACCGGCGAGTTCGCGAACCGGCCCCAGAAACGGTACGACGACACCTCGCTGTTGATGGGAGAGATGGTCGAGCACGGGTACGATTCCGCGCGCGGTCGCGAGGCACTGCGCATGGTCAACCGCATGCACGGGCAGTACCACATCGACAACGACGACATGCTGTACGTGCTCACCACCTTCATCTACGAGCCGATCGAATGGATCGACACGTACGGGTGGCGTCGGCTGCATCCCACGGAGCGGCTCGCGACGTTCCACTTCTACCGCAACGTCGGAATGCGCATGGGGATCAAGAACATTCCCGAGTCGTACACCGATTTCGCACGGTGCAAGCTCGACTACGAGGAACGCACCTTCCGTTACACCGACGACAACCACAAGGTCGGCACCTACACACTCGACCTGTTCTGCTCCTGGTTCCCGGCGCTTCTTCGCCCTGCTGTCGAACAGGGCGTCTTCGCGTTGATGGACGACCGGATGGCGAGCGCGTTCGGGTTCCCGGCCGGCTCACCCGTCGTCAAGCGTGCGGCCGTCGCGAGCCTGCGCGCCAAGGCCCGCGCCGAACGCTTCCTCCCGACTCGCAAGAGGCCCCGTACCACCGACGATCCGAAGAACAAGACCTACCCCGGCTACCCGGGGAACTACACCCCGAAGGATCTCGGCGCCATCACGTGTCCCTATTCAAGCGAACGCGCGGTCCACCCACGCGTCGAGAGCGCCGCGGAACTCCGATGACTGCGGCAGCGGTGCGTACATGTCGAAGCCCGTCGTCGGCAGCGGACCGAGTTCGGCAAGCATGTGCGAGGCGTTCGTGAAACGCGCGTAGTCGACGTCGGTCCCCTGCAGCGCGTCGAACAGCACGTCCGTCTGCCCGCAGGACACGTTGAGATCCTTGTCCGAGCACGTCAGAAGAACATCGGTGCCCGACGGCAACCGACCGGCCAGCACGGCCGGGTCCAACGCGTCGGCCTCGGTCAGGAACGTGGCGCTCTCCTCGTTGAATCCGATCGGCGCGAGCACCTCGTCGTCCGGGTACGGCAGCGGCTCACCCGCCCGCAACGCCGCGATGGTCTCGTCGAGACGGCCTCGCCACACGTCCGCGTCGGCAGGCGTGGCCTGACCCGATGAGACCGCAAGGTCGAAGTTGCGGTTCAACTGCGCATGCAACAGATCGAAATAGCGAATGGACAGCGGCGCGAGCAGACCGAGCTTGCCGACGGCCACTCCGCGGTCGGCCAACGCCAACGCCGTCAAGCCGCCCTCGCTGTGTCCGAGTACCGCGAAGTCGTCGCCGCTGATTCCGGTGCGCTGGGACAACACTGCGGCCGCTGCCTCGGCCGCATCGACTTGGTCCGTGAAGCCGGGCGGATTCGCTGGGTCGAATCCGTCGGTTCCGGTGCGGCCTGCCCCGATCTTGTCGAACCGCAGCGTCGTGATGCCTCGTTGCGCCAACGCGTCGGCGATGTAGGCGATGGTGCTCGGCGAGATGTTCGCGGCCTGCACGTTCCCGTTGCGGTCGATCGGTCCGCTACCCGGGAGAAGCAGTGCGGCGCCTCGTGTTTCGCCGACCGAGGGTCGCAGACTGCCGTAGTAGGTGATGCCGTCGGACACGAATTCGACCTCGGTGTCGACGGCAGTGTCGGGCGACCACGGCACGTCGATCGGCGCAGCGGTGGCGGTGGCACCTCCCGCGCAGAGCATCAGAGAAGCGGTCAATCCGACGAGTACACGCGTGGTCACCGACATGGAAGGCATGCTAACAACCTTTCTTGACGAAGTCTTTACCCACAATGTGGGCGGGTATCGTTCGGTGGTATCGCTTCGCACTCTTCACAGGAGGCTCCACGATGGCCGGTGGACTCGTTGCACTGCTGGACGACGTAGCCGCGCTCGCGCGTCTGGCTGCGGCCTCGATCGACGACGTCGGCGCTGCGACCGGACGAGCAACCGCGAAAGCTGCCGGTGTCGTCATCGACGACGCGGCCGTGACGCCCCAGTACGTCCGCGGTCTCGCCGCCGAGCGCGAGTTGCCGATCATCAAGAAGATCGCCATCGGTTCGCTGCGGAACAAGCTGCTGATCATCCTGCCGATCGCGTTGATACTGAGCCAGTTCCTTCCGTGGCTCCTGACGCCGATCCTGATGCTCGGTGGCTGTTACCTCGCCTACGAAGCAGTGCACAAGATCTGGGGTGCACTGTTCGGGCACGGTGACCACCACGCCGAGGACGACGGACCTCGCGACGAGGACAGCGTCGTGTCCGGTGCCGTCCGCACCGACCTCATCCTCTCGGCCGAGATCATGGTCATCGCACTCGACACCATTGCCTCCGAAGGCTTCTGGAGCCGGTTGATCATTCTGGCCGTCGTCGCGGTGGTCATCACCGTCGTCGTCTACGGTGTCGTCGGACTCATCGTGAAGATGGACGACATCGGCCTGCGTCTGGCCGAGAAGTCGTCCGGATTCGTCGAGAAGTTCGGACGCGGTCTCGTCAAGGCCATGCCGAAGGTCATGTCGTTCCTCGGCGTCGTCGGCACCGCGGCCATGCTGTGGGTCGGCGGGCACATCCTGCTCGTCGGGATCGACGAACTCGGCTTCCACCCGCTGTACGAGCTCGTTCATCACGGCGAGGACGCTGTCCACGACATCGCCGGCATCGGACCGGTGCTCGCGTGGATCGTCAACACGCTGGCCTCGGCGTTGCTGGGCCTGATCGTCGGAACGATCGTCGTCGTCGCGCAGCTGGGCGTCTCACGCCTTCTTGCGCGCCGCAGGTCCGCCGAGAACTCCCACTAGGCTCGCACGCGCAGCTCTCACTCCCACAGCAACACGGGCTTGACCGTTTTCCCGTCACGGTGGTCGTCGACGGCTGCGTCGATGTCTCGCCAGTGGTAGGACGACACCAGTCGGTCGACGGGTAGTCGGCCGTCTCGCAGCAGTGCAGTCAGAACCGGAACGAACTGTTCCGGTATCGAGTCCCCTTCGAGGCATCCGCGAACGGTCTTCCCTGTAATCACGGTGTCGAGCAGGTCGAGTCGTACCGTCCCTTTTCCGAGTCCGACGGTCACGAGCGTTCCCCCGATGCCCAGAGCGGCGATCGCGTCGGCGACGACGTCGGCCACACCCGTGGTGTCCAACGCGTGTGTGACACCTCCGCCGGTGACGTCACGCAGCGCCTCGACCACGTCGACATCTGCCGGATCGAACACGTGGGTAGCACCGAGGTCGAGGGCCAGTGCACGTCGCGCACCGGATGTCTCGACGACGCAGATCGTCCCGACCCCTGTCGCAACCGCAGCGAGCACCGCTGCCATCCCTACACCGCCCGCGCCGTGGACGACGAAGGAGTCCGAGGGTTCGGGGCGCAGCACGTTCATCACCGCGCCCGCTCCCGTCTGCACGCTGCAGCCGAGGGGCGCCGCCACGGCAAGGTCGACGTCTCGGTCGACGACGATCGTGTTGTCCTGCGTCGTCAGTGCCATCTCGGCGAACGACGACTGTCCGAAGAATCCGTCGGCAACGGGTCCGCCGCCGCTCGTCACCCGAGGCGAACCGTCTGCCCGCGTACCGAACTGGTTGAGGACGCCGCCGCGGTGGCAGTACGCGGGTCGTCCCTGTGCGCAGTTCGCACACGTGCCGCACCGGCGATACGTGAGAACGACGTGGTCGCCGGGTCGTATCCCTGTCACCCGACTACCGACGGTCTCGACCACTCCCGCACCTTCGTGCCCGAGCAGAACGGGACGCGTGCGCGAACCCGCCGCGCGTGCAACGAGATCGGTGTGGCATATGCCGGTCGCGCGCATTCGAACGAGAATCTCGTCACTCCGTGGGTCGTCGATCTGCACGCTCTCGATCGAGAACGGCGACAGCGGGTCTCGCGAGACCAACGCCCTGGCAGTCACCATCAGCTGCGCTCTAGCACGAAGTAGAAGTGCTTGCCGCGAGACAGCACGAGGTCGGGCTTGCCGTTCATGATCCCCATCAGGGTACGGTCGTCGACACGTTTGAAGTGGTCGAACACGGCCTTGCCGTCGTACACCATCGTCGCGGTGACCTCGCCTCGGAACTCGATGTTCCAGAGCGACGCCTCGCCCGCACCGAGCTCGACGTTCGAGTACAGCGACCCGTCGTCGGCGCGGCAGATGAGAGGTTTCGCGTCGGTCAGCGAATGAAAAGTCTTGCCGTGCCATCTACTTGCGGGCAGCGCGGCACACAGCGCGTGGCCGGTTCGGAAGGCCGCGCCGGTCCACGACCCCAGGATGTCCTCCGCACGCACCGTGTCGAGCGTCGCCCAGACCTCGTCGAGTTCGTCCGTCGATACGTCGGACTGCTCCAGTAGTTCCCGTACCCTCATCGTTCACTCCTCCCCATCAGTACCGCCACCATCACCGTGTGCACCCGAGCCACCGTGGCGTCCGAGCGATCGAATCGCACCGCGCGACCGACGTCGAACACGACGCCCAGCGCAGCATGCACGAGGAATCGGGACGCGACGACCGACAGCTCCGGCCGCGCATCTCGCAGTAGCTGCGCCCATCGTTCGATGTTCTGCCGCTGCACGTTTCGTAGTCCCGAGCGCTGTTCCGCGGGCAGATTGCCGATCTCGGCGAAGTACACCGCGACGAGTTCGCTCTGCCCGAACGTCAGTTCCGTGTACAACCGGCACAGCGTGGCGATGGCCGTGACCGGATCGGTCGAGCGCGCGAGGGACTTCTGCAGCGTGTCGGTCAACTTCTCGTTGGCGCGATGGAACGCCGCGGCGAGCAGCTCGGCCTTGCTGGGAAAGTATCGGTACACGCTCGATGCGTTGATGCCGACGGCCGCTCCGATGTCCTCGATACTCACGTCGTGGAAACCGTGCTCGTAGAACAGCAGAATCGACTCGTGCAGCAGCAGTTCGCGTTTCGAATCCGGCGTCGCCACGTCACGAGACGCGGAGTCCGCCGAGCCCGGAGGCAGATCAGCCTGCAGAACCGACCATGCCGCAGCGAGGATCATCGTCTCGATCTGTTTGGCGGACAACGCAGTACGATGCGCGGTGATACTCGCGACGACGCTGATCGCGGCGGTGGCGAGCAACGCCGCGTCGGCGTCGGGCAACTCGGTACGCAGCGTCTTCAACGGATCTTCGACGCGCCCGTGCAGCGTGTACAGGGCGTCGCGTAGCGCCACTTTGTCGTCGCCGACGAGGTAGCGGCCTTCCCAGCGATACAACCCACCGGTGCGCCTGTTGTCGATGGTGGTGCGGATGACCGCCGTGAGCACAGCGTTCATGCGCGCTTCCGCGTCGGGTCCGTCGACGACCGTGGGGTCCGTCGCGGCCAGCAAAAGGTCCGCGAGCCGCATGACGGTATGCACGAACAAGGCGTATTTGGTGGGAAAGTGCCGATACAGTGCCGGCCCGGAGATTCCGACCGTCGCGGCGATGTCGTCGATCCCGACGGGATGGTAGCCACGCTCGCTGAACGCCTCCGCCGCAGCCGAGAGAATCTGCGCTTTGCGGTTTCTCGGCCGTCGACGACGCGGCGCCTCGGTGTCCGTCATCCGCTTCCATTCCCGTCCTCGTGTGCTACCCCGGTCGATCCTCATCCTAGTAGTCGATTTCGTCAACCCTTGACAGCCAGCAGAATTAACGCGTTAAGTTAGCGGCAATTCGCACGGCCGACCTCATGGCAGGAGCATTCGATGGCCACTGGTCTGCACTCGGTGTCGGACGCGGGAGTCCTGACCCTGCGCATCGACCGACAGGACCGCATGAACGCACTCGACGGACCCACCGCCACCGCGCTCGTCGACGCCCTGTCTGCCGTCACCCCCGACGGTGACGTCCGCGTCGTGGTCCTCACGGGCACCGGACACGCATTCAGCACGGGCGCGGACATCGCCGAGATGGCCGCGTCGACACCGACGTCTCCGGACGACATGCGGCGCGCTGCGGAGGACACGATGGCGACGGCGTCGGCGCTCGTCCGCGCGGTCATCGATGCCCCTGTTCCGGTGATTGCGCAGGTGAACGGCGTTGCGGCGGGCATCGGAGCATCACTGGCACTCGCGTCGGATCTCGTCTTCGCGGCCGAGGAGGCATCGTTTCTGCTGGCGTTCACCACAGTCGCGCTGATGCCCGACGGCGCCGGCAGCCTCCTCGTTCCGGCGGCGATCGGTCGCGTCCGCGCGGCGGCGATGGCGCTGTTGGCGGAGCCGATGACGGCGCCCGACGCAGCCGCGGCGGGACTGATCAACAAGGTCCTGCCCGCCGACGAACTCGAGAACCACGTGCAGAAGATCGCCCGACGCCTGGCCCGCGGGCCACGGCGTGCACTCGAGCTCACCAAGCGCGCCTTGACGGCGTCGACGCTCGCTCTTCTCGACGACGCACTGGAACGCGAACGTGACGGCCAGATCGAACTGTTGACCGCCCCGGAATTCCGCGAAGGCATCGCTGCCGTGCTCGAGCATCGCCGACCCGACTTCGAACGCGAATCACCGCAAACTTAGAGGCACCGCACGGTGCAGAAATACCGTTGTCGATTTGCCCTCGGCCCATCCCGGCCAGAGGTACGCTCGTCACCACATCCACCCTCGACGGAGAGGAAGCGCGATGGCCGCCCATTCGGACGAACCCCATCGATCCATTCGCAACAACTGGAACAATCAGGTCCGACGCCACGCGCTCATGCAGCCCGACGCCGTCGCACTCCGGTTCCGAGGAGCATCGATCACCTGGTCCACCCTGGGTGACCGCGTCGCTCGGTTCGCTCGGGTGTTGGCCGACAACGACATCGAGTACGGCGATCGCGTCTTGATCCTCATGCTCAACCGCCCCGAGTATCTGGAGACGGTTCTCGCCGTCAATGCTCTGGGCGCTCTCGCGGTGCCGGTCAATTTCCGCATGACACCGCCCGAGGTCGCGTTCCTCGCGCAGAACAGCGGCGCGAAGGTTCTCGTCACCGACGACACGTTGTCGCCGCTGGCCGATGCCGTTCTCGCACAGGTGGATTCGCTGAACACGAAGATCACCACGGGCACGGAGTACGAGACACTGCTGTCCGACGCCACGCCCGCCGAACCCGTCGACGTGCCCGACGACGCACCTGCCCTGATCATGTACACCTCGGGTACGACAGGTCGCCCCAAAGGCGCCGTGTTGACCCACTCGAACATGCAGGCACAGGCGCTCACATGTATTCGCGCGCTCCGAATGCACGGCGTCGACGAGGTCGGATTCTGCGCGTCACCGATGTTCCACATCGCCGCGCTCGGCAGCCTGGCACCGAGCCTGCAACTCGGTGTTCCGACCGTGATCTATCCCGTGGGCGCGTTCGACCCGTCGGCACTTCTCGACGTGCTCGCCGCCGAGGGCGTCACGACGCTGTTCCTCGTGCCCGTGCAGTGGCAGGCCATGTGCGCCGAGCAGTCGCGCAACCCCAGATCGCTGAAACTGCGGGTCATTTCGTGGGGAGCCGCGCCTGCGTCGGACACGATCCTGAAGGCCATGGCAGCGACCTTCCCCGACGCACTCAACGTCGCGGTGTTCGGGCAGACCGAGATGTCACCCATCACCTGCGTACTCGACGGCGAGGACGCCTTACGCAAGCTGGGCTCGGTGGGCCGCGTGATCCCGACCATCGCTGCCCGTGTGGTCGACGACGACATGAACGACGTCGAGCCAGGGTCCGTCGGCGAAATCGTCTATCGCGGGCCAACGTTGATGAAAGAGTACTGGCAGAACCCCGACGCCACCGCCGACGCGTTCCACGGCGGCTGGTTCCACTCGGGTGATCTCGTGCGTCAGGACGACGAAGGATTCGTGTTCGTCGTCGACCGCAAGAAGGACATGATCATCTCGGGCGGTGAGAACATCTATTGCGCCGAGGTCGAGAACGTTCTGTTCGGCCATCCACGCATCCTGGAGGCGGCCGTCATCGGACGTCCCGACGACAAGTGGGGTGAGGTGCCGGTCGCGATCGTCGCACTGAACGACGAAGGCCCCGACCTGGGCCTGGACGAGCTGTCGTCGTGGCTCGGCGACCACCTCGCGCGCTACAAGCATCCGAAGGAGCTCGTGACAGTCGATGCGTTGCCACGCAACGCGAGCGGCAAGGTCGTGAAAGTTGCGCTGCGCAACGCGTATTCGCCGACGCCCGCATAGACGGTGAGTTTCGAACTCCCCGTCGCGCGGGGCCCGGGACGCGACCTGGCGAACCAGATCGGCGGCCTCGTCGCGTTCTCGGTCACGGCGATCCAGCGCACGATCACGACCGTCGTTCGAGGACGGCTGTCGCTCGAGGAAACGATCACGCAGGCTCTGTTCGTCGCGCGGGTCTGCACCGTGCCCGCGTTGCTGCTGATGCTGCCCATCGGCGTACTGATCGCGGTATCGGTCGGCTCGTTGGCCGGAAGGCTCGGCGCCGGAGCGTATTCCGGCGCCGTCGTCGCATTCGTCGTGGTCGGTCAAGCAGCAGCGCTGGTCTGCGCGTTGATGCTGGCGGGGGTCGCCGGGTCGGCCATCTGCGCCGACCTCGGATCCCGGACCATCCGCGAGGAGATCGCGGCGATGGAGGTGATGGGTCTCGACGTCGTCGAACGGCTGGTCGTACCGCGGTTGATCGCGTCGGCTGTCGTGTCGCTCGCGATCTGCGCCATGGTCACGGCCGTCGGCGTCGGTGCCTGCTTCTTCTATCAGGTGTTCGTCGCCGATCAATCGGCAGGCGCGTTCCTCGCGACGTTCAGTGAGTACGGTCGCGTATCGGATTTCACGATGGCGATGATCAAGTCGGTCTGCTTCGCGGTGACGTCGACCCTCGTCGCGTCGTTCAAGGGTCTGCACGCCAAGGGTGGACCGAGCGGTGTCGCCGATGCCGTCAACGAGGCCGTCGTGCTCGCGTTCGTCCTCGTCTTCGTCGTCAATACCGTGTTGTCTCAGCTCTATTCGGTCGCGGTTCCGGCAGTGGGGACGTACTGATGCCGTACGACGGTGTGGTCCGGCTCCGCCGGCAGGGACATCGCGCCACCGGCGCACTCGTCGTTCTCGGTCAGCACGTCACGTTCTACATCGAGACCGTCGCCGCGATACCGTTCACGCTCCGCCGCTACTACAGGCATGTCGCTCAGCACATCGGCGAAGTGAGTTTCGGGTACGCGTCGCTTCTCGCGGGCGGCGGAACGATCGGCATCGTGTTCGCCATGTCCGCCGTCGCGGCGATGATGGTCGGCGTCGAGACGTACCGCGGTCTCGACCTGATCGGCCTGACATCGTTGTCCGGCTTGCTGTCCGCCATCGCGAACACCCGAGAGCTGGCGCCGGTCATCGCCAGTATCGCGCTGGCGGCGAAGGTCGGAACAGGCTTCACCGCTCAGCTGGGTGCCATGAGGATCTCGGACGAGATCGACGCCCTCGATTCGATGGCCGTCCGACCGATTCCCTTCCTCGCGACGACGCGCCTGCTCGCGGCCGTCGTGTGCATCGTTCCGATCTATCTGGTCGGGCTCATCGCGACGTTCATCGCCACGCGCCTGGTCGTCGTGACGTTCGGCAGCAGTTCGGCCGGGACGTACGACTACTACTTCCATCTCGCGATGACACCCGTCGACATGGTCGGATCGGTCGTCAAGGCCGTGGTCTTCGCGATCGTTGTCGCACTCGTCCACTGCGCCTACGGTTTCCACGCGTCCGGCGGCCCGGAGGGCGTCGGGCGCGCAGCCGGGCGCGCGTTGCGCACCTCCATTCTCGCCATCGGCATCACCGACGTGTTCCTGACGTTCGTGCTGTGGGGGATCGCGCCCACCGTGCCCGGGCTCGGTGTCTCGTGACCGCAGCGCTGCCGAAACGTCTCGGGCCGAGCCGGACCGGGCTTGCGATGCGGGGCGTCGCGGCCGCGGCGGCCCTGACGACCGCGGCGGTCGCGTCCGTCGCATACGCCGACGGCGCGTTCGAGCGCGCACCGGAGGTCTACGCCGAAGTTCCGGCATCTGCCGGTCTGTTGATCGGAGAGATCGGCGTCGTGTACCGCGGTGTACAGGTCGGCAGAGTCGTCGCCATCGACAGCGGTACCGACCGTTCTCGCGTCACGATGCGCATCGACCCCGACGAGATCGACACCGTCCCGGCATCGGCGCTCGTCCGTATCGCGCCGCGAACCCTGTTCGGTGACGTCTACGTCGATCTCGTCGACACCGGCACGGCGTCACGGCCTCTCACCGGTGGCACGACCCTGAGCGTCGACACATCCGCCGAAGCAGTACAACTCGCCGACGTCTATCGCACCGTCACCAGCTTGCTGAACCGAGTGGAGCCGGCCAGGGCGCAGACTGCGCTCACCGCCATCGGTACGGCTCTCGACGGAAGGGGCAGGAGTCTGGGCGAGACGATCGACCGCGTCGCGTCCATCGAGGCGCAGCTTCATCCGCAGATCGCCGCAGCGCTCGATCACACCACGTCGGTTCGGCACGTGGCCGAAGCCCTCGCCGATGCCACACCCGACGTACTGGCGACGATCGACGCAGCCACCGCGTTGTCGCAGACGACGCTGGACCGTGCCGACGGATTCGACGCTCTGCTGACCAATGCCGCCGGCCTGGCCGCGTCGGCCGATGCCGTGGCACGGGACAACACATCCACCACGATCACCGTGGTCCAGCGCGGTGCAACGGTTCTGAAGACGTTGTCGGACAACGCCGATGGGCTCGCGGCGACACTCGACATGCTCGAGCCGTTCGGCGCAGCAGGAGCCCGAATCTTCGCGAGCGGTCGATTCGACATCACCGCGGTGCCCGACTTCTCCGATCCCCTGCCGTACACGGCGGCCGACTGCCCTCGTTATCCCGGACTCGACAGCCGCGCGTGCGCACTCTCCACGGTGCAGGACGCAGCCGTCGGTGCTTCCCTCCCGTTGAACCCTGCCAGCACGATGCTGCTCGCACCGGTCCTGCAGGGCACCGAGGTGACGATTCGATGACCTCCGTCCGCACACCGCTGGTGCAGCTCGCCGCGTTCGCCGTGGCGGGTGTGGTGTCGGCGATCGTCGTCGTCGACACGCTCAGTGTTCCCGTGCCCGGCGACACCGTCTCGTACACAGCCGAATTCAGCGGAGTCGAAGGCTTACGGGACGGCAACGACGTCACCCTGGCAGGAGTACGCGTCGGACGGGTCGACGACGTCGATTTCACGACCGCCGCGGACCGCAGCACCGCAGTCGTGCGTTTCTCGGTGCAGAAGGCAGTGGCGGTACCGCATAACATCACCGCGGCCATTCGATACGGCGACATGCTGGGCGCCCGATATCTCGCACTCGACCCACCTACCGAACCGTCCGGCGCCTTGCCGGACGGCGGAACCATCCCTCTCGAACGTACGACGCCCCCGGTGGACCTCACGGCTCTGGTGAACGGATTCGAGCCGTTGTTCGCCGCGGTCGATCCCGACCAGGTCAACGCGCTGGCGCGTTCGATCATCGACGCGTTCGAAGGTGAAGCGGGAACGATCGACTCCCTGCTGCGGCATGTCGCGTCGGTCACCCGGGGGTTGGCGAACAACGAGCAGGTGCTGACCGACCTGATCACCGATCTGAGTTCCGTTGTCACGACGATGGATTCGCATCGCGACGACATCACTCGCGTGATCGGAGGCCTGACCGACATGAGCAGCACCGTCGCACAGCAGGGAGACCAGCTCGAGACGCTTCTCGACGACGGATCGGACACGGTGCGGTCGCTGTCGGTCTTGACGACTCACGCTGTCGACCCTCTCGACGCTGCTCTGTCGGACGCGAACGCCACGACCGATTCGTGGATTCCGAACACCGCGAACTTCGACCGCACGATGACCCTGTTGCCGGAACTGGCGTCGGCGATCAATCATCTCGGCGACTACGGCGGCTGGCTCAACCTGTACACCTGCAATTTCATTCTGAAGGCCGGGGACGCCGAGGCGAACATCTTCGGTGGAACACACACGGAGATATGCCGATGACGACGGTGAGACTAGGGGTCACCGGCATCGCACTCGTAGCGCTGTTGTTGATCGCCGCTATCGCGATTCCGCACGGCTGGTACGTCTTTCGCACCACCGGTTACAGCGCTCAGTTCGAGAACGCGGGCGGTCTCACCGAATCGGACCCTGTCTACGTGGCGGGCGTTCCCGCCGGACGTGTCGACAGCGTCGACATCGCAGGTGACCACGTGGAGGTGCACTTCAGGCTCGACCGCGGCCGACCATTGGGTGATCGCACTCAGGCGGCGATCAAGCTGCGCACCATTCTCGGTAAGCAGTATCTCGAGATCATCCCCGACGGAACAGGTTCCATCGACACCATCCCGTTGGCGCGAACCATCGTGCCGTATTCGCTCGACGAGATCGGGACCGCCACCACGAACGCCGCCGACGAACTGGACGTCCCGGCGCTGGAGCAGATGGTGGCGACGCTGCGGGACGTCACCCCGACCGACACGACGATCGTCGCCGACGCGTTGACCGGGGTCAGCACCGCGTCCGCCATGTTGGCCAGGAACGACGAACAGATCGCAGGGCTTCTCGATGCGTCGCAGTCCCTGTCGACGGCCGTGGCCGCGGAAAGCGACTCGCTCGCAGTGCTTCTCGGAAACGCACAGACCGTTCTCGGCATTCTGGCGGACCGTCGAGCAGCCGTGAGCCAGTTGGTGACCGACCTGCGTACACTCACCGCGTCGGCCGAGGCGTTCCTGAACGACAACACCGCCGAACTCGACGATGTGCTGATCGGCATGCGCTCCGTGACCGACACACTCGAGCGCAACGGACAGAACATCGACGCCCTGATGTCCACACTGCCCGCGGGTCTCCGCGCGGTCACCGACGCCACCGGCAACGGCAACTGGGTCGACGTGTCCGCCCCCGCCGGCCCGGTTCCGGACAATCTGCTATGCGCGCTGGGTGTGATGACGGGGTGCACCGGATGAGGTACGTGGCTCTGTTCGTGCTCCTGGCCGTCGTGGCCTGCAGCGGCTGGTTCGTGATATCGACGGACGATTCCACCACCGTCACAGCCGATTTCGCCTACATCGACGGAATCTATCCCGGAAGCCCGGTACAGGTGCTCGGCGTTCCCGTCGGGACGGTCGACGCCGTCGAGCCGCAGGGGACGAGTGTGCGGGTCACCATGTCGGTGTCGGGCGTCGACATCCCGGCCGACGCGCAGGCCTACGTCATGAACCCGTCCGTCGTGAGCGACCGCTTCGTCGAACTGGGACCGGCATACCGAGGCGGACCGACGCTGGGCGACAACATCATTCCTGTCGAACGGAGCCACTCGCCCATCAACTGGGATCAGCTGATGGCGAGCGTCACGACACTCGCAGGCGCGCTCGGCCCCGACGGCGGCGACGTCGGGTCCGCCCTCGACATCGTCGCCGACGGAACAGCAGGCCTCGGTCCCGCGATCAACGACGCGATACGCGACATCTCTCAGGCGACCGCGGTCGTCGGAGGAAACAGCGATCAGATCGGTGCGCTCATCGAGAATCTGAACACCCTCGTCGCCGCGCTTGCATCACGCGAGGGTGCCCTGACCTCTGTTACCGACTCGCTCGACCTGCTCGGACGCCAGCTCGCGTCCGAGGACATCGACATCGGCACCCCGATTGCCCAGTTGCGCAGCATGTTCGACCGACTCGACGTCCTCCTCGCCGACCGCGGACAAGACCTTCGAGCGGTCCTCGCGAACACTCGCGACCTCACCGGCCGGTTCGCCGCGCACGAAGCGCAATTCGCCGAATTCCTCGACCTGCTGCCACTGACGATGCAGAACATCGGCAACACCATCGGCGACGACGAACGCGCCCGCATCCGCCTGAACATCTCCACCGATTTGGACCAGTTCGCCGCGGCGGCGCCGCTCTGCAGAGATCTCGCGTTGCCGATCTGCACCGGCGCCGGACTGACCAACCCGGTTCCGGTGCCCATCAGCACGTCCGATCCGCTCGGCCTCGCCCAGTTGATGACGGGAGGACGATGACGCGCCTCGTACTGCTCTGCTGCACTGCCCTTCTGCTGTCGGGCTGCAGCCTCGGGCTCGGTGAGCTTCCGATCGGCCGCTCCGCCGACGGCGACGACTACCTCGTGACGGCCGAATTCCCTCGCGCCGACCGCATCCGACTCGGGACCGAGGTGCGCGTCGGACAGCATCTCGTCGGACGCGTCCACGACCTGACGACGGACGGACGCGGCGCCCAGGTCGGACTCAGCCTCGAGGCGTCGACTCCGCTGCCTGCCGACGTCACCGCGTCGCTGGAGCTTCCGTCCGCATTGGGTGAGCCGTACGTCCGCTTGGAGGTGCCTGCCGATCCGTCGTCCACGATCCTGGTCGACGGCGACGTCATCGAGAACACCGGAATCGGCCCGGAGCTCGAGAATTCTCTGGCCACACTGGGATTGGTACTGAACGGCAGCGGCATCGACCAACTGCAGGGCATCGTGACCGAGATGAACGACGCGTTCGGCGGACGTGGCCCCGAGATCCGCGAACTGATGCACAGCGCCGACGCACTCCTCGCGAAGGCCGATGCGCAGCAAGCCGAATTCGATCGAGTGCTGATCGCTGCCGGTGCGGTGTCCGCCGCGCTCGCCGACAATCGCGCCACCCTCGATGCAGGTATGGCCGTCGCCGCCCCGACGATGGACCTGCTCGTCCGTCAACGAGACCGGATATCGTCACTGATCGCCACGACGTCGTCGCTTGCGGAGAATGCACGAGAACTGCTCGGCGACAACACCAATCGATTGGCCTCGGGCGTCGACGATCTTGCGGTTCTTCTCGCATCGATCCAAGGATTCAACGACTCGGTCACGCCGACGCTCGACAACATGAACCAGTTCATCGAGGGGTTCGACGGCGCGGTACACGGCGACTACCTCGTTTTCGACGGTGCTCTCGACCTTCCGGAGACGGTCGGCGAACTGATGACGGGCGGACGCGTCGCCGATGTGCCGGCGACGCTCGAACAACTACTCGTCCCGGAGGGTCCTCGATGAGGCGTACGGTGCGCATTCAGTTGGCGCTCTTCGCCGTCACCTCGGTCGTCGCGGTACTGGTCGGCACCCACTACGTGGTGGGGTCACACCTCCTCCGGAGTTCGATCGCGGTGACCGCGACGATGCCCGACGCCATGAACCTCGGTGTCGGAGCGGGCGTGACGTACCGGGGTGTCGCGGTAGGCGAAATTACCGACATCACCGTCACCGGCACCGGCGTCGAGCTCGCGATCGGACTCGACCCGGACACGCGGGTTCCCGCCGGATCGACCGCGAAGGTGACCGACGCCAGTGCACTCGGCATCCGGACCCTCGACATCGTCCCGACGACGGACGCGGGACCGTACCTGGCCGACGGCGGCGCTCTCGTGGTGCGACCCGAAGACCAGCCGAGGGAGCTCGGCGACCTGCTCGTGGAGATGTCGAGTCTCGTCGAATCCATCGATCCCGACTCGATCACGACACTCGGCGAGACGTTCGGCACCGCGCTCGACGGGACCGGTCCTGCACTGCGTCGACTGCTCGACGACGTCGACACCCTGTCCCGCATGCTCGAGGAACAGGCGCCTGCTCTGGCGAATATCGTCGACGCCGGACTTCCGATGCTCGACGCCGTCGCCTCCCGGGCGGACGGTCTGCCCGGATCCGCCGCGGCCGTGCGGGACATCACCGGACAACTACGCGCCCAGGAGCCGTCCTTGATCTACCTCCTGGACCGGTCGCCGGACGCGCTGGCCAGGACGCAGGTGCTGCTCGACGACACGCGGGGGACCTTCGGCGCCCTGCTCACGAACCTCGTCTCCGTGACAGGCGTGCTCGCCGATCGCACACCCGCGACGACGGCGCTGCTCGACGCGATGCCGACGACGCTCGGCAAGTTGACGTCCATCGTGCACGGCGACCGCGGGGACTTCACGCTCGTCGCCACCCAGGGGCCTGTCTGCTGGTACGACACCCCACGCCGCAGCGTCGGCGACGAGTCACCACGCGAGCCGAACCTGAACCTCTACTGCCCACCCGGCCCCGACCTGGCAGGGCGCGGCTCTGCGAACGCACCCCGACCGAACGACCTCGGCGCAGGCGACGCCACGCAGCCCGGCAACGTCACCGGCCCACCGATGGCCGACGACCCACTGCTGATCCCGACGGGCGTCGAGGCGCTCGACTATTGGAAAAGACTTCTGGAAGGAGTGTCCGAATGACGCTGCGAAGGATCGCCGCCGCGACGATCGCCACGACGCTCGTTGCGGCCGTCGCCGTGCTGGGCTACCTCGTCGTGCAGAACCGCACGATGGACGAGCTGCGGTCGACGGCCGTGGCGTCGGCGACGCAGTACACCGAGCAACTCGCCACGTACGACTACACGAATCCGACGGCGAATCTGGACGCGGTGACGTCGTCGTCGACCGCCGATTTCGCAAGCTCGTACCGGAACGTGTCCGACAAACTGACGGGGTTGCTCAGCCAAGGCCAGGGACAGGCCACAGGGCATGTGACCAGCGCCGGAGTCGTCGAACTGAGTTCCGAGCACGCCATCGTCGCCCTCTTTCTCGATCAGTCGGTGCGCAATCTCACCGCGCCCGACGGCCGCACCGATTCGTCACGCATGCTGGTGAGGCTCGAGCGTGACGGAGACCGATGGCTGTTGGCCTCCGCGGAACCGCGATGACATGATGGCAGGCCCATCGGGCCGTGCACTCGGGTCGTTCCGCGGGCTGCACTCCCGGTCCAACTGCTGGTCGGGGCACACCCCGAAACGCAGAGCACGTAGCCTGACGGGGAAGGAACGGTGGCTCACGGGGAATGACACGCGTGTTGTTCCGATACATTGTCGGAGCCACCAGGCACGATGCAAGAAGGTCGTAGACCATGTCAGCGAGCGACGGGTCACCACTATCGAGGAGATAAGGCCATGGCTTTACCAGTATTGACACCGGAACAGCGCACTGCGGCTCTGGCCAAGGCGGCCGAGGCACGCACTGCCCGGTCGAAGCTGCTGGCCGCCGTCAAGTCCGGCGAGCTCAGCGTTGCTGACGTTCTCGCGAAGGCCGAGAACGACGAAATCGTCAAGAAGACCAAGGTGTCGGCCCTGATCAAGGCCCTGCCGGGTGTCGGTTCGGTGCGCGCCGCACAGCTGCTCGAGCAGCTGGCGATCGCAGACACCCGCCGCATCGGCGGCCTCGGCGCCAACCAGCGTGAAGCGCTGCTGGCTGCCGTCGCATCCTGATCGACACACGAGGAGGCGCAGGTCACATTCGGCGGGGTTAGCATTTGCCCATGAACGTCGAAGTGACTCTGCTGCCCGGGATCGGGGTGCGGAAAGATTTCGCCCTCGCATCCGGGCGCCGCATCGGGGTCATCACCCGTAAGGACGGCGCGAACGAACTCATCGTCTCGCGCAAGGATGACCCCGACGCAACACAGGCGTCCATCACCTTGAGCAATGAGGAAGCGGCGGCGCTGGGCAATCTGCTCGGCACGCCGCAACTCATTGCCCAGCTCGGGGAAGACCATCGAGACCTTCCCGGCATCAACACGCGGCAGCTACCCATTCGGGAAGGCTCGCGATTCGACGGCCGAACCCTCGGCGACACGATGATGCGCACCAAGACAGGTGTGTCGGTCGTCGCGGTCATGCGCGCAGGTCAAGTGCAGCCGTCGCCCACTCCTGATTTCACGCTCACCTCCGGAGATCTGCTCGTCGCCGTCGGTACCGCCGACGGACTCGACGCTGCATCCAGGCTTCTCGGCAAAGCCTGAGAGACGACGGGCTGAGCCGATGGCCGAGAGCGCGCTCGCCCTCACCGAACTCGGCGCGGTGTTCTTCGCGCTCGGCCTCCTCGCGCGACTCGCAGGCAAGATCGGCGTGTCTCCGATCCCGTTCTACCTGCTCGGTGGGCTGTGCTTCGGCAACGGCGGATTCGTCAACCTCGCGGGCATCGACGAGTTCAGCGAAATCGCCAGCGAGATCGGCGTCATCCTGCTGCTCCTGCTGCTCGGGCTCGAATACACCGCCACCGAACTCGTCACCGGGCTGCGCAGATCCTGGTTGGCCGGTCTCGTCGACCTGGTTCTCAATTTCGTGCCGGGAGCTGTCGCGGCCCTGCTGCTCGGGTGGGGAGGCGTCGGCGCGCTCGTGCTCGGTGGCGTCACGTACATCTCGTCGTCGGGAATCGTCGCGAAAGTACTGACCGACCTGGGCAGGCTCGGCAACCGCGAGACACCCGTCGTGCTGTCGATTCTCGTGTTCGAGGACCTCGCGATGGCTGTCTACCTGCCGATTCTGACTGCCGTCCTCAGCGGTGTCAGCTTCCTCGGCGGTCTCGAAGCGCTCGGCGTATCGCTGCTCGTCATCACGATCGTCCTGGTCGTCGCGCTGCGGTACGGCAGCATCGTCTCGGCGATCGTCGACAGCCCCGACCGTGAGGTCGTACTTCTCAAAGTCCTCGGATCCGCGTTGCTCGTCGCGGGCATCGCGTCGGAACTGCAGGTGTCGGCCGCCGTCGGCGCGTTCCTGCTGGGAATCGCAATTTCAGGGTCGACGGCCGACAACGCGACCCGCGTCCTCGAGCCGCTGCGAGACCTGTTCGCCGCGATGTTCTTCGTCGTCTTCGGGCTGAGCACCGACCCGGCAACCGTTCCCCCGGTCCTGGGCTGGGCCATCCTGCTGGCCGCCGTGACGACTGCGACGAAGATGATCACCGGCGCGTGGGCGGCCGGGCGTTAGGGCATCGGGAGGCCTGGACGTCTTCGCGCGGGCGCGGCGCTGGTCGCCCGCGGTGAGTTCTCGATCGTCATCGCAGGCCTCGCGGTGTCCGCGGGAGCGGTCGAAGGCGAACTGGCCGCGCTGGCCACCGCATATGTGCTGCTCATGGCGGTTCTGGGTCCGGTTGCTGCGCGAGTCGTCGAGCCGATCGCGCGGACCATCGTTCGTTCCAAGCCTGCCATGTGATTGGCTAGCGCGATGGCCGAGAGACGTCGAACTGCGACTTCAGGCGTGTCCGCGCTGCGTCGACGACCGCAGCTGTCCGAGGACGTCGCCAACCATGTTCGGCATGTCGTCATGTCCGGCGAGATCCGGCCCGGTGACTTCATCCGGCTCGACGAGACAGCCGCGGAGCTGGGCGTGAGCGTCACGCCGGTGCGCGAGGCACTGCTGACGCTGCGCGGCGAAGGCATGGTCGAACTGGTACCGCATCGTGGCTACGTCGTGTCGCCGTTGACGCCCGACGACATCGTCGACATCTTCTGGTTGCAGGGCCAGATCGCCGTCGAGTTGGTCCGACGCGCGGCTCCCCGGATCACTCCCGACGTGATCGCCGAGCTGGAGAAGTTCAACGCCGAGCTGTCCGACGCGGTCGAGAAAAGTCAGCCGAACGAGGTCGAGATCGCCGAGTTCGAATTCCACCGCGTGCTCAATCGGCTCGCGGAGGCCAGCAAGCTCGCGTGGTTCCTGAACAACGCGACGCGCTACACCCCGACCAGGCTGTACGCCGTCGACCTGGACTGGGGACGCGAAGCGGTCCGCAGTCACGAGCAACTGATCGCGGCGCTGAAGGCGTCCGACGTCGACGAGGCATGCCGGTTGATGCAGCAGCAGTTCACCGATTGTGCGGAGCGGTTGGTCGCGTATCGCGACTCGTGAGTGCGAATGTACAGCGGGCTGTACATTCGCACTCACGTGCGACGAAGTCGCCTACGACCGTAGGGAGTTCGGCGCCTGGAACCGCGGGCCGTACTTCGCCGCGAGCTCGTCCGCACGCTCGACGAATCCGGCCTGGCCACCCTTGTAGCCGACGATGTACTGGTGCACGCCACCGGTCCACGCCGGGTAGCCGATGCCGAAGATCGAGCCGATGTTGGCGTCGGCCGTCGTCGTCAGGACACCTTCGTCGAAGCACTTCTGCGTCTCGATGGCCTCGATGAACAGCATGCGCTCGATGAGGTCCTCGAACGGGATCTCCGCCGTGCCGGACTTGAACGCGTCACGCAGTCCGGGCCACAGGCCGGTGCGCTTGCCGTCGGCGTACTCGTAGAACCCGGCGCCCTTGGCCTTCGACGGCCGCTCGAACTCGTCGACCATCTTGTCGATGACGGCACCCGCAGGATCCTCGGGCGGCGTCTGACCTGCTGCGACGAGCGCGTCGTACGTCTCCTTGCGGATCTTCTGCATGAGCGTCAGCGTCAACTCGTCCGAGAGCTGCAGCGGCGCAGCCGGGTAGCCGGCCTGCAGACCTGCCTGCTCGATGGTCGACGGCTCGACGCCCTCACCGAGCATCGCGATGGCCTCGTTGATGAACGTGCCGATGACGCGCGAGGTGAAGAATCCGCGGCTGTCGTTGACGACGATCGGCGTCTTCTTGATGGCCTGGACCAGGTCGAAGGCCTTCGCCAACGCCGCATCCGACGTCTTCTCGCCGCGAATGATCTCCACCAGCGGCATCTTGTCGACGGGCGAGAAGAAGTGGATACCGATGAAATCTTCCTGACGCTTCACACCCGTCGCGAGCGACGTGATCGGCAGCGTCGAGGTGTTGGATCCGAGCAACGCCGTCGGTTCGACGATGTCCTCGATCTCCTGGAATACCTTCTGCTTCAGTTCCTCGGACTCGAAGACAGCTTCGATGACGAGGTCGGCACCCGCGGTGTCCTGCGGATCGGCCGTCGGATGGATGCGTGCGAGCAGCGCGTCGGACTTCTCCTGCGTCGTCTTGCCACGCGAGAGGGCCTTGGCCTCGATGCCCTCGGAGTAGGCCTTGCCCTTCTGCGCGGCCTCGATGCTGACGTCCTTGAGCACGACGTCGATGCCGGCCTTGGCGCACACGTAGGCGATACCGGCGCCCATCATGCCTGCACCCAGCACGGCGACCTTGGAGAACGTCGTCTTCTCGATGCCGTCCGGACGGGACTTGCCCGAGTTGATGGCCTGCAGATCGAAGAAGAACGCCTGAATCATGTTCTTCGAGACCTGCCCGGTCACGAGCTCGGTGAAGTAGCGGGACTCGATGGTCGACGCGTTGTCGAAGTCCACCTGGGAGCCTTCGACGGCGGCCGCGAGGATCGCGCGCGGCGCGGGCATCGGCGCACCCTTGATCTGCTTGCGCAGGTTCGACGGGAACGCGGGCAGCACCGCGGCGAGCTTCGGGTTCGACGGCGTTCCACCCGGGATCTTGTAGCCCTTGACGTCCCACGGCGCGACGCCGCCCTCGGGGTTGGCCTTGATCCACGCCTTCGCTGCGGGCACCAACTCGTCGATGGTGTCGACGAGCTCGTGGACGAGCCCGATTTCCAATGCCTTCTCCGGACGGAACCGTGTGCCCTGCGCGAGGACGGTCATGAATCCGTTCTGGATGCCGAGCAGACGGGTGATGCGTGTGACGCCACCGCCGCCGGGAAGCAGGCCGAGCGACACCTCGGGCAGACCGAGCTGCACACCCGACACCTTCGCTGCGATGCGGTGATGCGTCGCGAGCGCGATCTCGAGACCGCCGCCGAGCGCGGCGCCGTTGATCGCCGAGACGACGGGCTTGCCGAGCTTTTCGAGGCGACGCAGCTGCGCCTTGATGCCCTGCACCTCGTCGAACACCTGCTGGGCGTCTTCGGGCTTCGCCTGGATCAGGTTGTTCAGGTCACCGCCGGCGAAGAACGTCTTCTTGGCGGACGTGATGACGACGCCGGTGATCGAGTCGACTTCCTTCTCCAGCCGATCGACGGTGGCTCCCATCGAATCCTTGTACAGCTGGTTCATCGTGTTGGCGCCCTGGTTGGGGTCGTCCATCGTGAGCACGACGATGCCGTCGGAGTCCTGTTCCCACTGAATCATGTTCTCGCTCATGGTATTTACCTCAGACTCGCTCGATGATGGTTGCGACGCCCATGCCGCCGCCGATGCACAGGGTGATGAGGGCGTACCGACCGCCGCGGCGCTCGAGCTCGTCGAGCACGGTTCCGGTGATCATGGCGCCCGTCGCGCCGAGCGGGTGGCCCATCGCGATGGCGCCACCGTTGACGTTGAGCTTCTCGTTCGGGATCTGCAGATCCTTCTGGAAGCGCAGAACGACGGACGCGAACGCCTCGTTCAGCTCGAACAGGTCGATGTCGTCGACGGTCAATCCCGCGGTCGCGAGAACTTTCTTCGACGCGGGGGTCGGGCCGGTCAGCATGATCGTCGTGTCGGCTCCGGACGTGGCGGTCGCGACGACGCGCGCACGCGGGACCATGTTCAGATCCTTGCCTGCCTGCTCGCTTCCGACGAGCACGAGTGCTGCCCCGTCGACGATGCCCGAGCTGTTACCGCCGGTGTGGACATGGTTGATCTTCTCGACCCAGTGATACTTCTGCAGCGCGACGTCGTCGAAGCCGCCCATCTGGGCGACGCCGGTGAACGCCGGGTTGAGCTTGCCGAGCGATTCGAGGGTCGTACCGGGACGCATGTGCTCGTCCTGATCGAGGATCAGCAGGCCGTTCTGGTCCTTGACCGGGACGACCGACTTGGCGAAGTAGCCACCCGACCATGCCGCAGCGGCGCGTTCCTGCGACTGCACGGCGTAGGCGTCGACGTCTTCGCGGCTGAACCCCTCGATCGTCGCGATCAGATCGGCACCGATGCCCTGCGGTACGAAGTACGTGTCGTAGTTCGTGGCCGGGTCCATCGCCCAGGCGCCGCCGTCACTACCCATCGGAACGCGGGACATCGACTCGACGCCACCGGCGATGACGACCTCGTCCCAGCCGGATCGCACCTTCTGAGCAGCCAGGTTGACCGCTTCGAGGCCCGACGCGCAGAAACGGTTGAGCTGGAATCCGCCGACGGTGTCCGGCATCTTCGCTTCGAGGACAGCGGTCCGCGCGATGTCGGCGCCCTGATCGCCGACGGGCGAGACGACTCCGAGGATGAGATCGGAGATGCGGTTCTCGTCGAGGTCCGGGAACCGGCGACGTAGTTCGTCGATCAGGCCGGTGACCAGCGAGATCGGCTTGACCGAATGCAGTGATCCGTTCTTCCCCTTACCGCGTGGGGTGCGGATGGCTTCGTAAATGAACGCCTCTGTGGACACAGCGTGCGCTTCCTTTCACCTGCTCGACTCGGCGGCACCGGGGCACCGCAGGACACGAGGAATACACCTCGGCTGCTACCACAGTAGAACGGGTTTCAAGCACTGATGAAGGACCGAAACGAGCGTTGTCCGTGACCGGTGCAATCGTTTGAGTTCGCGCGTGGGAGGGTAGACGACAGGTTCGACGCGGGGGGCATCGAGAAAGCAGGAGATGATGTCCATGGACACCCAGCAGCCGTTCGCGGTCGGCTCGCGCGTCAAGGTGCGCTACAGCGCCGATTCGAAGGCGCCGCGCGACCAGCGGCCCATGGAATCGGGTGTCGTCAAGGAGGACTTCGGCGACCTGTCCGCGGTTGCGGGTCTGAGGACGTGGGCCGTCGCGCATCGTTACGCCGTCGCACTCGACGACGGTCGCCTCGTGTTCGTCGATCCCGACGACATCGAACAGGCGTGAATGCGCGCTTTCGTGCTGGGTCCGCGCGCAAGCTTGTGCAGAGCTAGGACCCAATTCGGGGAGCTAGCACCCATATTGCTGAGCTATCACCCCTGATCAGGTCCGAACAGGGGTGGGAGGTCGCCAGAAAGGGTGCCAGCTCCAGCGCCTGGGCATCACTACTCCTTCAGAGGTGTGGCACCCAGTTCGGCCTGCAGCAATTCCATCGCGACGGTCTCGGGGTCGCGCCGGATCGTCGGGTCGGCGGGTTCGGCTGCGGCCTTGAGCAGCTCTTCCTCGTCTTCGGGTGTCTCCGGCGGCGGAGGCCCCGGCGGTTCGGGGTCGTCCGGGTAGTCCGGCGCCTCGGGCGGGGGAATGTCGTCGTAGTCGCCACCACCCGAACCGGAACGTGCGTCATCGGACGCGGGCCTGCTCTGGCTCGGCCGCGAGAACTTGGTGGGCGCGGACTTCGGCGGCTCGGGTGCCGCTTTCGCAACGGGTGCTTCCTCCACCGGAACCGCAGCTCCGACGACGCACGTCACCGCCCAGTCGACGCCGAAGACGTCACGTAGCGCGTCGCGGATGACGTCGGCGTTGCGCGGCTCCTGCAGTCGCTTCGCGAGCGGCGCGGAGTCGTGGCCGAGCGTGATGGAATTCGCCTCGACCGCACGCACCGATGCACCGGACAGCATGACCTCGACGGTGCGGCTGCGTTCGCGCACCTTGGCTCGCACCTCGGACCACACCGCACGTACTGCGGCGGCGTCGGGAGCGGTCGACCCGACGGGGGCACGCTCGGGTTCCGGCTCCGGTTCAGGCTCGGGCTCGGGTTCCGGTTCGTACGCCGGCTCCTGCGTCGACAGCGGTGGCGGGACGGGGTCCGGTTCCGGCTGCGGCGTCGGCTCGGGTTCGGGCTCCGGCGTCGGCTCGGGTTGCGGAGTGGGTCGCGGCACGGGTGCCGGTTCCGGCGTCGGCTCCGGTTGGGGCGTCGGCTCCGGTTCGGGGACGGGCGCGGGCTCGGGAGTCGGCACCGTGACTGCAGGAGGGGCCGCAGGTGCTGGAGGGGCCGCGGGTTCTGGCGGAGTTACGGGTGCAGGAGGGGCCGCGGGTGCTGCGGCGGCAGCCTCGGCAGCCGCACGTTGCGACGGCCGGACGAACTTCGGCGCGACCTCGTCGGCCGGGGCAGCAGCAGGCGCGGGTGCCGATTCGATCGGGCGACGCGTCGTTGCCTGCTGTACGGCTGCCTGCTCACCGGCGGGCAGAGTCACGTCGAGACGACGCTCGAGACGTTCCAACCGTTGCAGCACAGCCGATTCCGCGTCGGACGCCGACGGCAGAAGCATGCGCGCACACATGACTTCGAGCAGAAGCCGTGGAGCCGTGGCGCCGCGCATCTCGCCGAGTCCGGCGTGCACGATCTCCGCGTAGCGGGCGAGGGTCGCCGAACCGATGCGTTCGGATTCGTCCTTCAGACGTTCCAACACGTCGCCGGGGACGTCGACGAGACCACGCTCCCCCGCGTCGGGAACCGCGCGCATGAGAATCAGGTCGCGGAGACGCTCGAGAAGATCGGTCGCGAACCGTCGCGGATCGTGCCCCGCGTCGACGACCTTGTCGATCGTGCCGAACAGCGACGCACCGTCACCGACGGCCAGGGCGTCGACGGCTTCGTCGATCAGTGCGACGTCGGTGACGCCGAGCAGCGACAGCGCGCGCGAATACGTGACGCCCTCGGGCCCGGCGCCTGCCAGCAGCTGATCGAGCACGCTGAGCGAGTCACGCGGCGACCCACCGCCGGCACGAATGACCAGCGGATACACCGGATCCTCGACCGGAACGGATTCCTGCGTCGTGATCTTCTCGAGCAAACCGCGCATGGTCGACGGCGGCAGCAGTCGGAACGGGTAGTGGTGCGTCCTGGACCGGATGGTCGGCAGCACCTTCTCCGGCTCGGTGGTCGCGAAGATGAAGACCAGATGCTCCGGCGGCTCCTCGACGACCTTCAGCAAGGCGTTGAAGCCAGCCGTCGTGACCATGTGCGCCTCGTCGATGATGAAGATGACGTAGCGCGACTCGGCCGGGGCGTACACGGCCTTGTCTCGGAGATCACGAGCGTCGTCGACGCCTCCGTGGCTGGCCGCGTCCATCTCGACGACGTCGAGGTTGCCCGGCCCACCCGGGGCGAGAGCGACACACGAACTGCAGACGCCGCACGGCGTCGACGTGGGCCCTTCGGCGCAGTTGAGAGACCGCGCGAGAATACGGGCGGACGACGTCTTACCGCAGCCACGAGGGCCCGAGAAGAGGTATGCGTGGTTGATCCGACCTGCGTTGAGTGCGACGCTTAACGGCTCGGTGACGTGCTCCTGCCCGACGACCTCGGCGAACGTCGCTGGACGGTACTTCCGGTAGAGAGCCACGCACAGAAGGGTACCGGCGAGCACCGACACCGGCACTCATGGCCCACGCGCCCCCGCGCGACTCACTTCTTCTTCGCGGCCGCCTTCGCTGCCTTCTTGAACTCCCGGACTTCGAGGAGCGATTTCTCGTCCACGACGTCCGCGATCGACCGACGTGACCCCTCGTCGCCGTACGCGCCGGCGGCCGTGCGCCAGCCGTCGGGAGTGACGCCCATCTGCTTGCCGAGAAGCGCCAGGAAGATGCGCGCCTTCTGGTCGCCGTAGCCGGGTAGCGCCTTCAGTCGCTTCAGCACCTCGGCGCCGTCGGGATTCTCGCGTCGCCAGATCTCGTCGGGCTTGCCGTCGTAATTCTCCACGATGTACTCCGCCAACCCCTGGATCCGCTTGGCCATCGAACCCGGAAACCTGTGCACCGCAGGAGTTTCCGCGCACACCGCCGCGAACTCGTCGGGATCGGCGGCTGCGATGGAATCGACCTTCAGATCACCGAGACGGTCGACGAGCTTCTTCGGACCGGCGAAGGCGGACTCCATCGGCACCTGCTGGTCGAGAAGCATGCCGATGAGCAACGCGAACGGATCCTCGGCCAGCAATGCATCGGCTTCGACATCGCCGGTCAGGTGCAACGTGGGAGACATGGCCCCGATCTTCTCACGCAGCGCTAGGTGATCGAGACCATCTGCGTGATGTCGTCGAACGGCAACGGACCGTCGACGACCGCTCCGACGATCGTGTTGTTCAACGTGATCGCGCCGCCGTGGTTGTCGAGGAACGCCGTGTCGGCGGCGTCGCGCCCCGTCGCGATCCGGACCAGTGTCGACCTCGGTGCCAGGCAGGTGGCGTCGACCACCCGCCATGTGCCGTCGACGAACGCTTCCGCGACAGCGTGGAAGTCCATCGGATCACATCCCGGCGCGTAGACCGCGACGAGCCGCGCGGGCACGCCCACCGCGCGCAGCAACGCCACGACGAGATGCGTGTAGTCGCGGCAGACGCCTGCACCCGCCAGCAGCGTGTCGACGGCACCGTCGATCGGGTCACTGCTGCCCGGTACGTAGTTCAGGCGGGCACCGACCCACGACGACACTTCGGCGAGAAGCTTCTCCGACGGCTCGTAGTTACCGAATTCCGTTGCGGCGAAGCCGAAGAACTTGTCGGTCTCGGCATAGCGACTGGGTCGGAGGTAGAGCGACAGATCGTAGTCGGACACCGGCGCCGGCTCGGCGTGGCCGAGAACCGTCGCCGAATACGACACCTCGAGCTTCCCGACGCCCGCGCGCAGCGTGTGGATGCGGGTGCCGTGCGCACCTTCGATCTCGCGGACCTGAACGGGAGCGCCGTCGAGCGTGAAGGACAACTCCTCGGTGACGTCGGCGCCGGGGTGCGGCGCGACGGCGATCTGGAACTCGAGAACGCTGGCCTCGGTGACATCCACGTCGAGGTAGGCGGACACGTCACGTTTCATCGTGCCGATCCTGCCACTACCAACGAAATTCCGCTGTTCAAGCGTCGTCCGGACGCAGTTCACCGGTGACGAGGAAGTTGACTCGCCTCGCCACTTCGACGGTATGGTCGGAGAACCGCTCGTAGAACCGGCCCAACAGCGTGATGTCGACGGCAGCAGGAACGCCGTGCGGCCACTCCGGCGCCGACGTCAGCTCGAAGAGGCTGCGGTGCAGATCGTCCATCGCCTCGTCCTTGACGCGAAGCTGCTTCGCCAGGTCGGCATCACGGGTCAGCAACACCTCGCGTGCCGCGTCCGCCTGTTCGACGGCGACGCGCCCCATATCGGCGAACACGGCCTCCACCTCGTCGGGCAGCACGTGAGCCGGGTGGCGCCTGCGCACGAGTTCCGCGATGTGAATTGCGAGCCCACCCATCCGCTGCAAATCCGCGACGATATGGATGCCACTGACCATGATTCGAAGGTCGAGAGCCACCGGCGACTGCAACGCGAGCACCGAGAACGCATCCTGTTCCCACTGCGCGGCGAGCACGTCGATCTGTTCTTTGCTGCTGATGGTCGTCTCGGCCAACCCGAGATCCGCCGTCAGAAGGGCCTTCGTCGCCGACGCCATCGCGTCTTCCGCGAGCGTGCACATCTCAGCAAGATCAGCCGACAGCGCGTCGAGCCGGCTGTTGTAGTTCTCACGCACCTCGGACCACCGTCCTGTGCCCCGAAATCGAATTCATGCCCCATGTCCTCACCGTCGCGCCGCCGATTACGCCCTCTTCTGGACGGAACGATCTGCCTACAGACTGACACATCACGGAAAGTGCCGTCGCGCGACGGTGAGATCGGCGTCAGCAGTTGGTCGGAGCAGGCACGCCGTAGAAGCGGTCCTTCATCCAGTTCTGCGCTTCACCGAGGCCCAGGATGTCCGGAATCAGGTGCCCCGCACCTGATCCCGGAACGATGGCGGGAAGCTGCGCACTGCTGAGCTGAACCGTCGCACCCTTCCCGCACCACGCACCGCCGAGTTCGACGGCCTGACCATGAGGCACGATGTCGTCGGACGTGCCGGACTGGATGAGAACGGGCGCGTTCGGTGTCCGTTCTCCGATCTTGTTCTTGGCCAGGATCTCCTGCGCGACGGGCAGCCGGTCGAGCACCACGGACATCGGTTCACCGGTCGTCGTGTACTCCTGGGTCCGATGCAACCCGACGGTCAGAATCGTCTCTCCGACACATTGATTCGCAACGAGGTTCAGCATCGCCTTGCCCGCGTCGTTGATGTTCTCGTCGATGATCGGACGCAGCCCGGGATCCGATTCGAGCAAGCCGTTCAAGGTGTAGCCGATGACGCCGGTGAGAATCGTGCCGTCGACCTGGTCGAGCGTCTGCTTCAGATCCGCCGGGGGTGCGCCCGCGTACGTTCCGGCGATCTCGAGTTCGGGAGCATATTCACCGGCCAGCTCCGCTGCTGCCGCCGTCGCGCCACCTCCCTGCGAGTAGCCGTACAGACCGAGGGGTCCGCCACCGGACACCTTCGTACCCTGGATCTTTCGCGCCGCGCGCGCCGCGTCGAGCACCGCATGAGCTTCGGCCGCCCTGTTGACGTACGTGTGTGCACCGGGAGTACCGAGGCCTTCGTAGTCGGTGATGACGACGCCGTAGCCCTGCGACAACATCGAGTACGCCGCGAGCACCTCGTACTCGACCATGAAGCCGAGCGGCGGCGTGTACGTGATGACGTTGTTGAGCATCTTCGACGGCGCGCACTGATCACCCTGTCCCTGGGTGCCGGGGGCCAGTACGACGAGCGGACGTTCGCCGGGCCCGGTCCAGTTCGCGGCCGGGTCGATGTAGGTGCCCGTCACCACATTGGCATCGCCGTTGGAATCGGTGCTGCGGTACATGATTCGCGTGGCCTCGCCGGGAAGGGTGCCGCCGATACCCGGAACCGACAACGCGAGGTGCGACGGTTCGGTGCGGATCAGGTCACCCGGGGACCCCGCGGGAAGCGGGTTGGGCGGAACGTAGAAATCGGATTCGACGGTCGACCCGGTCGAGGGCGCCGCCGTCGCTATCGGCGTCAATGCCGTGGCGGCGATGACCGCAAGGCCCGCAGCCGATCCGAACACCCGTGACACACGCATGCAACAACCCCCGTCGTCTTCCAAGACCCCGCTTCTTACTCAGCGGTAGCAACACTCTCGACGGACCCTACGTGATGGGAACCACAAATCGGAAGCGTGTGTTTCACCGGCCACTACTACTAGTGAGATCTCACAACACCGATGCGGTACGACGTCGAGCTCCACCCGACACTTCCTGTGCCACCCGACAGTCAGCGCTTGCGACGGTGCATCGCCGTCTTGGCGACGAGAATCTCCTCGGAGGTGAATGCGCGGCCGGGAAGATCGCTCGCTGCTCCCGGTTCGGCGCGAAGGCCGTCGAGCACGAGAGTGAAATACCGTTTCCAATTCGCCGGCTCGACACTGCACGTGAATTCCGATGCTGCCCCGACCATTCCGATCAACGGAAAGAAGTCGTTGACCTCGACGTCGGCGCGGAGCTGACCCGACTCGCGGGCACGTCGGACGATCTTCTCGACGAACGGATCGATCTTCTCGCGCACTTGGGCGATGCCGTGACACCCCTCGTCGTTACCCATGACGACGTCGTTCAGCCCTCGGTCCGCCGAGATCCCCTGGCACAGACTCTCGAGGAACATCACGAGACCGTCCCAGGCGTCGTCGGCCTGTAGTGCCTTCTCCGCGTGGGCGAGCATTTCCTCCAGCCGCTGCTCGAAGACGCCGTCGATCAGCTCTTCCTTACAGGAGAACCGTCGATAGACGGTGCCGACGCCGACCTTCGCATGGGCCGCCACGTCGTCGAGGGTGATGTCGATACCGCGCGACGCGAACAGTTCGCGCGCCGCATCCACGATGCGCCTGCGGTTGCGCTCCGCGTCGGCACGCAACGGCTTTCGGCCTGCGCCGGCGCTGGCTGTGTCGGCTCTCACACTCATTCGATGTCCGTTTCACCCGATAAGCGGAGGACACTCCTCCACTTAGCTGCTACCTGGCCTTCGTTGCCGGTTTCGTCCTGCTGGCGAAGCACAAGTCCGACCACCGTCCTCGCCTCGACATCCCCGGCACGCTGACCGTGTCGGCTGCACTATTCGCCATCGTCTACGGCTTCGCCCACGCCGAGTCCGACGGCTGGGGTAACACCGTCACCATCGCGTTCCTGGTAGCAGGCGTCGGCCTGCTCGGTGTGTTCTTCAGCATTCAGCAGCGCGTCGCGCACCCGTTGCTGCCGCTGCGCATCATCCTCGACCGCACACGTGCCGGATCGTTCCTCGCAGTGTTCGTCACCGGTGCCGGCATGTTCGCGGTGTTCCTGTTCCTCACCTACTACCTGCAGAACACGCTGGGATTCACCCCGATCACCACCGGCTTCGCGTTCATGCCGATGATCTTCTCGCTCATCGTCACCGCGACGCTGTCGACGGCCATCGTGCTGCCGCGGTTCGGTCCGCGCGTCCTGATGACGACCGGCCTGTTCGTCGCCGCGCTCGGCATGGGACTGCTGACGCAGATCGACGTCGACTCCAGCTACGTGACGCACATCCTGCCCGGCTTGATCGTCATGGGTCTCGGCCTGGGCGCGACGATGGCTCCGGCGATGCAGGGTGCGATCTCGGGCGTCGACCCCGGACGACTCGGGTGTCGCGTCGGCGACGGTCAACACGATGCAGCAGGTCGGCGGTTCGATCGGTACCGCTCTGCTGAGCACCATCGCAGCCAGCGCGGCGACCGCGTACGTCACCGACAACATGGCAACCGCGACGGATCCGCTTGCGCTGCAGGCACACGCGGAGATCGCCAGCTACACCACGACGTTCTGGTGGGCCACCGGCATCTTCCTGCTCGGCGCGGTCATCTCGGCGATCGTCGTCAAGCCGGGTCTGCTACCCGCCGCGCCCGAGGGTGCGGTCGTCGTAGGCCACTGACCGGCCCGTGAGTGCGAATACGTAGCGGGCTATGTATTCGCACTCACGAGGTGTGCAGCAGCTTCTCGGCCGCAGCCAACAGAACACAGGTCGCGACGCCGTCCATGGCCTTCTCGAGTTCGTCCAACGACGGGAAACTCGGGGCGAGACGAATGTTGCGGTCCTCGGGATCCTTCTTGTACGGGAACGCGGAGCCGGCCGCGGTCAACGCGATACCGGCGTCCTTCGCCAGCGCGATCGCCCGAGCAGCCGTTCCTTCCAGAACGTCGAGCGAGATGAAGTACCCGCCCTTCGGCTCGGTCCAGGACGCGATCTTCGACGCACCGAGACGGTCCTCGAGAATCTGAAGAACGAGCGCGAACTTCGGCGCCAGGATGTCGCGATGCTTGGCCATGTGCGCCTTGACGCCCTCGGCGTCACCGAAGAAGCGCAGATGGCGCAGCTGATTCAGCTTGTCCGGTCCGATGCTCTTGATGCCGAGATACTTCTGGTACCAGGCGAGGTTCTCGTCGGAGCTGCCGAAGAAGCTGACGCCTGCCCCGGCGAACGTGATCTTCGACGTCGACGCGAACACGAACGGCCGATTCGGGTTGCCGGCTTCCGCTGCCCAGCCGAGGACGTCGTACGCAGGCGCGAATTCTTCCGCGATCGGGTGGACGGCGTACGCGTTGTCCCAGAACAACCGAAAGTCGGGTGCGGCCGTCGGCATCGACGCCAGCGTCCGGACGACTTCCTCGGAGTAGACCGCACCGGTCGGGTTGGCGTAGTTCGGAACGACCCACATGCCCTTGATCTGCGGGTCCGACGCGACCAGCCGTGAGATCTCGGCGACGTCCGGGCCGTCGTGCAGCATCGGAATCGGAATCATGTCGATGCCGAGCGATTCGGTGATCGCGAAGTGGCGGTCGTAGCCCGGAGCCGGGCACAGGAACCGGATGTTCGGCTCGGCGGACCAGGGCCGCGGCGAATCGGGAAGACCGTGCAGCAGGGACCACACGACGAGGTCCTGCATGATTTCCAAGCTGGCGTTGTTGCCGGCCAGGAGGTTCCCGACGGGGATGTTCAGCAGTTCACCGAAGATCGCACGCAGCTCGGGCAGTCCGGTGAGGCCGCCGTAGTTGCGGCAGTCGGTTCCGTTGCCGTCACGAAAGTCGTCTCCGGGAAGCGTCAGCAATTCCGCGGACAGATCCAGCTGCTCGGGCGACGGCTTTCCGCGTGTCAGATCCAGGACGAGCTTTTCTGCCTTCAGCTGCTCGTACCTGGCGCTCTGCCGGTCGTGCTCGGAAACGAGCTCCTCATGGTTCATCAACCCGTACTGGGTCTGCGCTGACATGCGGAGCGGCCTTTCGCAGAAGCTGGTCCTCGAACAAAGGGGACCCCGCGCACCCGGCAGAGCCCGTTGACCCTTGCTGCCTTCCGGCCCTGGGGGAGTTCACAGGATGCGCGCCGCGCGGGATCCACCAGAGAGTGTAGCTGTCCCCGTCGCGGGGACGCATCACCGCCCCGATTTGGGATCTGGAGGGGGTGACCCGGTATGCTTCCCCACGGAGGATTCGCCTAGTGGCCTATGGCGCTCGCCTGGAACGCGGGTTGGGTTAACGCCCTCAGGGGTTCAAATCCCCTATCCTCCGCCAACGGGCAAAGCCCCCTTGCATCACGCAAGGGGGCTTTTCTCGTCTTCAGCTGTTCGCCAGCATCACCACTCCGAGTGGGCCGCTTCCGATGCACACCTCACCGGTGGTCGACGCCGTCACCGCACTTCCGGCGCCGCTCAGCCGCACGTACACGGTGTTCAACCCGCTCCGCAGCGGCACCGACACCGCGTCCCCGGTATCGAGTTCCAGGTCGACGACGCTGTCACCGTCGGAGAAGTAGTTGAGCTGTACCGTCCAGTCCCAGTTCGGAACTGCCGCGTCGAGCGGCATCCGGGTGCGGTTTCCGACGCGATATCCGCACCCCGCCTCCGGACCCTGCGTGATGCTGCGCGACGGGCTCACGACAGCAGGCACGACGTGACCGGAGTCGTCCAGATACTGCAGCACGGGCGTCGACGACGCGAAGTTCGGGTCGAGACTGCCGAAAATCCTCGCAGCGGAGTTCTCGGGATACGCCAGCGGCGTCAGCACCCACGGTGACACGGCCTGGTCCAGCAAGGGAATGTCTCGATGGTCCGCGAGCGAGTGCTTCGCGGTGGCCAGGTAGTCGCCTGCGGGATCGTCCTGCCACTTCGACACGAAGGTGTACGACGACACGAGACTGCTGATCACGAAGACTGCGGCGACGACGATCCATGTGCGGCGCACCGGCCCGCCGGCTCGCGACCTGAGCATCAACGCGGCGCCGACGGTGATGACGACGGAACTGTCGGCGACGTATCGAAGCGTCTGCGCCAGTTCGTTCGCGGTGTCGGGGCCGGAGCGCGACAGCACCATCACCGCGACGGACACGGCGACATAACCCACCACGGCCGCCCAGACCGACCAATGACGTCGAAGCGAAAAGACCGCTGCGACAACGACTGCCACCCACGCCGCCACGACGAGCACGAGCGGCGGCGACGCCCACGGCCCCGCGGGCGGCCAGCGCTCCCACATCCAGGGCCCACCCACCAGTGTCGGCACCAATCCGAGCGATGTTCCGTGATGCACGAGTTCGGCTGTCGTTCGCCACCCGTGGAACGCGAGGCCGGCCCGGACGACGATCAGAAACAGAACGGCCCACACGGCCACGACGACACCGCACGAACACCACAGCGGTGCAGCACGTTTCCACGCCGCCCTGACTCCGAACACGAACGCGACGACACCGAACGCGAACAGCGGCACCACGACCGACTTCTCGAAGAACAGCAGCGATACGGCCGTGACGACCGCACCCGTCACCACATGTCGCCGACGCCTCGTCCTCACGTAGTCGAGCGCGTCACCTGCGACCCAGGCCAGCGCGAACTGCAGAGGGAGCGCGTTGAGCGCCGCGGCCCACCATGCGAACGACGGTAGCGTCAGCGGGGAGAACAGGTAGAACGTCAACGGCAACAACAGAATCGGAGTATCACCGAGGATCTTGCGCAGCAATCGAAGAACCGCGTACGACGCGGCCGCCTGCATGATCAGCGACGTCACGGCGGGCAGGAACCAGTCGAGCGGAGCGATTCTCGCCTGCAGGCCGGCGACGACGAATGCCGCGGGCATGAAGTGTCCGTCGTGGTCGTACAGCAGCAGGTCCGTCGAGAAGAGAGAGAAGGCGCTCCCGCGTCCGGTCAGGATCAGGTCGTCCCAGTAAAAATTTCCCGACGCCACCACGTACGCCCGGACGACCAGTTGGGCGGCGATCAGCACCAGCGCGATCGTCATCACTCGGTGCGTCGTCGTACGGACGGACGGCGCCTCGCGCGCCGCCGTGCTCACGGTCATGGTGGCCCTCCCCCGCCGGACAGTACGACGCCCGAGCGTAGACGACGAGCCGTTCTCGAACCCGATCACTCGATGTCGGGAATCTCCAATCCGTCGGCAACCTCGATGTCGGAGAATCGGCACCATGACTTCCACCGAAACGGTTGCCGACCGCTACCGTCGCCTCGCCGACATCCTCACCCGCCGCATCGACGCCGTGCCGTCGGAGAAGTGGGACACGCCGTCGACCTGCGAGGGGTGGACGGTCCGCGACGTGGTCCAACACATCGTCGACACCGAGAAGGGTGCGCTCGAACCCGTTGGCCTGTCCATTGCCGACGGCCCGTCCGCCGGCGACGATCCCGTCGCGGCCTGGGTTCACACGCGTGACGCCATGCAGGAGATTCTCGACGACCCGTCCCGCGCGAACCGGGAGTACGAGGGCCACTTCGGCAAGACCGACCTCGCGTCGTCGATCGGGTCGTTCTACAGCCTCGACCTGATCGTGCATGCGTGGGACATCGCGCACTCCGTCGGCGTCGAGGACTCCATCGCCGGCGAGGATCTCGATTTCGTCGAGGCGTTCATCGCGCAGATGGGCGACAACATCCGTATGGACGGGGTGTGCGGGCCTGCCGTGGACGTGCCGGAGTCGGCCGATCGACAGACGAAGGTGCTCGGGCAGCTCGGTCGCGACGTGCGCTGACGCACCCGTGCGTGCGTGGTTGCCCTATGGTCCGACCATGCACGCACGGGCGCGGAGCGCATTACCGCGCCGACCACCCACCATCCATCGTGTAGGACGCACCGGTGACCATGCCTGCGTCCTCGGACGCCAGCCACCCGACGAGCGATCCGACCTCGGCGGGTTCGACGAGCCGCTTGATCGCGCTCTCGGTCAACATGACCTTCTCGAGCACCTCGTCCTCGGCGATTCCGTGCGCTGCCGCCTGGTCCGCGATCTGCTTCTCCACCAACGGGGTTCGCACGTAACCGGGGTTCACGCAGTTGCTCGTGACGCCGTGCGCACCGCCCTCGAGTGCCGTCACCTTCGACATGCCTTCGAGTGCATGCTTGGCGGTGACGTAGGCGACCTTGTACTCCGATGCCCGCAGACCGTGCACCGACGAGACGTTCACGATACGACCGAACTCGCGAGAGTACATGCCGGGCAACGCAGCTCGAATCAGCAGGAACGGCGCCTCCACCATCAGCGTCTGAATCCGCCGGAACGCAGCGGGGTCGAACTCGACGATGGGAGCGACGGTTTGGATTCCTGCGTTGTTGACGAGGATGTCGACGTCGAGCTTCAGGGTCTCGAGCGCGGCGACGTCGAGCAGATCGACGGTCCACGCGTCGCCCTGCAGTTCCGACGCCAACTCCTTCGCAGCGACCTCGTCGACGTCGGCGATCGTGACTTTTGCACCGCGCGTTGCCAATTCACGCGCACACGCGGCGCCGATCCCGGACGCACCACCCGTGACGAGGGCGGTGCGACCGGTCAGATCGGTCATCGCTTCACATTCTGGTCGAGCAGACCCGCCTTGGAGAGCTCCGCCTCCGTCGCGAGGTTCTTCGCGTCGGCGATGTCGATGGACTCGAGAGCGAGGCCCTTCGTCTCGCGAGCCGCGATGACGGCGACGAGCGTCACGGCACAGGCCGCGGCGAGGTACCACGCGATCGGGACACCGGAGCCGAAGCGGTCCAGCAGCGCGACGGCGATGATCGGCGCGAGCGAGCCCGCGACGATCGACGTGACCTGGTAGCCGAGCGACACACCGGAGTAGCGCATACGCGTCGGGAACATCTCTGCCATGATCGCCGGCTGCGTCGCGTACATGAAGGCGTGGAACACGAGACCGATGATGATCGCCAACATGATCACGGCGTTGTGGCCGCTGTTGAACATCGGGAAGGCGAAGAAGCCCCACGTGCCCGCGGTGACGGCGCCGATCAGGTAGACCGGTCGACGGCCGATGCGGTCGGCGAGCTTGCCCACCAGCGGGATGACGCAGAAGTGCACGGCGTGCGCTGCGAGCATCCACCACAGGATGGTCTGGGTGTCGGTGCCGACCTCGACCTTGAGGTACGTGATGGTGAACGTGACGACGAGGTAGTACATGACGTTCTCACCGAAGCGCAGGCCCATGGCGGTGAAGACGCCACGCGGGTAGCGCTTGAGGACCTCGAACACGCCGTACGACGCTGCCTTGATGACCTCGGCCTGCTTCTGCGCCTCGACGAAGATCGGGGCGTCGGTGACCTTGGTACGGATGTAGTAGCCGACGAACACGATCACGGCGGAGAGCCAGAAGGCGACACGCCAGCCCCAGCTCAGGAACGCATCCTCGGACAGGACGGTCGTCAGGATCAGCAGCACGACGGTCGCGAGGAGGTTACCGGCGGGCACACCCGCCTGTGGCCAGCTGGCCCAGAAGCCGCGGCTCTTGTTGGGGCTGTGTTCTGCGACGAGCAGAACCGCGCCTCCCCATTCGCCACCGACGGCGAAGCCCTGGATGAAGCGCAGCGTGACGAGCAGCGCGGGCGCCCAGTACCCGATCTGGTCGAACGTCGGCAGGCAGCCCATCAGGAACGTCGCGCCGCCGACGAGTACGAGGCTGAACTGCAGCAGCTTCTTACGTCCGTACTTGTCACCGAAGTGGCCGAACACGATGCCGCCGAGCGGTCGTGCGACGAAGCCGACGGCGTAGGTGACGAACGCGGCGAGGATGGCGTCGAGCTCGCTCGTTCCCGCGGCGAAGAAGATCTTCGAGAACACCAGTGTCGCGGCGGTTCCGTAGAGGAAGAACTCGTACCACTCGACGATGGTGCCTGCCATCGACGCGCCGACGACCTTTTTGAGGCCGCTCGGGGTGGCGTCCGGGTCCTTCCCGGACGGATCTGTGCGTTCTTCGACGCTCATTGCAACTCCTCATGTGAGACGGCATGCGAGGGAGCGGCAATTGTGACCGCTCCCACACATACTGGGTACGGCTGAGTATCGATGCAGAAAGTTGCGCTCGCAATGACCAAGCGTGCAACTGCGATCTGCAAGAATGCACATGTGCCACTCGGTCATCCCGATCACGGTCGGCTGCCCAGCGCGGACGACCTTCTGATCCTTCTCGCAGTCGGCCGGACCGGCAGATACAACACCGCAGCCGACGATCTGGGCGTCAACCACACCACCATCTCGAGGCGAATCGCCGCGCTGGAGGCGACGCTCGGAGGTCGCGTCCTGACCAAGTCGGGCAGCGGGTGGGAGCTCACCGCACGCGGCAGGGACGCGTTGGCCGCCGCCGAGAACATCGAGGCCGCAGTACGGTCCCTGATCGGACCCGACGACGAAGCGGAAGGCGTCGTCCGAATCTCCGCCACCGATGGGTTCAGCGCCTACGTCATCGCGCCTGCAGTCGCGCAGGTGAGGCGTCGACACCCGGGCATTGCCGTCGAGATCGTCGCGACCACGCGCCGGGCGTCGCAGCAGCGGTCGGGCATGGACGTCGAAATCGTCGTCGGGAAACCGCAGGTGCATCGCGCCGAGGCGATCAAACTCAGCGACTACCACCTCGGCCTGTACGCCTCACGCTCCTACCTGCACGAACACGGAGAACCGACCACTGTCGCCGATCTGCAGGCCCATCCGCTCGTCTACTTCATCGACTCGATGCTGCAGGTCGACGACCTGGACATCGCAGCGGGCTTCGCACCACTGATGCGCGAGTCCGTGACGTCGACCAACGTGTTCGTGCATGTCGAAGCCACCCGCGCCCACGCAGGCATCGGACTGCTGCCGTGCTTCATGGCCGACCGTCACGACGACCTGGTCCGCCTCCTGCCCGACGACGTCTCGATCCGACTCGACTACTGGCTGGTCTCCCGCGCCGAAACGTTGCGACGCCCCGAGGTGGCGCGTCTCGTCGACGCCCTCCGCACGTGCGTCACAGAACAACGGGATGCGCTTCTCGGCAAACGGTGAATCACTCGGGCTGGCACGACGGACACCACCACGTTCGACGACGGGCCGGGTCTCCCGAGACCTCGGCCACCACCTTCACGACGGTTCCGCAGCGCAGGCACGGTTTGCCCGCCCGCCCGGCGACCCAGTGCTGCCGACCGCGACGGGTGTCCCCGGTGGTGACCTGCATGGCTCCCGGCACGGTCGCCGAATGCGTCATCGCGCGATGCAACAGCGCAACGAGTGATGGCGCGTCGACCTCTCCCGCCGGTCGCCACGGCCACAGACCCCTGAGGAAGCACAGTTCGTTGGCCCAGAGATTGCCCGGGCCGGCCACGACCCGCTGATCGAGCAGCGCGGAGATGATCGGCGTCCGGTCTTGCGCGACGATGTTGGTCGCGGCGAGGGTGGCGTCGAAGTCGGGGCGCAACGGATCCGGTCCGAGATGGGCGACGAGCTGGTCCATGTCGCGGGTGGTGCCGTAGTCGACGACCGGCAGTGTCAGACCGTACGCGGTGGAACCGTCACGAACCCCCAGTTCGACGCGTACATCCGGCCGGACCCGGGCGGGCAGGTATCTGCCAGGACGTGTCACGGTCCACGAGCCGGTCATCAACAGGTGCGTGTGCAGCGTCGAACCGTCGTCGAAGTCGGTCAAGAGGTGCTTGCCGTGGGTCCGATGCCCCAGCACGGTTCGACCTGCCAAGTTCTCGGTCGCGTGCTTCGGGACGTTCAGCCGCCCTCTGCGTAACTGCGTGCCGTCGAGTGCCGCGCGCAGTCTGATCGCGAGACGGTAGACGGTGTCGCCTTCGGGCATGTCAGAACGCGTATCGGACGGTGAGCCAGGGCGTTTTCCGACCGATGAGGTCGGTCAGCTCGGCGACGGCCCGCGCTTTGACGGCATTGCGGTAGCGCACGTTCATGCCGCCGCTCTGCGACCGCTTGGGCTGTTGGATTTCCGGCGTCCACAACACGCGTTCGGCGCGAGGATGCCAGCCGAGGTTGGTTTCGTGCAGGCCTTCGTTGTGGGTCAGCATGATGATCTCGACGGCAGCTTGCCGTTTGAAGGCGTCGCCGGTGGCGTCGTCGAGCAGGCCCAGCAGTTCGCTCCACCGGTCCTGCCATCCATCGGAGATGACGACGGGTGAGAAGTTGAGGTGCACTTCGTAGCCGGCGTCGACGAAGTCGTCTATCGCCGCGAGCCGATCGTCGATCGACGACGTCCGGATGTCCAGCAACCGGGCCTCGGGTTTGGGCATGAGCGAGAACCGGATTCGTGTACCGCCGCGCGGATTCAATTCGAGCAGATCACGGTTGACGTACTTCGTCGCGAACGACGCCTTCGCGCCGTCCCACCCCGCGAAGGCATTGATCAGGTCGGCGACGTTGTCGCTGACCGTGGCGTCGACACTGCAATCGCTGTTCTCGCCGATGTCGTACACCCAGTCGACCGGATCGCATTGATTGGCTTCGGGTTTGGGGCCCTGCCGCCGAATGTGACGACCGAGGTAGCCGACGATCTGGTCGATGTTGGTGAACACGGTGATGGGATTGGCGTACCCCTTGCGCCGGGGAACGTAGCAGTACGCACACGCCATGGCGCATCCGTTCGCCGTGGACGGCCCGATCCAGTCGGCCGATCTGCCGTTCGGCCTGGCCGAGAGCGACTTCTTGACGCCCAGGACCAGATCTTCCGTCTTCACGCGCACCCAGCGGTCGATGTTGCCCTCGTTGCCGTGCAGCTCCGGAATCTGCCAATGCGACGCGACCTCGATGATCTCGGCGTCGGGAAACCGGGCGAGGACTTGCTGACCGCGCAGGTCGGCGATGGCGTCGGGCTCGGCCCAGATGCGTTGGACCTGCAGCAAGGGTGCGTGAGGTCGTGGCGTCTCGGTGGGCATCACTCGTGTCTATCAGGCCCCACCGACAATCAGTGGGTCAGCAGTTCGTCGACGAGGAGATCCTCGGCGTCGAGAGCCTGGAAGATCATCTTCACCGGTCGCGTCGTCGCCATGACCCGCAGGCGGCCGTCAGCACGTGCCGCGGCAGCGATGACGGCGTTGGCCGCACCCGAGTACATGAACGCCACCGCCGACAGATCCACGTCGACGACCACGCCGGGACGTACGAACCGGTCCAGCGTGGCCACCAGCTCGGAACGCGACGACATGTCCAGCTCGCCTGAAGCCCGGACCACCGCGTACTCGGCGGAGTACAACTCGACTTCGATTGTGTACGAGTACTTCTCACGGATGGATTCGATCACCGTGTCCAGATTCGACGACATTCCCGGGCCTTTCGTTGCTCCGACACAGAGAACTCTGTCAGCGCGAGATCTCCGATCGGCCGGCGCATCCATCACGGATAGGACTCCATGAGATCACGGTTCGATAACGCAGCACGGGCGCCATCGGGGGTCCTTCCAACACCCCCGCTCGGTTAACAGGTGCGGGCGTTGTGAACGAGCATCACCCCACACTCCCCGTCGACGGATCGGTCATTTCCTCGGTCTTGGAACGCAATTCGTCGATGAGAGCCTTGACCGCAGGGCGACGCGTGGCGTCGGGGCGCGTGACGAGCCAGTAGTCGAGCGGTACTCCGACTTCGTCGGGCAGGAGTCGAATCAAGTCGTCGTGCTGCTGGGCCATGAATGTCGGTAGGAGGCCGAGCCCCGCTCCCGCTTTCGTGGCCTGGACGTGCGCGAAGACGTTGGTGGACGTCACCGCGTCGCGCATCTCGGGAACGTAGCGCCGGCCCACGTCGAGTTCGTCGACCTGCAGCATCGACGGGATGAAGTAGACGAGGCCGTGCCGGGTCACTTCGTCGAGAGTGCGCGGCGTGCCCATGCGCTGGAGGTAGTCGACGGATCCGTACAGGCCGAGCGTGTACGCACCCAGCCGCGAGGCGTCGGCACGCAGGACCTTGGGTTCGCCGACGACGATCTCGATGTCCAGGCCGGACCGTTGCAGCGCAGCCCTTCTCGTCGCCGACACGATCTCGACGGTCAACTCCGGATGCTTCACGCGCAGACGTGCCGCCGACGGCGCCGCGATGTAAGCGGTGAACGCGTCGGTCGCGGACATGCGCACGACGTCGCGAAGCACCGGCTCTGCGCCGGGTTCCTTCTGCAACTCGGCGAGCACGGCGTGCAACTTCTCGGCCGCCGCCAGCGCGCGGTGCCCCAACGCGGTCAGCTCCCAGCCGTCGGTCGCTCGAACCAGCACACGGCCGCCGAGCGAGACCTCGACCGCCTTGATGCGTCGGGAAATGGTGGTGTGGTTGAGCCCCAGCGTCTCGGCCGCACGCGTGAACCTGCCCGTGCGAGCCACTTCCATCAGCACCAACAGGTCGTCTGCACTGGTCGTCGACACACTGCATATTTTCGCACACCAATTCTGCCCAACTGGTCATTGCATGTCTGTTCACGCAGATCCAAGCTGGTGAGCACCAGCGAACGAGGAGACAAGGATGCGTACCTTCACCGAGGTCTGGAACGCCGCCGTGCGTGACCACCCCGACAACACGTTCCTCGTCTTCCGCGGCGACGACGGCAGGGTGACGGAGTGGAACTACCGCGACTTCGACGCCATCGTCGCCCGCGTGGCCGGGACCCTGGTCGCGTCCGGAGTCGAGCCGGGTTCGACGATTCATCTTGCACTGAGGAATTCCCCCGCCTTCATCGCCCTGTGGTTGGCGGCGGCTCGAATCGACGCGACGATGGTCCCCGTCGATCCGGCATCGGCTGCGCGGGACATCGCGAACCAGGTATCACGTGTGCGCCCCGTCGTCGGCGTCTGCGCCACAACACGTTCCGACGTCTATCGCGCCGGTGCGGACGCGTCGATTCCTGTCGTCTTCGACCTCACCGAGGACGCGACCGACGTCTCCGACGGCTCGCCGTTGCTCGGTGATGCCGTTCCTTCGGCCGCCCCGACTCCGGACCGGACGCTTGCCATCATGTTCACCTCTGGCACCACCTCGACGCCGAAAGGCGTTGTGTTGACGCAAGCCTGCTACGCGAACGTCGCACAGCGCATGGCCGAGGCGTCGACACTCCAGGCCGGGCACCGCTGGTACGTGACGCTTCCGCTGTTCCACGCGAACGCCCAGTACTATTGCTTCGCACCCGCGATTCACGTCGGCGCGAGCGTGGCTCTGACGCAGTCGTTCTCGGCATCGAAATGGGTCGATGTCGCCGCGGAACTGAACGTCACGCATGCCAGCCTCTTCGCTGCGCCGATCCGAATGATTCTGGCGCGCAACGACTCGCACCGAACTCTGCGCCTGACGCATGTCTGGTTCGCACAGAGCCTCGGGGCCGAGCACTACGACGACTTCGCAACCCTGGTCGGAACGCGTCCCCGTCAGCTCTACGGAATGACGGAGACCGTCGCGATAGTCTGCTGCGACAGCGCCGAGAAACCGACACACGACGTCATCGGCCTGCCGATCCCCGGCCGGGAGGTGAGGATCGACGCAGAAGACGGTCAGCCCGGGCAACTTTCGGTCCGAGGCACGCCCGGCGTCGACTTGTTCGCGGGCTACCTCGACGACGAGGCGACGACGAACAAGTCCTTCCGCACCGAAGGCGACGAAACATGGTTCGCGACGGGCGATCTCGTCCGATCGGACGACGGAGTTCTCCGCTTCGTCGGACGGGTCGACGACGTCATCAAGGTGGCGGGCGAGAACGTCAGCCTCACCGAGGTCGAAGCAGCCGTCGCACAAGCACCGGGCGTACTCGAGGCCGCCGTCGTCGCGAAGGACGATCCGATCAGGGACACGGTTCCGGTCGCCTACGTCGTCCCGAAGGATGCGGCGCACGCTCCGGAACTGTGCGACCTCGACCAGTGGGCCACGAAGAACCTCGCACCCGCGGCACGCCCCCGTGCGTGGCACATCATCGCCGAACTTCCCAGAACGAGTGTCGGCAAAGTGCGACGCTTCCGCATCGCAGAGTAGAGGACCCGTCGTGACCACACCTGTAGCGATCGTCACCGGTGCAGCCCAGGGCATCGGCCGCAGCATCGCCACCCGCCTGATCTCCGACGGTTATTCCGTTGTGCTGCTCGATATTTCGGGCGCAGTCTGCGACATCGCGGCCGCGGGAGCGAAGATCGTCGACGTGCGCGACATCGAAGGACTGCAGAAATCCATACGCGGAGTCGGCGACGACTTCGGTCGGCTGGACGTTCTCGTCAATTGCGCCGGCACGTGCGGGCGCGAGTCGTTCGAGAACCTGTCCGTCGACACGTGGCACCGCGACATCGACACCAACCTGACCGCAACGGCCTTTGCGTGCCAGGCAGCGGTGTTCCCCCACATGAAGACTGCGGGGTACGGCCGTCTCGTGAACATCGCGTCGGTGTCGGGCAAGGTGGGCGGCGTCGGGCCGGTGGATGCAGACGGCTCCGGCGGCCGGTCGGGTGCCGCATACGCGTCGGCGAAGGCGGGGACGATCAACCTGAGCAGGTGGATCGCCCGTCAGGTCGGGTCGTGGGGCATCACGTGCAACGTCGTCGCGCCCGGACCGATCGCGTCACCGATGGCCGCGGGCGCCGAGTACGGGGTCGAGAACATTCCGATTCCGCGGATGGGTCGGCCGGAGGAGGTTGCGGCAGCGGTGTCGTACCTCGTCTCCGAGGGCTCCGATTACGTCACCGGAGTGACGATGCATGTCGACGGCGGCATGGTCCCTGCCTGAGGGTGGGCAGATGACGCTTCCGCGGTAGCAAGACTGGTACACCGTGCCCATCTAGAGTGGAGAAAATGAGCACAGGAGCCGGCCGATTCGCACCGAGCCCGTCGGGCGACCTGCATCTCGGCAACCTGCGCACCGCATTGCTCGCCTGGCTGTTCGCGCGATCCACCGACCGCGATTTCCTGATGCGCATCGAGGATCTGGACCGTGTCCGGGAGGGCGCCGAAGCCCGGCAGCTCGCTGACCTGCGGGCCATCGGCCTCGACTGGGACGGTCCCCTCACCAGGCAGTCCGAGCGCACGGCCCTCTACGACGACGCCATCGCGCGACTCACCGCAGCCGGGATGACCTACGAGTGTTTCTGCACGCGTCGGGAAATTCTCGAGGCCGCATCCGCCCCGCACGCACCCGACGGCGCCTACCCCGGCACCTGCCGCACCCTGACGGCGGAGGAGAAGGCGTCGAAAACTCGTCCGCCTGCGTTGCGACTGCGCGCCGACGTGACCGATTTCTCGATCGACGACGTCGTGCTCGGGCGGTTCCACGGCCAGGTCGACGATTTCGTGCTGCGACGCGTCGACGGCGTGGCCGCGTACAACCTGGCGGTCGTCGTCGACGACGGGGAGCAGGGAGTCGATCAGGTGGTCCGTGGCGACGACCTGCTGACGTCGTCGCCACGCCAGGCGTATCTCGCAACGCTCCTCGAATTGCCAACGCCCACATACGCACATGTTCCACTCGCGCTGAATGCGCAGGGCAAGAGGCTCGCCAAACGCGACGGTGCCGTGACACTCGAAGACCAGGCTGCGATGGGGCTCGGGCCGTTCGACGTGCTCGCGCTGTTGGCTCAGTCGTTGGAGCTCGCGGAGCCGGGTGAGGCCGTCACCGTCGCGGACCTGCTGGCGCGCTGGGACCCGTCGATGCTTCCCACGACGCCGTGGATATTCGAGACATAGAGGACAGCGATTCGGACCTGGGGATTTCCCGTGTTTGGATGAAGCACGTGACAGCTCAGAATTCCGAAGACAGACCCGACGCCGTAGCGCAGTTCGCGCACGTCAGCCGTGGTTACTATCCGACTATCGTGGCCCTCTTCGCGGCAACCCTGATCATCTCGAATGTGACGGCGAGCAAGGGCGTCGCCTTCTTCGGTGGGAGCGATTTCTTCATCGGCCCGTTCCAGGTCCTGCCGATCAACACCGACGGCGCGTTCTTCCTGTTCCCGCTCGCCTACATTCTCGGCGACGTGCTCAGCGAGGTGTACGGCTTCAAGGCCACCAGGCGCGCCATCTACCTCGGGTTCGGTTCCATCTTCCTCGCGGCCCTGTGCTTCTGGATCGCGATCGAACTGCCTGCAGCGAGCTTCTACGAGAACCAGGAGGCGCTCGAGTCCGTCGTCGGTGTCGTGCCACGCCTGGTACTCGCAGGTCTGGCCGGCTACTTCGTCGGACAGATGCTGAACTCGCTCGTCCTCGTCGCCATCAAGGAGCGCACGAAAGAGAAGCACCTGTGGGCGCGTCTGATCGGCTCGACGATCGTCGGTGAATTCTTCGACACCCTGATCTTCTGCTCGATCGCCGCGGGCGTCATCGGTATCTCGACGTGGGAGGACTTCATCAACTACGTGATCGTCGGCTTCGTCTGGAAGACGCTCGTCGAGGTGCTCGTCATGCCCATCACCTACCGGGTCATCGCGTTCATCAAGAAGCGCGAGCCCACCTACCAGGAACCCGTTTCCGTCTAGATCTCTCGCGACGAAGCCCCGGCCCGATGGTCGGGGCTTTTTCGTGTCACCGCCATGTCGTGACCGCCTCCGGGATCGGTGCGACGTAGGTTTTCCCCATGGTGACTGCTCAGGACAGCCGAACTCCGGTCGCGACCGAACGCGTGGTGGCTACGGTGATCACGGTCTGTGCTGCGCTGGCGTTCGTTCTCCGGGGAGTACCGCGGATCCGAGATGCCGCTCTCTTCGCCGAGGACGGACAGATCTTCCTGGCCGACGCGCACAACGACGGACTCGGCGCCGTCGTCGCGCCGTACGCCGGCTACCTGCATGTCGTCCCCAGGATCGTCGCAGCGGTGTTCGAGCCACTCGACGTGACCGCCGCGCCCACCGCGTACGTCTGGGCGGCCATCGTGGTGCATCTGATGATGCTGTTGCCTGCGCTGTCAGCTCGGCTCGAGTGGCTCCTACCGTCGCCGATTCTGCGTGCAGGACTGTTCGCATCGCTGGCGTTGATGCCGCCGCTCTGGGAGCCGTACGGCAACATCGCCAACCTGATCTTCGTCGCGGGTATTTCGCTGTTGCTGCTGACCCTCTCCGCCGATCCCCGGAGCCGCTGGGGTCGCGTCGCCGAGTTTATGGCCGTCGGGGTGATCGGGCTCAGCGGTCCCCTGATCGTTCTGTTCACACCGTTCTTCGTCTGGCGCTGGTGGAGAAACGGTCGAACCACGGCGTCGGCGGGTGTCGTGGCCGTCGCAGTCGTCGCCGCCGCGGTCCAGCTGTCGGTCTATCTCACGTCGAGCCGTTCGACGCCGGGCGGCGGAACTCTGGTTCTGCTGGTCAAGGCAGCAGGTGAAAAAGTCGGTGGGGGTTGGATCGCCGGCGACGCGAACGTGTTCGTCGGAACGCCGCACCCGTGGCTGACGGTGGCCGCGTATCTCTGGCTCGGCACTGTCGCGGTGCTGTCGATCGTCTGCATTCCGCGGACGGCCGTCGTCCTGTGGGTTCTGTTCGGCGGCCTGCTCTATTCGGCGGTGAACGCGTACGGGCCGTCTCTGGTCGGCTCGGCGACCGCATTCCAACGCCACGTCCTCGTCCCGACGGCCATCTGCATCACGCTGCTGTGGGCAGTACTCGGATCGCGCAGTCACCTGTTCGCGAAAGTCGTCGCGACGATCTGTCTGGTCGCAGGCGCGGTCGGCGTCGTGCACGATTTCACTCCCGCGCCCTACCCGCTGAGGCCGGACCTGTCGTCGGTGCAGGAGTGCCTCGACGGAGGCGCACAGGTGTGCCACCAGGACATCTTCGACGACGGCTGGTCGATCGACCTCGACCCGGCCTAGTAGAAGCGGCCCAGAAATTCTTTCTTGAACTCCTCGAACCGACCCTGCTCGATCGATGCACGGATGTCGTCGACCAGTTTCACGGTGAATCGCTCGTTGTGGATGGTGCACAACGTCGACGCCAGCATCTCCTTCGCCTTGAACAGGTGATGGATGTACGCCTTGGTGTAGTGGGCGCACGTGTAGCAATCGCAGTTCTCGTCGATCGGCGTGAAGTCACGCTTGAAGCGTGCGGTGTTGATGTTGAACCGCCCTGTCGGAACGTAGATCGCCGCATTCCGAGCCACGCGTGAGGGATTGACGCAATCGAAGGTGTCGGCGCCGTTCTCGATGGCGGTGAAGAAGTCGTCGGGCTCGCTGATTCCGAGCATGTGACGCGGCTTGTGTTCGGGCAGTTCCTCGTTCACCCACCGAGTGATGGTGCCGAGGTTCTGCTTCTCGAGCGCGCCGCCGATGCCGTAGCCGTCGAATCCGCGTCCCGTCTCGCCTTCGATGGTCTCGAGCCCGCTGGCCGCCTTGCGTCGAAGATCCTCGTACTGCGCGCCCTGCACGACACCGAACAGAGCTTGATAAGGCTTCCCGACGCGTTCTGCCGTCAACCGTTCATGTTCGGCGACACACCTTTTCGCCCATTCGTGCGTGCGGTCCACCGACAGTTCCTGGTATCCACGGGTATTCATCAACGTGGTCAGTTCGTCGAAGGCGAACATGATGTCGGCACCCAGCTGATGCTGGATCTGCATCGACACCTCGGGAGTGAACCGGTGCCGGGACCCGTCGAGATGCGATTTGAAGGTGACGCCGTCGTCGTCGACATGCGCGAGACGTTCCTTGCCCTCGGCGATGACGTCGTCGGATTCGACGCGACTCGCATCCATCGAGATGACCTTCTTGAATCCGACGCCGAGCGACATGACCTGGAATCCGCCGCTGTCGGTGAACGTCGGGCCGTCCCAGTTCATGAACTTGCCGAGACCACCTGCTTCGTCGACGATGTCCGGGCCCGGCTGCAGATACAGGTGATACGCGTTGGCGAGTACGGCCTGCGCGCCGAGTTCCTTCATCGCCTCCGGCAGCACAGCTTTGACCGTCGCCTTGGTTCCGACGGCGATGAACGCGGGCGTCGCGATGTCACCGTGCGGCGTGTGGATGGTGCCCGTCCGGCCCAGACGATCCTCGATCCGGGTGCCGATGCTGAAGAAGGGGTCGTTCGGAGCGCTCACCGGCACAACCTTAGGCGCTACGCGCATGTGAGCAGAAATGTGTAGCGGGCTACACATTTCTGCTCACGTGCGGCGAAGCCGCCTAACTGAACTGCGAGGCATACAACCGGTGGTACGCACCGCCCGCCGAGACGAGCGAATCGTGATCGCCCTGCTCGACGATGTGACCGTCCTCCATGACGACGATGAGGTCCGCGTCGCGGATGGTCGAGAGCCGGTGCGCGATGACGAAACTCGTGCGGTCGTTGCGCAGCGCCGCGGTGGCCTGCTGCACGAGCAGCTCGGTGCGGGTGTCGACCGAACTGGTGGCCTCGTCGAGAATCAGGATCATCGGCTTCGCGAGGAACGCCCGCGCGATCGTGATGAGCTGCTTCTCACCGGCGCTGACGTTGTTGCCTTCCTCGTCGATGATCGTGTCGTACCCGTCGGGTAGCGAATGCACGAACTTGTCGACGTAGCTGACGCGGGCGGCCTCGAGAATCTCCTCCTCGGTGGCATCCGGATCGCCGTACGCGATGTTGTCCCGAATGGTGCCGCCGAACAACCAGGTGTCCTGCAGCACCATGCCCGTGCGTTCGCGTAGTTCGTCGCGCGACATGTCCCGAGTATCGACGTGGTCGATGGTGATGCGTCCTGAGTCGATGTCGTAGAACCGCATGATCAGGTTCACGAGCGTCGTCTTGCCTGCGCCGGTGGGCCCGACGATCGCGACGAGATGGCCCGGCTCGGCCACCAGCGACAGGTTCTCGATGAGCGGCTGATCCTCGCGGTAGCGGAACGAGACGTTCTCGAACTCGACGCGTCCGCAGTTGGCGACGGGCACGATCGTCTTCGCCGGATCCGGCTCCTCGTCGTCGGCATCGAGCAGGTCGAAGATCCGCTCGGCCGACGCGACGCCGGACTGCACGAGGTTCACCATCGACCCGATCTGCGTCAGCGGCTGAGTGAATTGACGCGAATACTGGATGAACGCCTGCACCTCACCGAGACTCAGCGTGCCCGACGCCACCCGCAGGCCACCGACGACCGCGATGATCACGTAGTTGACGTTCCCAAGGAACATGATGGTCGGCATGATCATTCCGGAGATGAACTGCGCCCGGAAGCTCGACTCGAAGAGGCTGTCGTTTCGTTCGCCGAATTCGCGCTCGACCTCGGCCTGACGTCCGAATGCCTTGACGATCTCGTGCCCGGTGTAGGTCTCCTCGATCTGCCCGTTGAGCCGTCCGGTGTGCTTCCACTGGTTGATGAAGTGTGGCTGCGACCTCTTGGCGATCATGGCGGTGACGACCAGCGACGCCGGAACCGTCAGTACCGCAACCAGAGCGAGCAGCGGCGAGATCCAGATCATCATGCCGAGAATTCCGAACACCGTCAGTACGCCGGTGACAAGCTGACTCAACGTCTGCTGAAGACTCGTCGAGACGTTGTCGACGTCGTTGGTGACGCGGCTCAGCAACTCACCACGGGTACGTGAGTCGAAGTAGGACAACGGAAGTCGATGCACCTTGCGTTCGATCTCACCGCGAAGGCGTCGAATGGTCCTCTGCAAAGCGATGTTCAGAATGTACGCCTGCGCCCAGGCGAGCAGCGACGACAGCACATACAACCCGAGGACGAGCAACAGAACGTTTCCGACGGCCGAGAAGTCGATTCCGACGCCGGGGGTGACGTCCATTCCGGCGACCATGTCGGCGAAGGTGTTCTGACCGTCGGCGCGAAGACTGTCGACGGCTTGTTCTTTCGAAACACCCGGCGGCAGTTGATTCCCGACGACGCCGTTGAAGATCAAGTTCGTCGCATGGCCGAGAATGCTCGGTGCCGCGACCGAGAGAACCACGCTCGCGATGGCGAACAGCAACACGGCGACGAGTCGAACACGTTCGGGTGCGAGCTTCTTCAACAGCCGCACGAACGACGCCTTGAAGTGAAGCGCCCTGGTGCCGGGCGCGTTCCCCGCAGGTCTGCCCGCAGGGGCGGGGGCGGCCGGCGCGGCAGGAGTTTCCGACGGCTTGGTAGCGGGCTTGGTCATGACGCCGCCACCGCGTGCTGGGAGTCGACGATCTCGGCGTACGTCGGGCACGTCGCGAGCAGATGTTCGTGCGTCCCGAGTCCGACGGGTTTGCCGTCGTCGAGAACGAGAATCTGATCGGCGTCGACGATGGTCGAGACACGTTGGGCGACAACGATCATGCAGGCGTCGGCGATGACGGGCTTCAACGCCGCGCGAAGCTTCGAGTCGGTGGTCAGGTCGAGCGCGGAGAACGAGTCGTCGAACAGATAGATGCTGGGGCGCCGCACGAGAGCCCTGGCGATGGCCAGACGCTGACGTTGGCCACCGGACACTGTCGTACCTCCCTGCGAGACGGCCGTTTCCAGGCCTTCCGGCATCTTGCGGACGAAGTCGGCGGCCTGAGCGATCTCCAGCGCCTCCCACAGTTCGTCGTCGGTGGCGTCGGGTTTTCCGTAGCGCAGATTCGACGCGATGGTTCCGGAGAACAGATACGGTTTCTGCGGGATGAGCCCGATGTGGCTGCGCAGTTCGTCGACGTCCAGGTCTCGAATGTCGGTGCCCCCGACCAGGACCTGGCCCGCGGTGACGTCGATCAGACGCGGAATCAAATTGATCAGTGTCGACTTGCCCGACCCGGTGCCGCCGATGACGGCGGTCACCTTGCCCGGCTCGGCAACGAAGTCGACGCCGCACAGGACCGGGAATTCGGCGCCGGGGAAAGAGAACTCGGCATGCCGGAGTTCGACGAGGCCCGGCGTCGTCACGAACGGCTTGGGTGACGACGGCAGCACCACAGACGACTCGGTGGACAGCACCTCGCTGATACGGTCAGCGCACACCGACGCGCGCGGAACCATCATCGCGATGAACGACGCCATCATGACCGACATCAGAATCAGCATGATGTAGCTGAGAAGTGCGGTGAGCGAACCGATTTCCATCGTGCCGTTGTTGATCGCGTGGCCACCGAACCAGATCACGGCGACGCTGGTGACGTTGCTGATGAGCATGACCGTCGGGAACATCAACGCCATCAGACGTCCGACCCGCAGAGCCGCCTGCGTCAGGTCGTCGTTGGCAACTCCGAAGCGGTCGATCTCGAAGCGTTCGCGTACGAATGCACGGACGACGCGGATGCCGGTGATCTGTTCGCGCAGAACGCGGTTGACGGCGTCGATGCGCACCTGCATCGCACGGAAACCCGGCACCATGCGGACGATGATGAGACCCATCGAGAGTGCGAGGCCGGGGACTGCGACGAGCAGGACCCAGGACAGGCCCAGGTCTTCACGCAACGCCATCACGACGCCGCCGACACACATGATCGGGGCCATGACGACGATGGTGAATCCCATGACGATCAGCAGCTGCACCTGCTGCACGTCGTTGGTGTTCCGAGTGATCAGCGACGGCGCACCGAACTGGCCGACCTCGCGAGCCGAGAAGGTTCCGACGCGATGCAGAATCGCCTTGCGCAGATCGCGTCCGGCGCCCATCGCAGATTTCGCGCCGATCAGGACGGCGGAGACCGAGCAGACGATCTGCACGAGCGACACCACGAGCATCCATCCACCGGTGGAGAGGATGTAGTTGGTGTCGCCGCGCGTCACACCGTTGTCGATGATGTCGGCGTTGAGGCTCGGCAGATACAGCGCGGCCGCTGTGGCCACGAACTGCAGAGCGATCAATGCTGCGATCGCCCGCTTGTACGGAGCCAGATACGTCTTGAGCAGGGGGATCAGCATGATGGCCGAAGATTACTCGTACACATGTCAAACAGTCTCCACGTTTTCGCGGGTGAACGAGAATCTCCGGCCGTCTGCACGTCAGGCCCTGACCGTCTCTTCCTCGTCCCGCTTCGGTTCTGCCTTGGCGAGCTTCGCGCCTTCGATGTCGACGTCGGGCAGGATCTTGTCCAGCCACTTCGGCAGCCACCACGCCTTGTCGCCCATGAGCGCCATGACCGACGGGATGATGACCATACGCACGACGAACGCGTCGAAGAAGACAGCCGCCGCGAGGGCGAAACCGATCGACTTGATGAACGAGTCGGGTTCGGCCATGAACGCCGCGAAGACGGAGATCATGATGACCGCGGCCGACGTCACCACGCGGGCGCCGTACTTGAAACCGTTGACGACGGCCTCCTTCGCCGGCGTGCCGTGGACGTACTCCTCACGCATGCGCGAGACCAGGAACACCTGGTAGTCCATCGCGAGTCCGAAGACGACACCGATCAGGAAGATCGGCATGAAGCTGACGATCGGCTGCGGATTGCTGATCAGACCCAATCCGCCTTCCTGGAAGATGAACACCGTCGCGCCGAACGTGGCGAGCACGCTGAGCAGGAAGCCGAGAGTCGCCGTCAACGGAACCAGGATCGAGCGGAACACCAGCATCAGCAGCAGGAACGCGAGACCGACGACGACCGCAAGGTAAGGCGCGAGAGCATCCTGCAGTCTCTCCGACACGTCGAGTTCGAGCGCGGTCTGACCCGTGACGCCGTACGACACGTTGTTCGCCTCGGCGAAACCGGATTCGGCATCGCGAAGGTTGGCGACGAGATTCTTGGTCGCGTCGCTGTTCGGTTCGCTCGACGGTGTCACGAGGATCTGTGCGGTGTCCCCCGCCTCGTTGACCGCGATGATCTGCGCGTTGGTGACGTCGTCCTCGGCGGAGATCGACTCGACCAGCTTGGCGAAGCCTGCCGTCCGATCGGCTTCCGGCGCTTCGCTGCCGTCGGCGATGAGGAGCAGTGGGCCGTTCTTGCCGGGACCGAAGCCTTCTTCGACGAGGTCGTAGGCCTTGCGGACCGACGTCGACGGGTCGGAGGTGGCGATGCTCGGCAGTGCGAGCGACAGGCCTGTGGTCGGACCCGCGATGACGGCGAGGAGAACAACGCCGCCGATGAGTCCGATCGCAGGACGCTTGACGAGTGCTCGGGCCCACCGGAGGCCGTTCGTGGCGGGAGCCTTCGGATCCTCGGGATCGGCGGTGTTGACGAACTTGATCTTGCCGCCGAACGCCTTGCCCTTGAACAGGCCGAGGAGTGCGGGCAGGAACGTCAGGGCGATGAGAACCGCGATGAACACCGCGAAGCCGGCCGCGTAACCCATCTGGGACAGGAACGGAATGCCGACGACGCGCAACGCGACGAGGGCGATGAGCACGGTCGCACCGGCGAAGACGACGGCCGAACCCGCCGTTCCCACCGAGCGTCCGACGGCTTCCTCGCGGTCGTCGGTGAGCGTCAGCTCGTGCCGGTATCGGGCGAGGATGAACAGCGAGTAGTCGATGGCGACGGCCAGGCCGATCATGATCGCGAGGATCGGCGTGAAGGTCGACAGATCCGCGAAACCGGACGCGGTCGTGATGGCGAGGCTGCTGATGCCGATACCGACGATCGCGGTGATGAGCGGAAGAGCTGCGGCGACGGCGGATCCGAACATGATGAGCAGTACGACGGCAGCGACGGCGAGGCCGACGAGTTCCGACGTCCCGCCCGGCGGCGACGCGTTCTGCGCGACGGTACCGCCGAGCTCGACGGTCAATCCGGCGTCGCGGGCGGGCTGGGCAGCGTCGTCGAGCTGGGTGCGCAGTTCGTCGGTGACGTCGGCGAGCTCGACCGAGATCGGGACGTCGAGCGTGCCGATCTGCCCGTTCGGACTGAGCGGCGACAACGCTGCGGCATTGGCGGCCGCGACGTCGGGCGGGGTTCCGTCCTGCTGCGCGAGCTGGTTGTACTGCTCGACGATCCCCGTGTTGCCGACGACGGGGTTGACCAAAGGCTGCTGTCCACCGGGCTTGGCGGAGGCGTCGACGTCGCCGATCTTGTCGATCTCCGCGATCGTCGCGTCCATGGCCGCGGTGTACTCGGGGGTGTCGAGCGACTGGCCGTCGGGAGCGCCGAAGACGTACTGGGCAGAGACGGCGCTCAGCGGATCCTCGACCTGTCCGAAGCGCTCGCTCTGCAGGTCGAGCGCCTCCTGAGCAGGTGTGCCCGGGATGTTGAACGAGTTGGCGGTGGGTCCGGACAACGTGCTCGCGCCGACGCCCGCGAGCACGAGAATCGCGAGCCACAGACCCAGGACGATGCCTTTTCGCCGGTAGGCGAACTTTCCGATTCGATAGAGATAGGTGGCCACGTGACGGCTCCTCAGTTGGTTTTCGGTTCGCGCGGGTCCGGGAGTCCGGCCTGCAGTTGGTCGAAAGCGTCCTCGACTAGCTGTTGGGGCGACAGAGCTCCTGTGGGGTCGTTGATCAAGATGGTCAGAGCTGCCGCGACGGCTCCACCTACCGACATTTGCACCAGGTTCGGATAGAGGTCGTGGTCGACGTCGGTGCCGGTGCGCTCGGCAATCGCTTCTCCGAGTACCCGGGTCAGCGAGCGATGAACTTCCAACTTGCGTGCCATGACGCTGGGGTTGGATTCGATGAGCTGTGCGACGGCGAAGGTCTCGGCCAGGTCTTTGTCCGGGTCGGTCACCATCGCGACACCGACGTGCCGTAGCGAGTCCCAGAGCGGCTCGTCCGACGGCCGTGCACGCAGCATCTCGAACCATTCCAACGCAGAAGCCTCGACGTGATGCAGGACGGCTTCTTCTTTGTTGGCGAAATAGTTGTGGAACGTACGCGTGGACACCCCCGCCTCGGCGGCGATGGCATCCGCGGTGACCGCATCCAGGCCTCGAACCTTGGCGAGGTTCAAGGCCGCGAGACCGAGAGCGTCTCTCGTGGCTGCCTTCTTCTGATCACGAAGGCCGGGCGCGTGATTGGTCACGCATTCCAAAGTACGGAAAGTGCAGAGTTCTGCAATATTGCACGAACGTGCAGTTCTGTTCGGTGTGACACAGTGAGGTGAGCACTGTGTCGACGGTCACCGTCGCGCCCACGCCCCCGGATCGCTGGTCAAGTCGTGAACGAAGGACGGAAGATGCTCGTCGACGATGTCGGCCAGCGACACTTCCTCCAGCACAGCACGCAGATTCGCCCGGACCGCAAGCCACACCAGCTGCAACGGCTCGGCGGGCCCGGGATATTCGACATCCTCCGGCCGCTGACCGCGCACCGACGCGAGCGGACCCTCCACGGCCCGGACGACATCGGCGACGGAAATCTCCGCGGGTGGGCGGGCCAGCCAGTATCCGCCGTCGGGGCCGCGTCGACTGCGGACGAGATCGGCTCGACGCAGATCCGACAGCACCGATTCCAGGAACTTGTGCGGAATGTTCTGCGCACCCGCCAGCGCCTCGGCCTTGCCGGGGGCGCCCTCGTTGGCCGCGAGCTCGAGCAGAGTGCGTACGGCATAGTCCGCCTTGGCGGTAATGTGCACGGCAATCTCCTTCGACGGGCTTTCATTAATTCCTACCACCTTGGTAGGGAATAGGCCAATTTCGCGCCGCCCCCTCCCCCTCCCCGGACGGACCGAATGTCACCTGTGGTCACTCAGAGTGACCGGAAAGCCACATTCGGTCCGACCTGGCGCGCGCCCCCCGACCCCACCGACGGCCTCATTCAGTCACTCTGAGTGACCGGAAAGCCACATTCGGTCCGACCCGAGCGCCCAGTCCGACCCGAGCGCCCAGCCCGACCCGAGCGCACCCCGCCCAGCCTATGGCCTAGCTCACAACGACGCGTTACACTGAGACCCCAAGTGTTACGCAAGAGGGGTGCGGTCGGATGTTCGAGTGGATCAGTTCAGCATGGAACTCGTTACCCGAGCCGCTGCGTGACCCCGTCGCCCTGGCGATCCCAGCGTTCGTCGTGCTGCTGGCCATCGAGTGGTTCGCCGCGGCCAAGCTCGAGGAAGGCGAACGCGGCAGCTACACGGGTTCGGACGCACGCGCCAGCGTCAGCATGGGCCTCGTGTCGATTGCCACGACGACGGGCTGGAAGACGCTCGCCCTCGTCGCATATTCGGCGCTGTACGCCTACGTCGCTCCGTGGCATCTGCCTGCCGACGCCTGGTACATGTGGGTGATTCTGATCGTCGGCGTCGACGTGCTGTTCTACGCCTACCACCGCATCGCGCACCGAACCCGGATCATCTGGGCGACGCATCAAGCTCATCATTCGAGTGAATACTTCAACTTCAGTACCGCTCTGCGTCAGAAGTGGAACAACAGCGGCGAGATCGTCATGTGGCTTCCGTTGCCGCTCTTGGGAATTCCGCCGTGGATGGTGTTCGTCGGCTTCGGGGTCAACCTGGTCTATCAGTTCTGGGTACACACCGAGCGGATCGACAAGCTCCCGCGCGCAATCGAATTCGTCTTCAACACACCGTCGCATCACCGCGTGCATCACGGACGCGACCCGCAGTACCTCGACAAGAACTACGCCGGCATCTTCATCATCTGGGACCGGATGTTCGGAACGTACGCCGACGAGATCGAACGCCCCCACTACGGCCTGACGAAACCGGTGGACACGTACAACATCTGGACGCTCCAGACACACGAATACCGCTCCATCGCAAGGGATGTAGCGGCATCGCGGTCGTGGCGTGAACGGTTCGGTTTCGTCCTCGGCCCGCCGGGGTGGACGCCGAGCAGGCCGAGACGGAAGGAAACTAGTTCGAGTTCAGGTTGATCAGGAAGTCCACGGTTCCCGAATCCTCGACGGTGACGAATCCCAGTGAGGGTGGCTGGATTCCGTAGTCGGCCCACGTCGTCGGAATGCTTCCCGACGCGATCAGCGTGTCACCGGACTGCAGCACCTCGATGTCGACGGACACCGGACGCGACTGGTCCTTCAGCGTCAGGGTGCCGTCGGCCTTCACCGTCGTCACGGTGCCGTCCTTCGGAACCGACGACAGGTCGACCGGCGAGGTGAACGTGAACGTCGCCGTCGGGTACGTCGCGGTGTCGAAGATGTTGCCGCGGAACTGATTGTCCCGTCGATCGCTGTCGGTGGTGATCGAGTTGGTCTGCACGACGACTTCGCCCTCGGTCAACTCGTTGTCGGCGATGGTCACATCACCGCTGACCTCGGTCGTCGAACCGACCACGGTCACGTCGGATCCGTTCAGAACCTCGTCGACGGTGTAGCCCGCCGCTGTCGTGTTCGACGCGTCGCCGGGCACGATGGTCCATGATCCGTTCAGATCGTCCGTCGTCGCAGCTTGCGCCCCCGATGTGGAGACGGTCGCAGCTGGGGCGTCGTCACCCTGGAACGACGCGTAGATCTTCGGTCCGAAAAACGCAGCGAGTGCGATCACGACGACCACTGCGCCTGCTATCCACCACTTCTTCGTCATGGCCGCCAATGCTAGTTGCACCTTCAAGTCAATGGGAGGGTCAACAGCTGGCAACTTCCTGAGAAAGCATGCGGCAGCGCCGCGCAGCCGCACTAAGGTGAAACAGTGCCGGACGACGTGCATCTCGTGTCCCTGGCCGTGGGAACGGTGGCGGTGGCGGCCGACGCCACCCGCGGGGCCGTTCGCGCCCTCGGCCGACTGCCGGTGATCGGCGATCGCCTTCGGGCGGTCTCGGCCCGCGGCGAGCGCACGGTCGTCGCCGCCACCGCCCTCGCCGACGCCGTTCTGCGGGCTGTCGTCGTCAAGGTGGTCGCCACTGCGCTCGAAGAAATCGATCTGACGCAGCTGATTCGCGACAACGTCGACATCGATGCCGTCATCGAAGGCGTCGACCTGGACAAGGCCGTCGAGCAGGTGGATCTCGACGCGGCGATCCGACGCGTCGACGTCGACGCCGTCATCGACCGAGTGAATCTGGACGCCGTCGTCGACACCGTCGATCTGGATCGCCAGGTTGCCCGCGTCGACCTCGACGGTGCCATTGCGCGCGTCGATCTGATCGCGCTCGCCAACTTCGTCATCGACGGAGTCGACCTACCCGAGATCATGCGTGAGTCGACGGGCTCGCTGTCGGCGGAAGCGGTGCGAGGTGTCCGCAGCCACGGAATGCAGGCCGACGACGCGGTATCTCACTTCGTCGGCAAGCTCTTCGGTCGCGAGCCAGGACGCGAGGTGACCACGTGACACTCCCGCGCGCCGAGGACATGCGTCCGGCCGGCGTCGTGACCCGCGGGGTAGCTGCCGTCGTCGATCTGGCCGTGGTCGCCGTGCTGATGGGGTCGGTGTACGTCGGAGCGGTGTTCGTGCAGTTGCTGTTCGATCCGCAATCGCTGAGTTTCAGATCGCCCGCCGTACTCATGTCGGTCACGCTCTTCGTCTGTATCGCCATCGGATACCTGACGCTGTGCTGGGCGACGACGGGTCGCACGGTCGGAGCGACCATGATGGGGGTTCGGTTGATCAGCCGCAGCCACGGCCTGCTGCGATGGCCCGCGGCCGCACTCCGCGCTTTCCTGTGCGTCGTCTTCGGCTTCGGCCTGCTGTGGGTGGCGGTGGATCGACGACGACGCTCTCTGCAGGACATCGTGTTGCGCACATCGGTCGTCTACGACTGGCAACCGAACACCGGCATGGTCGATCCGCACACCGCTACTGGACAATAGAGACATGGACCCGATCGAAGCCCTCCGCGAGATCGCCTACTGGCTCGAACGCTCACGCGCGGACACACATCGCGTCAAGGCATACCGGCGAGCTGCCGACGTCGTCGAAAACCTGAGTGCGGCACAGCGTTCCGAGCGTGCGAAGTCCGACTCGTGGTCGGCACTACCGGGCATCGGAGCCAAGACGTCCCTGATCATCAGGCAAGCGCTCGCCGGCGACGTTCCGGACTACCTGGCCGAGAAGCGCGCAGAGGCCGAGCCGATCGGCGAGAACGATCTGCGGGCGGCACTGAAGGGTGATCTGCACACACATTCGAACTGGTCCGACGGCGGCAGCCCGATCGACGAGATGATGCGCACGGCCAAGGAGCTCGGGCACGAATACTGTGCTCTCACAGACCATTCACCGCGGCTCACCGTCGCCAACGGACTCAGCGCCGAGCGACTCAGGAAGCAGCTGGACGTCATCGCCGAACTGAACGAGCAACTCGCGCCGTTCCGAATACTGACCGGAATCGAGGTGGACATTCTCGACGACGGCAGTCTCGATCAGGACGAGGGCCTACTCGCCGAGCTGGATATCGTTGTGGCGAGCGTGCATTCGAAGCTACGCGCGGACTCGGACACGATGACGCGACGGATGGTGAATGCCGTCGCGAATCCTCATGTCGACGTGCTCGGACACTGCACAGGCAGGCTCGTCACCGGTGGACGCGGTACCCGACCCGAATCGACATTCGACGCGGACGTGGTCTTCGAGGGCTGCAGGCAATATGGAACGGCCGTCGAGATCAATGCGCGGCCCGAGCGTCAGGACCCGCCGGAACGCCTCATCGATCTCGCGCTCGAGCGCGGTTGCCTGTTCTCCATCGACACCGACGCCCATGCCCCAGGCCAGCTCGATTGGCAGGGCTACGGCTGCGTCCGCGCCGAGGACAGAGGTGTGCCCGCCGACCGAATCGTCAACACGTGGCCCGTCGAGAAACTGCTCGAATGGACAGGTGACCGTTGACGGCGCGAAAACTTCTGATCGCCCTCGTCGTTCTCGCCTCCGGCTGCGCGTCGCCTGCAGCACCGACGCCCACGCACACGCCCGCACCCTCCCCCGCGCTCGTTCCGGCCGAGTCCGGTCCCGCGATGCGGCTGCTCTACGGACCGGACGCGGACAACGTCGGCGATCTCTACCTGCCGGACAACGACGCCGACTCGCTTCCCGTCGTCGTGATGGTGCACGGCGGCGGGTGGCAGAAGGCCTTGGGCTCGTCGTACTTCGCACCGATCTCGCAGGCCGTCGCCGATCAGGGAATTGCGGTGTGGAACATCGAGTATCGGCGCGGAACCGGGAATTGGGCCGACACGCTCGCCGACGTCGACAATGCCACCGAAGCATTGGCGACGACGGTCCAGGAGGCCGCAGGTGGCCGCCTCGATCTCGATCGAGTGCATGTCGCCGGTCATTCCGCGGGCGGCCAGCTGGCGGCGTGGCTCGCGGGTCGGCACACGCTTCCGGCGTCGGCTCCTGGAGCGCAGCCACGCGTCATGCCGAAGAGCGCGACGATCATGGCAGGCGTGTACGACATGGCACGCGCGGCGACCATCGGCGGCGACAGATTCGTGCCCGCGTTCCTCGGTGGCATGCCGGACCAGGTGCCCGATCGCTATCGAGTCGCGTCGCCCATCGACCATCTGCCCATCGACGTCCGCGTGTCCGCGCTGCACGGCGACAGCGACAAGACGGTGTCGGTGAATCAGAGCACGGCATACGTCGACGCGGCCCGCGCCGCAGGCGATCCCGCCGAGCTGACGGTTCTGCCGGGCGTCGGTCACGACGACTTCGTGCGTTCGGGGTCCGTTGCGTGGACGACGGCCGTCGACACCATCACCGAACACGCCGCGACGCTCGGTTGACCCGTCTGGTACACACGTCCGCATGAAGAGAGTGGTCTGGGTGTTCGCTGCCGCCGTCCTCGTGCTTGCCGGCTGTGGGCAGGAGACGACCGATTCCGGAGCCCAGCCTTCCACCTCGGCGACTGCGGCCGCCGCGTCGATGACTGCACAGCCGACCACGGCTGCCGAACCGTCGGCCGAGCCGCCGGAGGCACCTGAGGAGTCGGTCGATTCCGACCAGGCCGAGACGCCGCCGGTTCCCGTGCCCGCCCCGGAACTCCCCGCAGATTCCACGTCCGACGACATGCCTCACGGCGAACAGCTCTATCTGGAGACGTGCGCGCGCTTCAAGACGGCCATCGACGCGGTTGCCCTCACCGGGGCCGCGTCGCGTGACCAGTCCGTCACCGGCCTGCGCGACAAGCTGCAAGAAGGACCGAGCTGGTCGACGCTGTCCGCCGACGACCAGCAACAGATCCTGCGGGGACTCGACGCGGCCGGCCGCGGCACCTGCTGAGCGTCAGGTGTAGAGACGTCCGATGAATGCGTCCACGTTCTCGCGCACCCGTGAGGTCCGCTCGTCCGGCGTCAAGTTCTCGCGGTACCTGTTACCGAGTGCGGGCGTCTTCTTCCCGCGCGCATACAGCGAGCACAGCAGGTCCGTGCACATGTAGGTGCCGACGGAATTGCCCTTGCGCCCGGACTCGCCGGTCTTGCGTGCCGTCATCAGCGACACGTAGCCACGCGAGTGCATCGTCATGCAGACGGTGCACATCTGGGCACGATCCGAGCCACCGGTTTCGTGCCGCAGCGCGACGCCCACGAGCCCGCCGGACTGCGGCACGACGATGTAACTGCGCCCGGCGTACGACGGGTCGGACCAACCGAGGAAATCGAGTTGCTCCCAATCCTTTTCGGCCAGATCGGCCGGAATGCCCATCCGTTTGGTGTCGCCCTTCGAACAGTTCACGAACGACGATCGAATGTCTTTCTCGTCGACAGGTTCCATCTCGGTTCTCCCTAGGTCTTGTTCGGCCAGTTCGCGAGGGCGTGGTGCAGCACGTCGAGCATCTGCACCCACGACTCTTCGGTCGGCCGTGGCGTGTGGCTGAATCCGCCCGCGGACTCCAAGGCGATGAAGCCGTGAAAGAAGCTGCCCAGCAATCGAACAGCGTCGGTTTCCGCCGGCTCACCCAAGTCGTACGCGCGGAGCACCGCACGGGACATCTGCGAGTGCCGATGCGCGTCGCTCTTTGCCACCGCATCCGAGTCCAGCTCGAAATTCGTTGCCGCATAACGGCCCGGATGCTCACGCGCATAGTCGCGATACGCACCGGCGAACGCGACGAGCGCGTCCTTGCCCGCACGCCCGGCCAACGCGTCGGAAACCCGGTCGGCGAGTTCGGCCAACGACGCCACGGCGACGCGCTGTCGCAGATCCCGCAGATTCTTGATGTGCGAGTACAGGCTGGCGTCCTTGACGCCGAACGAGCGCGCCAACGCCAGCACCGTCAGGTTGTCGAAGCCGATGTCGTCGGCCATCTCCGATGCCACCTCGACCAGACGCGTCGCGGTGATCCCTGCCCGTGCCATGCCGACCTCGCCTCGTTCCTAGCCGTTGTGGTCTATTTCCTAGCCACCCTAGGAAGGGTACAGACACGGCCGTCCCGCCGCCAACCCAATTACGACGGGGCTACTTCCAGTACGCCTGCGCCTTGATGGACTCCTTGGCCAGGCCACGTTCCTTGAACGTCTTGACGATCGACCGAGTCGAGCGGGCATCACACGCCACCCAGGCGAAAGTGCCCGGCGCCGGCGTCAGCGACTCGGCCGCCTCCCGAAGCAGACGGCCGTCGTCGACGCGTTCCAGCCAGGTGACCTGATGCGCGTCGCCCGCGTGGACGGGAAGCGTCGTGTCCGACTCGAACTGCCACTCCAGCCACACCCTGGCCGGGGTGTCGCCGATGGCGTCGAGGATGGAGTTGATCGCGGGTAGCGACGCCGTGTCACCGAACAGGACGAACTCCGGCGGCATCGGATTCGGGATCGAGAAGTTCGACGACCCCGCACTTTTCCCGATCACGCTCGCGTCGAGGATGTCCCCGACTTGCGCATTCTCGGCCCACTTCGACGCAGGGCCGTAATGCAGGGCGAACTCGACGGCAAACGTGTCGGCCGCGGGATCCTGCCGAACGAGGGTGTACCCGCGTTGACGTTCCTTGCCGGTGCCGTCGTCGAACCAGAGGCGGATCCACTGCGTGGGATGAACCGGATGCGCGGCCAGAACGCCGTCGCTGGAGAACCCGATCCGGATGTACTTGTCCGTGACCGGTTCGACGTACGTGACGGTGAGCTTGTAGTTCTCGGCGCGCCACGCCTTCATGATGATGCCCTCGACCCCTTTACTCATGAGGGCAGGGTAACCTAAGAAGCGACGTAAATGCGTTCCATCGGCCTGGTCCCGTCGGCCATGATCCAGCCGGCCGGCCTCCGGTCGACGAGCGACCATCCCGTGCGTTCGTACAGAGCGATGGCCGCACCGGAGCGCTCGATGACGTCGAGCATCAATGTCCGTCCGTCGGCGTAGTCGCGCATCCGGCTCAGCAGCGAGGTCCCGACGGCCGACCCTCGCCCCGATGGCCGCACGAACAGCCGAGACACCCACAGCGCGGCGTCGCGTCGTACCAGAAGGGCATGTCCCACAATGGAATTCGCCTTCTCGGCCACCCACGCCGCATCGGTCTCGGCCGGTGTCAGCCAGGTGGCCGGATCATCGGGCCACCGGTCGGGATAGCCGTCGGACTCGTGGACCTCGCGTAGAGCGCGGACACACTCGGGAAGATCGGAGTTCTCGCGGGGCCGCACCTGCACCGAAACGACGGTACTGGGTCTCGCGGCCCGGACCGAATGTCACCCTCGCTCACTCAGAGAGACCGAAGGCCGCCCTCGCTCACTCAGATGGACCGAAAGCCACATTCGGTCCATGACGGGCGCACAAAAAAACTCCCCACCTGCACGGGGCAAGTGGGGAGCTTTGGCGGTGGCGGAGGGATTTGAACCCTCGGACGGGGGTTACCCGTCACACGCTTTCGAGGCGTGCTCCTTAGGCCGCTCGGACACGCCACCGCGGAAAACTGTACCGCAGTGACGCCCAGACGTTAAATCGCCTGGTCAGACCGGAAATCAGTGTCCGGTCAGCTTGTCCTTGACGGTGGAGGCTGCGTCCTTGATCTTCTCGCCGGCGTCCTTGATGGCAGACGACGCCTGGTCGCCCTTGCCTTCTGCTTCGAGGTCACGGTTGCCGGTGGCCGATCCGGTGGCTTCCTTGGCCTTGCCGCCCAGATCTTCGGCCTTGTTCGAAATCTTGTCGTCGAGTCCCATGATGCCTCCCTGAGGATGTCGATTGCAGAACACGGTGTGTCCCTTGTCGACGGGCTTACCCCTGACCTGATGCCCGAAACATAAGAGTTTCATGAGCGTCGACCCTCGAAGAAGTCCAGCAGCAGGCGGGCGCATTCGGTTTCCAGAACTCCGCCCCGAACCTGTGGCCGATGCGTGAGCCGCTGATCGCGCACCACATCCCACAGCGAGCCCACCGCGCCCGTTTTGGGTTCCCACGCTCCGAAGACGACCTTGGCGACGCGAGCGAGCACCAGCGCCCCCGCGCACATCGTGCACGGCTCCAGCGTCACCGCGAGCGTGCAGCCTTCGAGTCGCCATCCGTCGCCGTGGACCTTCGCCGCAGCGCGCAGCGCGAGGATCTCGGCGTGCGCGGTCGGATCACCCGTGCATTCCCGCTCGTTGGCTGCGCGCGCGAGTTCCTGGCCGTCGGCGTCGAAGACCACCGCGCCGATCGGGATGTCGAGTTCGGACGCCTGTTCCGCCGCCGACAGAGCGGCACGAACGTAGTCCTCATCGGTCACCGAGGTAGCTTGTCCAGGACGGTCGAGAGCTCGTCGGAGAATCCGAGACGCTGCGCGATGGATCCGAGTTGCTCGTCCGGATACAGATCCGTCTCGGCGACGATGATGCCCAGCACCGGTTCCGGCAGCCCCAGATCCGCCAGAAGCGAGAGATCACCCTCTTCCCAGGGTTCGATGTCGTCGAGCTCGTCCGGATCGATGTCGGGGATCTCGATGTTCAACGCATCGAGGACATCGGCGGCGATGTCGTAGTCGATGGCAGCAGTCGCGTCGGAGACCAGCAACCGCGTTCCCGACGGCGCGGGCCGCAGAACGACGAAGAACTCGTCGTCGACGTCGAGTAGCCCGAAGATGGCTCCCGAGCTTCGCATCTCCCGCAGTTCCGTCTCGGCGACCGACAGGGACCCCAACGCCCGCGGGGACAACGGCGTCACCTTCCACTTGCCGTCCTCGCGGACGACGGCGACACCGAAGCCCTCCAGATCGTCGTACGCGCTCGTCTCGGGACCGTCGAAATTCTTCGCCTTGGCGGAGTTGTTCCCGCGCTGTGCAGCCATGCGGGCAACGGTAGTCGCCGAGAGCCCCCGAAATGAAGTCCACCGCGAGAGAACAGGTCGTACCCGTATGCCAACCTGGTGGCGTGACTTCAGCTCCCGTGTGTGTGCTCGGCCTCGGACTCATCGGCGGATCGGTTCTGCAGGCAGCGGTTCGTGCTGGTCGTGACGCGTGGGGCTACAACCGATCGGCCGACGCCATAGCCGGCGCGGCGGAGGCTGGATACGACGTCGGCACCGACCTGGTGGCCGCGCTGACCCGGGCGGCCGAGACCGGCGCTCTCATCGTCGTCGGAGTTCCGATGCCCGCCGTCGATTCGATCCTGGCTGCGGTGGCCGAGCATGCGCCGAGCAATCCCGTCACCGATGTCGTCAGCGTCAAAGCGGAGGTGGCCGTCGCCGTCGCGCGACACGGCCTCGCGCGAAACTACGTGGGCGGTCATCCGATGGCAGGCACCAACGAGTCGGGATGGCAGGCGGCCGATCCGACTCTGTTCGCCGACGCGGTGTGGGTCGTCGGCGTGGACGACGACGCCGACCCGAACGTGTGGCGTCAGGTGGCGTCGCTGGCCCTGGATTGCGGATCGGTCGTCGTGCCGGTCGAGAGCACCGAGCACGACCGGGCCGTCGCCCGAATTTCCCATCTGCCGCACCTACTCGCCGAGACGTTGGCACAGGCAGGAGCGTCGGGAGGCGCGCTGGCCCTGGGCCTGGCCGCCGGGTCGTTTCGCGACGGCACCAGGGTGGCCGCGTCGGCACCCGGTCTCGTGCGAGCCATGTGCGAAGGCAACGCGACGGCGCTGACCGACGTGCTCGACGAGGCGCTCGCGGTGCTCACCCGGGCACGTGCAGAGCTGGCCGACCACCGCTCGACGGAAGCACTGGTGACGGCAGGTCACGCCGCACGAACCGCCTACGAGCAGCACCGCCGGTTCGACATCACCGACATCGAACCGGGTGACGACGGCTGGATCGAACGGCTGCGCGAGGCCGGCCGCGAGGGAGGCGTCGTACGTCAGATCCGCTCGGCGAGCCCGGGGTAGTCGAGTACGAATCCGTCACCGTCGACGGTGACCGACGAGCTGGACACCGGCGAGAGCACGTGGATGCCGTCGGCGCCGCTGCTGTAGGTCAGGGCTGCTTCCTGGATGCTCAGGTCCAGCAGGTTGACGTAGACGACCGGCACCTGCGCCTCGATCGAGTCGGTGCCGAGGCCGAGCCGCCGGATGGGCAGCGTGTTGAAGAACGGGCTCAGAACGACGTCGACGTCGACCGCGCCGTTGTAGGTCGAACGCTGGTGATTCGCCGCGCCCTCGACCATCCAGTAGCCCTCGTTGTCGCGGCTGACCGACGCCTGCTTCTCGCCGCCTGCAACAGCTGTGCGCAGCGAAAGCCTGCGGGTCACGCCGTGCTCGTCGGTCACCAGGTCGTACGACGCGCTGAATGCGGGATGCTCCGAGCAGGCGCCTCCGATGATGCGACCGGACGCCTTGATGCGGTTACCGCTGAGCTGGACACGCACCGACTCCATGCGGGGCGCTTCGTGCGCTCGCCAGGTCAGGATCGCCGGCCAGGACTGCGTCGACGGTGCGGCCTCGGTATCAACGGTGGCGTCTTCTACACCCGATGTTGGAGTGGTCACTCGACTACGGTAAGCGACGAAGGTACCTCGATACCAAGCGGTGGTGACTTTTCCGGGCGTCCACTCACTAGTGTGTGCTTCGTGACAACCGGCGACTTCGACTTCGCGCACTCCGAACAGGCCGCCAAGAGCCGACAGGACAAGGCGACGGCCCTCGCCCGGTACATCTGGGAGCGCGGGATCGGCAGCGCGGAACTCCTAGGCGTCGACGACGCGGTACGACGCAAACTGGCCCGCGCAGCCGGGCTGTCTCCCCCGAGCACGATGGAGACCTGGACCATCGCCGCGGACCTGCTCGACCGCAAGGACCGGTGGGCGGCACAGAATCCGACGCATCCCGCGGCGACACCGTCGCACACGGACGAGAAGATCATGTGGGTGAAGCCGCCGATCGCTCCCTGGTAGTGGGCCACCAGAACGCGCGTCCTTCCAGCGCGGACAGACTCGGCACGAGCAGTGGGGCCATCAGCAACGCAGCGATGCACACGCCGATCGCGACACCGAGACCGAGCTCGGCGAGGTTGGCCAGACCCGTCAACGTCAGCGACGCGAACGTCAGCGCCAGAATGATTCCCGACGCGGCCACGGTGGGTGCGCCGTTCACGACGGCTTCCCTCGCCGCATCGCGAGGTTCGTGACCGTTCTGGAACTCCTCGCGAAGGCGGGACGCGATCAAGATGTTGTAATCCGTTCCGATCGCGACGACGAACAGGTACAGCACGATGGGGATGGTGAAGTCGATACCGTCGTAGTCGAGGATCTTGAAGAACACCAGGACGACGGCACCCAGCGTCGCCGCGAACGTAAGCGCCACGCAGACAAGCAGATTCAACGGCGCGAGCACCGCGGTCAGCAACGCCCCGAGGATGATCGCGATGATGACGGCCGCAACCGGGAACACGGTTCGCGTGTCGGCCCGGAGCTGGTCTCGGACATCGACGAACGTCGACGTCTGACCCCCGACCAACACCTCGGTTCCGGGGATCGCTGCACTGTGGGCCGCGTCGCGCACCGGTCCTCGCACCAGATCGAGTGCGCCGTTCGAGTACGGATCCTCGTTCAGCACAACGGATATCACTGCTGCCGTGCCGTCCTGACTGATTCGCGGCGGTGCCACCGAGGAGACGCCGTCGACTCCGGTGACGTCGGCAGCCACCGCAGCGAGCACCTGCTGCGAGACAGGACCGCTACCGGTCACGTAGATCTGCGTGGGACTCAGCGCGCCGGCCGGAAACGATTGTCCCAGTGTGTCGAACGCCTCTTGCGACGGGGTGTCGGAGGGTAGTTCACCGAGCGTGTCGTAGGTCGAGGTGTATCCGGACGAGAACACCGCGAGCACGACGAGTACGGCACCCACAGCGCCGGCGACGACGGCGGGCCTGCGTGCGATGGTCGTGCCGACGGCCGCGAACGGTGTTGCGTCCCTAGTCTTTCCCGGCCCCCGGGGCCAGAATAGATGACGGCCGAGCACGGTGAACAACGCGGGGACGAGCGTCAGCGCGGTCACGAGCATGACGGCAACCGCGATGATCAACCCGGGCGCAAGCGTGCTCAGCGACCCGAGCTTGGCGAGCAGCAGCGCCGCGAAGGCGCCGATCACGGTCAACGCCGAAGACGCGACGACCTTGCCCACGACGGTCACGGCGAATCGCAGTGCCTCCTCGGTCGATTCACCGCTGCGCAGTCGTTCGCGGTAACGGAACAACAGGAACACCACATAGTCGGTGCCGATCCCGAAGAGCACCACGACGAGAATCGATCCGAGTGTGGTGCTCACGTCGAAACCGAAGAGTGCAGCGACGTCGGCAGTCAGCGCGGTGACGACCAAGAGCACGACTCCGATGACGAGCACAGGGATGACCGCGATGATCGGGCTTCGGAAGATAGCACCGAGCAGCACGAGAATAACGACGACCGTCGCCACGGTGATGATGCGATCCGCACGATCGTAGGCCGCCGTGGTGTCGACGCCGATCGCCGCGTTACCGGTCAAGCCGCTGACGAGGTCCGTTCCCTGCAGGGCAGTCGACGCGTTGTCACGGACGATCGGGACGGCCGCGTCGACCAGATCGTCGCCGGGCTGACCCGCGAACGACACCTGCAACGCCATGGCCGTGCCGTCCTGCGACAGCGACTGAGGCGTCGCCGTCACACCGACGACGGCCGGAATGTTCTCGCCCTGCAGCGTCGACGCGAGGCCCGACGCGGTCTGCTGGTCGCTCGGCGACAGGGCCGCGTCGTCCGATCGGGTGACGACGAGACTGCCCGTGGCTCCCGCAACCGTCGGGAAGTACTCGTTTCCTGCCGCCTGCGCCTGCGACGACTCGAACGAACTCGGCAGGAATGTCTGCTGGTTACCCGTCGTGTAATCGTCGAGGCTCGGTGACAGCACGATCGCGGCGAACGCGAGGACAAGCCACACGACGATGACTTTCCACGGGTTCGCGACCACTGTTCTGGCGACGTAGGCGAACATGATTCCCCGCTTTTAGGAGAACACGACCGGCCTGTCCAGGGTAGTGCGGCGGCGCCACCCGTGTGTGCGTAATCGCCGCAGGTCGCGGTCACACCAGACTGTGTTCCCACGCGTCGTGCAGTTCGGCGAAACGCCCGTGCCCGGCGATGAGGTCGGCGGGCGGACCGTCCTCGACGACGACACCGCCGTCCATGACCAGTACCCGGTCCGCGATCGCGACGGTCGACAACCGGTGCGCGATGATCAGCGCCGTCCGATCACGGAGGACGGTCTCGAGCGCGCGTTGGACGAGCCGTTCGCTGGGGATGTCGAGACTGGACGTGGCCTCGTCGAGCACGATCACCGCAGGTGCCGCCAGGAACACCCGCGCGAACGCGACGAGTTGACGCTGACCCGCACTGAGCCTGCCACCCCTCTTGCGCACGTCGGTGCCGAGGCCGTCCGGCAGAGTGTCGACGAACTCGGTCAGTCCGACGGCGTCGGCCGCGGCGGCCACCTCGGCGTCCGTCGCCGACGGCTTGCCGAGACGGATGTTGTCGGCAATGGTTCCGGAGAACAGGAACGACTCCTGCGTCACCATGACGACGTGTCGACGCAACGTCTCCTCGTCGAGATTCCGCACGTCGACGCCGTCGAGCATGACGGTGCCTGCGGTCGGATCGTAGAAGCGCGCCAACAGCTTCGCGAGCGTCGACTTCCCGGCGCCGGTGGCACCGACCATCGCGACCACCTGACCCGCGGGCACGTGCAGCGAGAACGTCGGCAGCACGACGCGGCCGGCGTCGTAGGCGAAGTGGACGCCGTCGAAGTCGATCCTCCCCGCGGCCTCGTCGAGCTGCACCGGGTTCGTCGGCGCCTGCACCGACGGCTGTTCCTCGAGCACGCCCGAGATCTTCTCGAGCGCGGCAGCAGCGGACTGGTAGGCGTTGAACACCATGGCGAGTTCGTCCAGCGGCCCGTAGAACCGGCGAAGGTACAGCACGTACGCGGCGAGAACGCCGATGTCCATGTGCCCGTGGATGACTCGATAGCTACCGAACACCAGTATGATGGCCAGCGTGACGTTGCCGATCCATCGCACGATGCCGGTGTAGCTCGCCATGCCACGCAGCGCAGCCGTCGTCGCGTCGCGGTATTCGGTGTCTTCGGTTCTCAGGATCGCGTTGTTGCGTCCCTGACGCCGAAACACCTGCACCGCACGGATTCCGCCCATCGACTCGACGAAGTGCACGACGACCTTCGCGATCGCCACCCGCGTGCGTCGGTAACCGGTACGTTGCCGTCGTTGCGACCATCGCGTCACCCACACGAGCGGCACGAAGCCGGCAAGGACGATCAACCCAAGCGGCACGTCGAGATACACGAGGATGATCGCGATGCTGACGATCGACAGGATGGCGGTCAACGCGTCGTTCAACGCACTTTCGAGCAGCGTCTGCAGCGACTCGACATCGCTCGTCAGTCGCGAGATCAAGCGTCCCGACGTGTACTTCTCGTGGAACGACAGGCTCAGCTTCTGGGCATGGTCGAACACCCGCTTGCGCAGGTCGAACAGGATGGCCTGGCTGAGTCGACCCGACACCATCAGGAACGTGTAGGTCGTGATCGAGCCGAGGATTCCGAATGCGATGTATCCGAACACCGTCCACGCCAACGGGACCCAGTTTCCATCGGTCGCCGACGAGATCCCGTGATCCAACGCGTAGGCGATGAACAGCGGCCCCGCAACGAACACCAGGTTGTCGACGAGAATGATCGCGATCGCCAGCAGCGCCTGCGTGCGGTACGGGCGCACGAGCGACATCAGCAGTCGCCGAGACCGTCCGGCCAGGATCAGGTTACCGGTGGAATCGACGTCGGACTCCTCGTTTCCTACTCCGCGCCAGTCCTTGTCGTCCGTAGCCTTCTGCTCAGCCATCGATCGACCCCATCACGTGGCGGTACTTCGACGACGACGCCAGAAGGCGCTCGTGCGTACCCTGCTCCACGATTCTTCCGTTCTCCAGATGAAGCACTCGGTCCGCGAGTGCCGCGGTGGACGGCCGGTGTGCGACCAGCATCGTCGTCGAATGCGTCAGGACGCGTCGCAGATTCTCTTGCACCCGTTCCTCGGTCGAGACGTCGAGAGCCGACAGCGGATCGTCGAGCACCAGAATCCGAGGCCGGCCGAGCACCGCACGCGCCAGCGCCAGGCGCTGACGCTGTCCGCCGGACAGACTCATACCCTGTTCGCCGATGCGCGTGTCGAGGCCCCACGGCAACGTCTCGACGAAATCCCGTGCGTGCGCGACGGTCAACGCCTCCTCGACGTCCGCATCCGATGCATCCGGTCGACCCAGCGTGACGTTCTCGCGCACACTTGCCGAGAACAACACGGGCTCCTCGAACGCCACCGACACCACCGACCGCAGATCTGCCAAAGGCAGTGTGCGGATGTCGATCCCGTCGATCGTCACCGCGCCGCCCGTGACATCGAACAAGCGTGGCACCAGGTTGGTCAGTGCTGTCTTGCCGCTGCCGGTCACGCCGACGAGCGCAACGGTCTCCCCCGGCTCGACGCGGAAATCGACACCCGACAGCAGTGGGGCTTGCGCGTCGGGGAACGTGAAATCGACGTCGTGAAAGGCGAGTTCACCGCGGAGCGGGCGCGGTAATGTCGTCGGCGCGATCGGCTCCCGGATCGTCTCGGGAGTGTCCATGATCTCCCAGTACCGATCCGCAGCGGTGCGCGCATTGTTGAGCTCGGCCAGCAGGTATCCGAACGCTTCGATCGGCCACAGCAGGAACGCGACGATGGCCATGGCCGCGATCAGCGTCCCTGCCGTCATCGTGCCCTGGACGACGGAATACGTTCCGAAACCCAGCATCACGCCGATTCCGACCGGCGGCAGACCCACGATGAGCGACCACAGAATCGCGAGGTACCAAACCTTCTTCAACTCGGTGCCGCGCAGTGTGGTCGCCTCACGCAGAAACCGTCGACCCAGATGTGCGCTGCGGCCGAACGCTTTCAGGACACGGATGCCCTGAATGGATTCCTCCACGGTCGTCGTGACATCGCCCGCCTGGTCCTGCGAATCACGCGCGGCGACGCGGTAGAGCGACTCGAAACGGGTGCAGATGATCATGAGCGGCACGGCCGTCACCAGCATGATGACGCCGAGTTGCCACGCTGCCGCGAAGAGAACACCGAGTCCGACGACGAGGGTGACCGCGTTGATGATGATGAACGGACCGACGAATGCCACGAATCGTCGCAGCAGCGACAGGTCCGCGATGGCGCGCGACAGCAACTGTCCCGATTCCCACCCTTCGTGGGCCGATACCGAGAGGCGCTGCAGTTTCTCGAATACCGTTGCACGAGCATCGATCTCGAACTGACTGGACGGACCCGAGACCAGGTACCGTCGCACCCAGATACCGACTGCGTCGATCGTTCCGAGCAGCAGGACGAGAGCCGCAGGCCACCAGACGCCGCCGAAGTCGCCGTCGGTGATCGGCCCGTCGATGACGGACTGCATCACGAGCGGGATAGCGAGGCCGGTCAGCGTCGCGATGAGGGACACCACGACCGACCCGACGTAGTACCACTTGAACGGGGCGATGAACGGGTAGAAGCGCGCCAGGGAGCTACGTTCGTTCTGCCGCGAGTTCGGCCGATCCACGATGGTCGTCTGCTCTTCGAGTACACCGGTGGACACGTCGATTCCCCTTACTGCTCGCCCGAAGAATGCTGTCACTCGGCGGCCCTGAAGCCAACCGATTTTCCGGCCGCCGCATTCCATCCTGGAACCTGAAGCAATGTCGAGGTCAAGGGCTCGTACCGTGTGTCGGCAAAACCTGTCGGAGTTCTCGAGTAACGTTCTCACCGAGTTTCGGGTGTTCTAGAGAAGGGTGCGGCGTGGGTTCGCGATCGATGGTCGGGCTGTTCGCCGGGATCGGCGGGCTCGAGTTGGGCCTCTCGGAGCAGGGCTGGTCGACGGAACTGCTGTGTGAGATCGATCCGGGCGCCGGCGCCGTACTCGGAGCACACTTCCCCGACGTTCCGCTGCATCGCGACGTCACCAAGCTGCGCGCTCTCCCGTCGGGCACCGAACTGGTCGCAGCCGGTTTTCCGTGCCAGGACCTGTCGCAGGCCGGCCGTACGGCCGGCATCACCGGTGAGCGATCGGGCCTCGTCGACGAGGTGTTCCGGCTCGTCAAACGTCGTAACGGCCCTCGCTGGCTGCTCATCGAGAACGTCCCGTTCATGCTGCAACTCGGCCGCGGCGCCGCCATGCGCCACATCACCGACGCCTTGTCCCAGCTCGGCTACATGTGGGCATATCGCGTCGTCGACGCACGGTCGTTCGGTCTGCCGCAGCGTCGTCAGCGGGTCATCATGCTGGCGTCCCGTACCGAGGATCCGCGCGGTGTCCTCTTCTCCCAGGACGAGGGCCCGATGCCGGAGGGCGATCCCAGCGAGCAACCATGTGGCTTCTACTGGACCGAGGGCACCCGCGGCCTGGGATGGGCGATCAACGCCGTTCCGACGCTCAAGGGCGGGTCGTCGCTCGGCATCGCGAGTCCCCCCGCGGTGCGTCTGCCGTCCGGCGAGATCGTCACGCCGGGCATCGTCGGCGCCGAGAGGTTGCAAGGGTTCGATCCCGACTGGACTGCGCCTGCTCTGAACTTGCCCGGGGTTCGCGCCGGACATCGATGGAAGCTCGTCGGCAACGCGGTGTCCGTGCGTATGGCGTCGTGGGTCGCCGCGCAGCTCGAGCATCCCCTGGGGCACGACGAGTCCGACGACCTCGAAATTCTTCCCGGCCAGGCCTGGCCGACGGCTGCCTGGGGGCGTGGCGGGTCGGCCTACCGCGTCGAGCGGTCCACGTGGCCGGTCCACGAGCCGTACGAGAACTTGAGCGAGTTTCTCGACGACTCGCAACTGCTGTCCGCACGCGCGACGGCCGGGTTCCTCAAACGCGCCCGCATGGGCAATCTGCGGTTCGTCCCGGGCTTTCTCGACGACGTCGAATCCCACCTCGACCGCATGGGCGGCTTCCCCAGCCCGCGAGCCGCATGACCGACCATCTGTTCCCCGATCCACCCGCACTGCTGCGGCCGTTGGCGTTGGCAGGCGACAAACCCGCGCCCGACGCCGACCGCAGCGACAAGAAGAACTACGCGCAGCGACTGTCGAACCACCTCGCGCAGACGGTCGCCGACGCGTTGCGGCCGCACTATCCGAACATCACGCCCGATGCGATGGGCGTCGGGCAGGAGGCGCAGGTCGACGTCGCCAAGGGGCGCAAGCGACTCGACGTCAAGGCGCTCGATCCGACGCTCGGGCTGATCCTGTGCGTGTCGATCAAGACGTACAGCTTCCGCGATTTCAGTCCTCGCACCGGCAAGTTCGGTCGCTGGACCAAGAACATCGTGCGCAACGATCACGAGCTGCGTGGCGAGGCGATGGTGTTGCATCAGCGTCAGCCGTACAGCGTGCTCGTCGCCGTCATGTTCGAGCCGTTGGCCACGTGCGACGACGGCGACCCGTCGAAGGCCAGCGACATCGGCAAGTCGTCGTTCGCGCATCACGTGACGACGCTGTCCAAACGATCGGGCCGCGGTAAGCGTGCCGTCGTCGGCGGGACGAGTCGGATGTGGGTGGACCTGGGCGCCGAGGACACGCGATACGACCTGTTCGAGAAGGTGTTCGTGGGGTTGTACGAGACCGACGGCCCCAACCGCGGGGAGGTCCGGTTCTTCGACGTCGACGAATCACCTCCACGCAACGGACGGCCCACCGAGGCGCAGACACTGTCGTTCGACGAGTTCGTCGCCGTCGTGCACGGGGAGGTCGAACGGCGGAACAAGTTCGCGCCCACCTGGTCCGAGCCGGAGGACAGTGAGGACGGCTAGCCCTTTCGGCATCGATGGACCATTCATACGAATAGATAGCTTGGGTGCGCCATTCATGCAGCGCCAGTAGGTTCGATGAGGTGTCCAAGCCGCTGACCGACGCCGCGACGTCCGCGCGCCTCAGCAAGCAGCGTCGACGCGACACGAAACCGGAGATCGCGCTGCGTCGCGAACTGCACCGTCGCGGGCTGCGATATTTCGTCGACCGCGCACCGGTGAAGGGCATGAGGCGTCGGGCAGATGTGGTGTTTCCGCGTCGCAAGCTCGCGGTGTACGTCGACGGCTGCTTCTGGCACAGCTGCCCGGTGCACGCGACGAAGCCCCGCAACAATGCGCAGTGGTGGGCCGACAAATTGGCCGCCAACGTCGCTCGCGACCGCAACACCGACGAGCGTCTCGACGCCGAGGGCTGGACGGTCGTGCGGGTGTGGGAGCACGAATCGGCCGTCGACGCGGCAGACAAGGTCGAGTCGGCGTTGCGGGATGATGATTTCTGACGTGGGGCGCACCCGGCTTTCGGACCGAAGGTGACATCCGGTCACTCTGAGTGAGCACGGGACGCCCTCGGTCGATCCGGGCGCACGGCTTTCGGACCGAAGGTGACATCCGGTCACTCAGAGTGAGCACGGGACGCCCTCGGTCGGCCCGGGCGCACCGGGCTTCCGGACCGAAGGTGACATCCGGTCACTCTGAGTGAGCACGGGACGCCCTCGGTCGGCCCGGGCGCACCGGGCGCGCACCGGCCCCCGGGCGCACCCGCGCGCACACCGAACCGGCCGCCCGACCATTCCACCTAGAGTTGCTGACGTGTTGCAACGACGAGTCACCGCGCTGTCGGCGTGTCTGGTGCTGGCGGGGGTTCTGTATTCCGCGTGGGTGGCGGAGTTCTTCCTCGACACCGGTCTCGATCCGACGAACTCGTTCCTGAGCGAACTCGATGCAGCCGATCAGCCGTACAAACGTTTCTTCAGCACCGCCGATCTGCTCACCGGCATTCTGCTGATCGCGTCGTCGGGCATGGGGTTGTGGTTTCTCGTGAAACGACGGCTCACGACGATCGGGTGGATCGCGCTGGGGGTGTTCGGCGCCGCGACGATCGCCGATTCGCAATTGCCTATCGAATGCGTCCCAGCGAACGACCCGAACTGTCCCGTGGAACCCAGCGGGTTGTTTCCTCAGCTGCACCACATTCATGCGCTCACCAGCACGATCGCGGTGTTCGCGGTGTTCACGGCGATGATCGCGTTCACCGTCGCGGCGTTTCGCCACCGGATCCTGCCGGTGATGCGCACGTTCGGCACGGCGGTCGTCGCGATCACGTCGTTGTCCACGGCCTGGCTGCTGATCGCGGACAACCTCCCCGGTGACTGGGGCCTCGGTATCGCGCAACGCGTTCAGGTCACCGGGATGTCGCTGTTTCTCGTCGTGCTCGGCTTCGCTGTTCTCGGCCGAAAAGCGGCTCGGACCAGGTAACTTCTGCGAGTATGTCGGGAAGAGATAGAACGGTCGGCTTTCTGAAGACGCACTGGATCTCAATCCTGTTGGTGATCCTCGCGGCGGTGTTCATCGCCGAGAATCGCTACACGACGACCATCGAATTGTTCTGGCTGCGGATCACGTCTCCCCTGTGGCTGATCCTGCTGGTTCTGTTCGCGGTCGGTTTCGCAGCGGGACGGCTCAGCGGACGTCGAAAGCCGGTGAAGAAATAGGATCGACTTCATGTCGTTCACCGCTACCGCCCTCGAAGGCACCAAGGCCGAGCAGTACGAGCAGTTGAGGCTGCAGGCACAGGCACTCGTCGACGGCGAGTGGGACCGCGTCGCGAACGCCGCCAACATCTCGGCGCTCGTGTATCACGCTCTGCCCGAGGTCAATTGGGTCGGCTTCTACCTGTTCGACGGCACCGAGTTGGTCGTCGGCCCGTTCCAGGGGCAGCCCGCGTGCGTTCGCATCGCTTTGGACAAGGGCGTCTGCGGAGCGGCGGCCACGACGCGCGAGACGCAACGAGTTGCCGACGTTCACGCCTTCGAAGGCCACATCGCGTGCGATGCGGCTACGCGTTCCGAGGTCGTCGTTCCGCTGTACGACGGCGACGACCTCATCGGCGTCTTCGACCTGGACAGCCCCGTGCCCGACCGCTTCGACGCCGACGACCAGGCCGGACTCGAGGCCGTCGCCGACGTCTTTCTGCGGTCACTGCGCGGCTGACGCCGCCTCGAAGAACCACGCGATCACCAGCGCACCCGGGTCGACGACGCCTCGCGCCGCGTCACCGACATACGACGCGCGGCCTCGGCTCGCGGTGATCTCCTCGGTCGATTCCGCTCCCTGCGCTGCGGCCTCGGCCGCGGCACGCAGGCCTTCTGTCAGTTCGGTGGCCGATTCCAGGGCGTCGACGGCCGGGGATATGGCGTCGACCATGGTCTTGTCGCCGACGCGAGCGCCACCGATCTCGGTGATGCTGTCCAGGCCGCTGCGAGCTGCCGCGGTGATGGAGGCGAGGTCGACGGACTGCACTGTCCGATAGAACTGCCTGAACCAGATTCCGAACAGCGCACCCGACGTTCCGCCTGCGTGCCCGAGGTAGGCCTCGGATACTGCTTCGAACACCGTTGGCGCCGAATACGTTTCGCGAACCGCGGTCAGGTCGAGCTGGCTCAACGCGGCCACCATGTTGGTGCCGAAGTCCCCGTCTCCGGCCCTACGGTCCAACTCGGTCAACGCGGGCTCCTCGTCGAGCACACGCTGCGCCCAGGACGCGACCCACTCGGACACGAATGCACTTGCTTCACTCGATGTTTCACTCGCCTCGTACGTCGGGCCGAAGCCTCCCCGTTCACCGAGGTCACCGGCCGCGCGCGGTGCGTTGTTCGGCCACCCCGGCGCGCTGGTCGGCGCGTCCCACAGCGTCAGCATCTCGTCGTCGACACGGACGAGCGTGATGGATGCGCCCGCCATGTTCAACGCCGTCACGAAGCTACCGACGAGTGGACGCGCTATGTCTATCCCTTTGTCCGACAGGAACTCTGCGAGCTCTCCGTAGAGCAGCTGCAGTTCCATCGGATGCGTCGCCCCGAGCCCGTTGACGAACGCGATGACCCGTTCGCCACGTTCGAGCCCGAGCGAATCGACGACGGGTTGCGTCAGCGCAGCCACGATCTCCTGAGCGGACATCGTCGGCACGCGCCGAGTCCCACGCTCACTGTGAATGCCGATCCCCAACTCGATCTCGCCCACGGGAAGGTCGAACGACGGCGCGTCGGAACCCGGAAGCACGCACGGGCGCAGGGCAACTGCCATGCTGCGCGCATTCGCGGCAACCCGTCGACCGAGTGCGACGACGGACTGCAGTGAATCACCACGTTCTGCCGCTGCGCCACAGATCTTCTCGACGACGACAGTCGCGCCGGTACCCCGCCGGCCGGGACCGTCCGCTCGCTCGGTGGCGACGTCGTCGTCGACGAGGACGACGTCCGACTCGATGTCGTCCTCGCGCAACAAGTCTCGCGCGATGCCGAAGTTCATGACATCACCGGTGTAGTTCTTGACGATGTGCAGCACACCACCGCCCGCATCGACTGCCTTCGATGCTTCGTGCACCTGCAGCGCGTTCGGCGACGTGAACACCAGCCCCGGGCAAACCGCGGCGAGCATGCCGGTACCGATCATCCCGGCGTGCATCGGCTCGTGGCCCGAGCCGCCACCGGACAGCAACGCGACTCGGCCGTCCTGCAACGGCTCTCGACGTGTCAGATAACCGGGATCGGGGTGCCAATTGATGTCGGGCGTCGACGCGACGAGCCCGCGGATGGCGTCGGCAACGAACGAGGAGGCGGAGTTGACGAACATGGGCTCCACCTTAGGCGCCTCCGGCACCCGTGCGCGCGAATGTACAGCCGGCGGGAGCGTAGCCCGCGGAGCGACCCGAAAACGCTATGCATTCGCGCGCACGAGGGGCGGCGTCGCCTCCTCGACCTGCTCGCGTGTCACGTCCGGCGCCAATTCGACGAGCTCGAGCGTGCCGTCACCGACGACGTCGATCACCGCGAGATCGGTGATGATCCGGTTCACGACGCCCTGGCCGGTCAACGGCAAAGTGCAGGTGTCGAGGATCTTCGGATTGCCGTCGCGGTCGAGGTGTTCCATGACGACGATGACGCGCCTGGCACCGTGCACGAGGTCCATCGCGCCGCCCATGCCCTTGACCATCTTGCCGGGGACCATCCAGTTGGCGAGGTCACCGGTACGCGAGACCTGCATGCCGCCGAGTACTGCGGTGTCGATGTGACCGCCGCGAATCATGCCGAACGACAACGACGAATCGAAGTACGCCGCACCGGGATTGACGGTGACGGTTTCCTTGCCTGCGTTGATCAGGTTGGCGTCGATCTCGTCCTCGGTCGGGTACGGACCGGTGCCGAGGATGCCGTTCTCCGAGTGCAGCACGACCCTGATGTCGTTCGTCAAATATCCGGGAATCAAGGTGGGCAAACCGATTCCGAGGTTGACGTACTCCCCGTCGACCATTTCGGCAGCGGCACGCTGCGCCATCTGTTCGCGAGTCCAACTCATGCCTGGCCTCCTGCACTGACGGTGCGCTTCTCGATGCGCTTGTTCTGAGGTCCGGTGTGCACGATGCGCTGCACGAACACGCCGGGGAGATGCACTGCGGCAGGATCGATCTCGCCGGGCTCGACCAACTTCTCGACCTGCGCGACGGTGATCTTCCCTGCCATCGCGGCCAGGGGATTGAAGTTCATCGCGGTCTTGTCGAACACGAGATTGCCTTCGGTGTCGCCGAGTTCGGCGTGCACGAGCGCGAAGTCGGCATTGATCGCCTCTTCGAGAACGTACCGCTTCGACCCGAACACCCGAGTCTCCTTGGGCGGCGACGCGATCGCGACGGAACCGTCGGCGTCGTATCGCCACGGCATACCGCCGTCGGCGATGGGGCTGCCGACACCAGCCGGGGTGAAGAACGCCGGGATGCCGGTGCCACCTGCGCGAAGTCGCTCGGCGAGCGTGCCCTGCGGCGTCAACTCGACCTCGAGTTCACCTGCGAGGTACTGGCGCGCGAACTCCTTGTTCTCACCGACGTACGACGCCGTCACGCGGCTGATGCGGCCGAGGGAAAGCAGGATTCCGAGCCCGTGATCGTCGACGCCACAGTTGTTGGAGAAGACCTCGAGCTTGCTCGCGTCGGTCTCGGCGATCGCCTCGATCAGCGCATCAGGGATGCCGCACAATCCGAAGCCTCCGACGGCGAGTGTCGCGCCGTCTCCGATGTCGGCGACGGCGGCGGCCGCGGACTCGTACACCTTTCCTGCCACAGAACTGCTCCTCACCTGTTCACTCAGCAAACGCGCTGACGTATGCGATCAGTGAAGCGTGTGTCTGCGGTCACTGGCCACCCCTGCAGCGAAACCGGTCGCTGGCCGAACATCGATGAGGCACGCGTTCACTCAGTGAACGCTACAGTCGTGACATGGCTCCGACACCCAACGTGATCGCGCGGTCCACCGCGCTGATGCGTGCCGTGGGCGCCGCGGAACCCGCGGGTGCATCGACGACGGACTTGGCCCGGGTCACCGGCCTCGCGCGCCCTACCGCGCATCGCCTGCTCAGCTCGCTGACCGAGGAAGGGTTTCTCGACAGGGATTCAGCGACCGGGCGATGGTCGCTCGGTCCCGAGATGTATCTGCTCGGGTCGGCCGCAGCGAGCCGGTACGACATCACCGGACCCGCGCGTGGCGTCGTCCACAGGTTGGCCGAGGAGACGGGCGAGAGCGCATTCCTGTCGACGCGGCGGGGCAACGAGACGGTGTGCCTACTGCGCGAGGACGGCAGCTTTCCGCTCCGGTCGCACGTGCTGTACGAGGGGCTGCGACTGCCGCTCGGGGTCGCGTCGGCTGGTCTCGTGATCCTCGCGCACCTCCCGGACCGGGAGATCGACGAGTATCTGCGCGACGCGGATCTCGTCCCCGAGTGGGGAGCCGAGCACGCACCCGACGCCATTCGCCGACGCATCTCCTCGACACGTGAGACCGGGTACGCCGTCAACCCCGCCCTGCTCGTCGAGGGCAGTTGGGGCATCGGCGCCGCCGTGTTCGACCGGTCCGGCAGACCCGCGTGGGCATTGAGCCTGACCGGAGTCGAGACGAGGTTCCGGCCCGAGCGACATCACGAACTCGGCGCCATCCTGCTCGCGCAAGCCCACCGCCTGACGGGTCTCCTCCGGCCCGGCCGCTGAGGTAGGTCAGGCCGGCCGCGCCGAGCGGTGCTGCTTCAGCAGCTCTCGGTAGACGGCCGCGTTCAGTCCGTTGTGGGCTACCTCGTCGTCGGTCAGTTCCCGACGCACCTTGGCCGGCACGCCCGCCACGAGCGACCGCGGCGGCACCTGCGTGCCTTCGAGTACGAGCGCGCCGGCTGCGACCAGACTGCCCTCGCCGACGACGGCACCGTTCATGACGACAGCGCCCATGCCCACCAGGCTGCCGTCACCGATCGTGCACCCGTGCAACACCGCGTTGTGGCCGACGCTGACGTCCTTGCCGACGGTCAGCGGGAAACCCGGGTCGACGTGGGCCGCGACGCCGTCCTGCAAGTTGCTTCCCTCGCCGATCGTGATGTCCTCGAACTCCGCACGCAGCACGGCGTTGTACCAAATCCCCGACGACGCAGCGATCTTCACCCGCCCGACGACGGTTGCCGTCGGAGCCACCCAGGCTTCCGCGTCCACCTCGGGGCTGCCGGCTTCCAGAGCCCAGAGCGGTCCTGCGGTCGTCGAATTCTCGGTCACGTCACGGTTCCCTTCGTCGAGGCGAATGTCGGCCTTCACTCTGCCCGACGACGCGGCTGTCGCCCAGACCCGGCCCGGCTCGTGATTTCATCGGAAGACACTTCGGACCCGAGGAGCGCACATGCCGACAGTCACCACCAGCGACGACGTCACGCTCAGCTACATCGATCAGGGCAGCGGACCGGTCATCGTGCTGATCGCCGGTTTCTGTGCTCCGGCCACGAGCTGGGCGCTGCAGCAGCAAGTCTTCGTCGACGCCGGCTACCGAGTGCTCTCCCTGGATCGACGCGGACACGGCGACTCCGAGGCCCCGGACTTCGGTGCGACGATGGCCCGCCACGGGCAGGACGTCGCGGACTTCCTGGCGGCCCTCGATGTCGACGACGCCGTCCTGTGCGGCGGATCGATGGGCGCCAGCACCGTCTGGTCGTACGTCTCGCAGTTCGGGACCGCGCGGGTGAGAGCAGTCGTGTCCGTGGACCAGACCCCGAAGATGGTCAACGACGCCGAGTGGACGAACGGCTTCTACGGACTCACCGAGGCGAACAAGGAGACGTTCTTCGCGAACGGTGTTCCCGACACGGGTCAGGGGTTGCCCAAGCGGAAGTCGCTGGTCGCGGCGACGAAGCTCGTCGCCAAGCTCGGAGGCCTGCCGAAGATGGCGTCACCGGACACTCCTGCGATGAAAGCTCTGTTGCACGACCATGCGATTGCAGACTGGCGGAAAGTCGTTGCCGGCGTCGACGTTCCGGTTCTGATGGTCGCGGGGCGGGACAGCCAGTACTGGCCGTTCACGCACGCAGCCGATGCCGTCGCAGGTAATCCCCGTGGCCGCTCGGTAGTCCTCGAGAAATGCGGGCATGCCGCGAACATGGACCGCCCCAAGGAGTTCAACGCGGCGATGCTCGACTTCCTCTCACTTTCCGAGTAGGTCGGCGCTGCGCCGCAGCCGCATCAACACCTGCAGATCGATGGCCTTGTCCGGGTCGCGCCACTCGGTGCCGATGAGACGGTCGACGGCATCGAGCCGCTGGTACAGAGTGTTGACGTGGACCCCGAGTCGCGCAGCCGTCGCCGCATGATGCCGTCCGAGAGCGAGATACGTCGACAACGTGTCGACCAACGGAACGCCACGTTTGCTCTGCTCGACCAGCAGCGGCCCGAGCTGCGCCTCGGTCAACTCGTCGAGGTGCTCACGTGCCATGTGGCTCAGCAGTATTCGATAGATACCGAGCCCGCGCGCCGACGAGACCTCGCCGTCGCGGCCCAGGGTCTTCAGCACGTGCACAGTCTGCTGAGCTTGGACATAGGCCGCGGCGAGGGCATCCACACCGCGCACGGGCTCGGACACCCCGACGGTGGCATTCACACCGAACGCCTGACACACCACGGTCGAGTCCGTAGCGGGAACGGCCACCAGCACCTGCGAACCATGCTCCGCCACAACTGTTCCGGCCGGAAAGCCGATGTTCCGAACGGAGGCACGGGCAGCGTCTTCGACGACCGCGATGCAGTACGACTTCTCGAATGCCAGCCCGGCGAGCCGCAGCTGCCGCCGTTCCCCGTCCGCGGATTGCGCCGGGTGGGTCAGCAGGTCGACGAGAAAGGCGTCCTGCGCCCGACGAGCCGCCTCCCCCGCAGCCCGTTCCGCGGCCAGCGACAGCGCGATTGCCGGCGAGGCGCGTTCGAGCAACAACCGCGTCTCGTCGTCGCCGACGCCCACCGAGATCAGCACGCCGAGGAATGCCCCCGCCGCCGCCACGCGGTGGCCCGTCACAGCGTCCGTCGTGACATGGTCGGAGTCGGACTCGAAGACGGCCGTCACGTCGTCACGGACCGCGCTCAAGCCGTCGGGCACGGACGCGATGTCCGCGACGAAGTACGTCGGTTTCCCGGACAGCGACGCGACCTCGTGCACCAGCCTCTGCACGCCGCCCCCGGCGAGCACGACCTGAGTGAGCGTCCGATCCCACTGCAACGTCTGTTCCAGTTCCAGTGTGCGTGAGGTCAATTCGGCGTTCAGCGACTCGGCACGCTCCAAGGCCCGAACATTCGTGATCGCCATGGCCGCATGCGCTGCCAGTGCCGACAGCAAGGCGATCTCGGTGTCGGTGAAGGCACGCTCCTGCCTCTTGCATGCGAACAGCGCGCCGATGACGTGGTCACCGACTCGCAGGGGCACGCCGAGCAATCCACGCATGTTCTCGGCCTGCGCCGCACTGTCGGCGCCGGTGATGTGTCGGAATGCAGGCTCGCTCTGATAGTCGGGAGTCCACGACGGCGCCCGGCCTCGCACGATCAGACCCACCAATCCCTCGTCGAGCGACAGTTCGATGCCGAGAAGACTCGGGGTCAGAGCGCCACTGGTGACCTCGATGACGAACGTCTGGTCGTACACCGATCCCATGTAGGCCAGATCCACTCCGAGAAGCCGTCGAGCCTGATCCACCACCTCCTGCAACAGGAGCCGATCGTCGCGGACGGTGGGCAACCGCACTGCGATGTCGTTGAGAGCCGACAGCTCGATGGTGCGCTGCCACCGCTGATCGAGCAGGGTCCGCAGCCGCAGCGCAGCGTGTGCGTCCTGCTCGATCGCGGCCGACAGTTCCGAACCGGATTCCTGCACGAGCCGACGCCGGTACGCGTCGAGATCATCGGCCGACGCGTCGTCGAGCAGCATGTGCATCCACTTCGAGGTCACTGGTTCCACCGTCCATCGGTAGTCGACTCGGATAGACGAAACCTACATTGGCGGAGATTCAGCTCACAGTTAGGGTCGTATACATGCCGCTCGTCGAAGATCTGCTCGAAGTCCTCCCCTCCGATCGCGTCGTACTCGATCCCGATGTGATCGCGTCCTATCAGCACGACGAGGCCGAATGGGCGCCCTACGCGGCACCCGCGGCAGTAGTACGACCCCGTACGGCCGAGGACGTGCAACTGGTCGTGAAGGCCTGTCTGGCGCACGACGCGGCCGTCGTCACCCGTGGGGCCGGGACGGGACTGTCGGGCGGCGCCAATGCCACGGAGGGATGCGTCGTCCTCGCTCTCGACGGCATGGACGCGATCAAGGAGATCGACCGGCTCGAGCGCTATGCCGTCGTCGAACCGGGTGTCGTCAACGACCACTTACGGGCCGCATGCGCCGAGCACGACCTCTGGTACCCGCCGGATCCCGCGAGCGCACCGTGGTCGACCATCGGCGGCAACGTCGCGACCAATGCCGGCGGGTTGTGCTGCGTGAAATACGGTGTGACGCGCGACTACGTCATGGGGATGCAGATCGTCACCGGCACAGGCGAACTGGTCCGGCTCGGACGCAAGACCGCGAAAGGTGTTGCAGGGTACGATCTTGCGGGCTTGATGGTCGGATCCGAAGGCACATTGGGCATCATCACGGAGGTGACGGTCAAGCTCAGGCCATTGCAGGACCCGCAGCGGACGATTGCCGGCTACTTCGACTCCATCGTCGACGCAGGACGCGCGGTGGCAGCCGTTGCTGCGGCAGGCCTGACGCCGTCGGCGCTCGAACTGATCGACAAGCAATGCCTCATCGCAGTGGACGCATGGAAGAACATGGGGCTGTCGGTGGAGGCGAACGTCGTGTTGCTCGGACGCATCGACACCCCGGGCGTGATCGGCGATCAGGAAGCGGAGAAGATGCTGTCCTGCTTCGACGAAGCGGGTGCCACCTGGTCCGCCGTGTCGACCGATCAGGAGGAAGCCGACGCGTTGTTCGCGGCACGCCGTCTCGCGTACCCCGCGATGGAACGGCTCGGACCGGTACTGACCGAGGACGTGTGCGTACCCAAGAAGCATGTGCCGGAGATGCTGTCACGGATCGAACAGATCGGAATTCGGCACGAGACCACGATCGCCAACATCGCGCACGCCGGCGACGGCAATCTGCACCCGCTCCTGATCACTCCGCACGACGACCCCGACGCGCGCGCCCGCGCCCAGGCTGCGTTCGCGGAGATCATCGATGCGGCACTCGAATTGGGCGGAACGGTCACCGGCGAGCACGGCGTCGGATTGCTCAAGATGGACGGCCTCGTGCAGGAATTGAATCCGGTGGTCCTCGACATGCACCGGGCCGTCAAGCACGCTCTCGATCCGCGCGGAATCCTCAACCCCGGCAAGGTCTTTTAGGCGGTTTCGCCGCACGTGCGTGGAAATGTATAGCGGGCTATACATTTCCGCGCACGTGTGCCGGAGGCGCCTAGTGGGAATGCAACGGCTTTCCAGCGAGCGCGAGGTGTGCTTCCCCGAACGCCTCGGACTGCGTCGGGTGCGCGTGGATCAGGTGCGCGACCTCCTCCGGGTACGCACCCCAGTTCACGACGAGCTGCGCCTCGCCGATCAGCTCACCGACCCGCGCCCCGACCATGTGGATCCCGACCACCGCGCCCCCGGCACGCACCAGCTTGACGCCGCCCGAGGCCCCGAGGATCTGGCTCTTCCCGTTGCCCGCAAGGTCGTAGACCGCAGTGTCGACGGTCCCGAATTGCTCGACGGCCTGGGCCTCGGTCAGCCCGACGGACGCGACTTCCGGATTCGAGTACGTGACGCGAGGAATCCCGGAGTCCGGCACTGCTTTCGGATTCAGCCCCGCAATCTGCTCGGCGACGAAGATCCCGTGTTGAAAACCCCGGTGCGCCAACTGCGGACCGCGCACGATGTCTCCCACGGCATAGACGCCCTCCGCGGACGTGGCGAGCGTCGAATCGACGTCGACGAACCCCGCCGACAACGCCACATCCCCGAGATCGCCTGTGTTGGGCCCGCGCCCGACGGCCACGAGCAACACATCGGCATCGAGGGTTTCACCCGACTCCAAGGTGACGGTCACCCCGTCGTCCGTCTCCTTCACGCCGGAGAACGGCGACGACGTCCTGGCCGTGATGCCGCGCTTACGCAGACCGCGGGTCAGCTGCTTGGACGACCACTCGTCCTCTCCGGCAATCAACCTCGGTAGCGCTTCGACGATGGTCACGTCTGCGCCGAACGACGCCCATACACTGGCGAATTCGACGCCGATCACACCACCGCCGAGGACGATCGCCCGGGTCGGCACACGGTCGAGCGTCAGCGCCTGATCACTGGTGAGCACTCGGGGCCCGAGGTCGATGCCCGGCAACACCTTCGAATACGACCCGGTTGCCAAGACGACGGACTTGCCGGTGATCCGACGCCCATCCACCTCGACGGTGCGGTTTCCGACGTATCGTCCTGTCCCGCTGATCATCTCGACCTGGTGCGCCGAGACCAGACCCTGCAAACCCTTGTACAGCTTTGCGACGACGCCGTCCTTGTAGGTGTGAACGCCGGCCATGTCGATGCCCTCGAAGGAACTCTTGACGCCCACAGCAGCACTCTCGCGTGCCGTGTCCGCCACTTCTGCCGCGTGCAGCAGCGCCTTGGTCGGAATGCACCCGCGATGCAGGCACGTCCCGCCGACCTTGTCCTTCTCGATCAGCATGACGGACAGGCCGAGTTGTGCCGCACGAAACGCGCACGCGTACCCACCCGAACCGCCACCGAGGATGACGACGTCGCTCATGCCAGAGCCACCAGGTTCATCGGATCGGCAAGAATCGCTGCGATGTCGGTCAGGAACCGTGATCCCTGCTCACCGTCGACGAGTCGGTGGTCGAACGACAGACTCAAGGTCGTCACGGATCGCAACGCGATGTCACCCTCGAATTCCCAGGGCTGACGACGGATTGCGCCGAAACAGAGGATCGCTGCCTCGCCGGGGTTGAGGATCGGCGTTCCCGAATCGACCCCGAAGACACCGACATTGGTGATGGTGATGGTGCCGTCGGCAAGATCTTCGGGTCCGGTCTTGCCCTCCTTGGCCGTGCTCGTCAGGCCGTTCAGTGCCACAGCGAGATCCTTGAGCCCGAGCGCGTGCGCGCCCTTGATGTTCGGCACCATGAGCCCTCGGGGAGTCGCGGCCGCGATACCGAGGTTGACGTACTTCTTCGTGACGATCTCCTGGTTCGCCTCGTCCCACTCGGAGTTCAGACTCGGGTTGGAGCGCAGCGCCACCAGCAACGCCTTGGCGACCAGCGCCAAGGGTGTCAGGCGAACGTCCCGAAAGTGCTTGTTGGCGCGCAACTTCTCGACCAACTCGACCGTCGGAGTCACGTCGACGGTGACGAACTCGGTGACGTGCGGAGCAGTGAACGCGCTCGACACCATCGCTGCCGCCGTGTGCTTGCGCACCCCCTTGATCGGGGTGCGGGTCTCGTCCGTCGTCGCCTCGACAGGTTTCGGACGCGTCAGATACGCCGCGATGTCGTCGCGCGTCACCTCACCGTGTGTACCCGTCGCAGGCACATCCGCGAGGTCGACGCCTTCCTGCCGTGCCACGAAGCGAGCAGGTGGCGACGCCAGCGGCCTGTCTCCCGGCTCGGGTGCTGCTGCCGCTTTCCTACCGCCACGACGGCTCTTTCCTTCGCCTGCGACGCCGTAGCCGACGAGAACCGGTGTTCGCTCCTCGGCCACTGCGTCCTCGCCTGTGTCGATGTCGATGATCGTGCTTCCGACCTCGACGGTCGAACCTTCCTCGGCATGCAGTGCGAGGACCGTGCCTGCGAAGGGCGACGGAAGTTCCACGGACGCCTTGGCCGTCTCGACCTCGGCGATCACCTGATTGAGCTCGACCGTATCGCCGACCTGGACGAGCCACGTGATCAGTTCGGCCTCGGTGAGTCCCTCGCCGAGGTCCGGGAGCAGAAAGCTCTTCGTCATACCGGGAAGCTCCTGTCCACTGCGTCGAGAATTCGGTCCACATCGGGGAGGAAGAACTCCTCGAGCTTCGCCGCCGGGTACGGGACCGCGAAACCGCCGACTCGCTGAACCGGTGCTTCGAGGCTGTAGAAGCACTGTTCCTGTACTCGCGCAGCGATTTCGGCGCCGATACCCATGAAGGTCGCCGCTTCGTGCGTGACGACGAGTCGCCCGGTCTTGCGTACCGATGCCGCAACCGTGTCCATGTCGAGGGGCGACAGTGACCGAAGGTCGATCACTTCGAGCGAACGCCCCTCCCCTGCTGCAACTTCCGCGGCTTGCACGGCCGTCGCGACGAGAGGCCCGTAGGCGACGATCGTGGCGTCGCGACCCTCACGGACGACACGAGCCTTGTGCAGCGGGTATGCCCCGTCGAGGGATGCGGTGACGTCGACCTCGCCCTTCTGCCAATAGCGTCGCTTCGGCTCGAAGAACAGCACCGGGTCGTCCGACGCGATGGCCTGCCGCAGCATGACATTGGCGTCGGCGGCATTGCTGCAGCTGACGACGCGCAAACCCGCGGTCTGCGCGAAGTATCCCTCGGGTGACTCCGAATGATGTTCGACGGCACCGATTCCGCCGCCGTAGGGCACCCGGATGGTCAGAGGCATCTTCACGTTGCCACCCGTCCGGTAATGCAGCTTGGCCACCTGGGACACGATCTGGTCGAATGCTGGATAGATGAAGCCGTCGAACTGGATCTCGACGACCGGTCGGTACCCCCGGAACGCGAGACCGACTGCTGTGCCCATGATTCCGGACTCGGCGAGTGGCGTGTCGATGACGCGGTTGGGGCCGAAGTCCTTCTGCAGCCCGTCGGTGATCCTGAAGACACCGCCGAGCTTGCCGATGTCCTCTCCGAGAAGGACGACCTTGGGATCGTCCTCGAGGGCACGGCGCAGGGCCGCGTTGAGCGCTTTACCGAGCGGCAGCGCAGTGGGAGGAGCGAGCGTTGCGGTCATGACTGAACTCCTTCGAATCCGGCGAGGTACGCGGCGTAACGTTCGCGCTCCTCGTCGATCAGCGGGTGGGGGCCGGCATAGACGTTGTCGAACAACGCCATCGGGCCCGGTTCGACGGTCCCGAGGCATCCGCGTCGTAGTTCGGCGGCGGTGGCGTCGGCGCGCTCCTTCACCCGAGCGCGGAAGGCGTCGTTCATCGCACCCTCACGCCCCAGCAACCTCTCGATTCGATCGATCGGGTCCTTCTGCTTCCACTCCTCGTCCAAGGCTGCGGGACGATAACGCGAAGGGTCGTCGGACGTCGTGTGCGGGCCCATCCGGTACGTCACGGCCTCGATCAACGTCGGACCGCTCCCCTCCCGCGCCCGTGACAACGCCGTTCTCGTCGCCGCGAGTACCGCGAGCACGTCGTTGCCGTCGACGCGGAGCGCGGGAATGCCGAAGCCGCGGCCTCTTTCGGCGATCGACCCGTGCGTCTGCACCGTCACCGGCTCGGAGATCGCCCACTGGTTGTTCTGGCAGAAGAACACGACCGGAGCCGCGAAACTTGCTGCGAATCCAAGGCCTTCGGAAATGTCACCCTGGCTCGTCGCGCCGTCGCCGAAGTAGGTGATGGCAGCGCCCTCGGCCCCGTCGAACTTCATTCCGAGGCCGTATCCCGTTGCGTGCAGCGCTTGCGCTCCGACGATGATCGCAGGCGTTGTCATGTTGTACTCGTACGGGTTCCAGCCGGATTGCGTCGATCCACGCCAGAATCGCAGCATCTCCGTCGGGTCGACGCCCCGGCAGTAGGCGACGCCGTGCTCGCGGTAACTGGCGAACACGAAGTCGTCACGATGCAGCGCACGAGCGGAGCCCACTTGCGCCGCCTCCTGTCCGAGGAGCGGTGCCCACAGGCCCAGCTCGCCCTGGCGCTGGAGCGCCGTTGCCTCCGCGTCGATGCGCCGTACGACGACCAGATCTTCGTAGAGATCCTGCAGCTTGTCGACCGTGATGTCGGCGACCAGTTCGCTGTACTCCGTCGGCTCGGCGCGCTGACCGTCAGGGGTGATGACCTGTATGAGTTCGTCGTTGTCGTTTCGAGAGAATGCAGTATCCATGTCGGCCTCCGTACAGGTTGCACTGTTACCTGGAACACAATCAGTTTCGAACACGGCGCGCAATAGATGCATCCTCGACTGAGCAGCGTGCACGGTTCAGGGCGTCGATCAGTGTTGATTCTGCGCTCGATGATTCATTTCCGGCGTCTCGTCTCCGCTAGCAGCGGCACCCACGCGAGAGCGAAGTACGACCACCAACACGACAGCCAGAAGCATGACCCCACCGACCACCCACAAGCCCGCTCTGGCGTTGCCGGTGGCGTCGAACAACCAACCGGTGACATACGGTGCGCCGAAGCCCGACATGTTGCCCACCGAGTTCACGATCGCGATGCCTGCGGCTGCCCCCGCGCCCGTCAGGAACGTACTGGGGAGGTACCAGAAAACCGGAAGTGCACAGAACACTCCGACTGCGTTCACCGTGACCGCGAGCATCGTCGTGAACGGGGAATCCATGTACAGCGCAAACGGAATGGACACCGCGCCGATCAGTGTCGGGATGGCGACATGCCAGATTCGTTCACCGGTTCGGTCGGAGTGCCGACTCCAGAACACCATCGCGACGGCACCGACGGCGAACGGCACCGCGACGATCAGTCCGGTCGTGACGAGCGAGAAATCGGTGTCGAATGTCTTCTTGAATCCGGCGACGATGCTCGGCAGGAAGAAGCTCAGGGAGTACAGCCCGTAGGTGATGCCGAAGTACACGAGGCCGAGCACCCAGACCCGCGCATCGGTGAGTGCGCGTCGCACGGAGCCGGAGACATGACCGACCTTTTCGGAATCCTCGGACTCCAGTTCGGCCGTCAGCCACGCCTTTTCGTCGTCGTCGAGCCAGGTCGCCTGCGACGGCCGGTCGGTCAGATAGAACCATGTGACGACGGCGAGCAGCACCGCGGGGAGGCCTTCGACGAGGAACATCACGCGCCAGCCGGACAGTCCGAACAGCCCGTCCCAGTACTGGATGATCGCACTCGACAGGGGTGCACCGAGGGCCGACGAAACGGGAAGCGCCAACAGGAACAAGCCCATGAGCCGCACTCGGTACGCGCGTGGGAACCACATCGTCATGTACAGCAGAACTCCGGGGAAGAATCCGGCTTCGGCGATTCCCAGAAGTATGCGAAGGCCGTAGAGCCATTCCGCGGTCGGAACGAACGCCATCGCTGCGGCGATCACGCCCCAGGTCAACATGATTCGTGCGATCCACCGTCTGGCGCCGAACTTGTGCAATGCCAGGTTGCTCGGCACCTCGAACAGCAGGTAGCCGATGAAGAACAGGCCCGACGCCAAGCCGAACATCGTCTCGGTCAGTCCCAGTTCGTCGCTCATCGTCAGTTTCGCGAGACCGATGTTCGTGCGGTCGAGGTAGTTGACGAAGTAGGCAAGCCCCAGGAACGGGATGATGCGTCGAGCGACCTTCTTCACGACCCGAGATTCGATCTCGGGCTTCAGTACTTCTGCAGACATGAACTCGACTTCCGTGAGCGACGGGGATAGTGACCTGGGACACGTTATTCACGCCCCGCCCCATCCGCTATGGAGGAACTCCCCATCGCGACGTGGGTGCAATGGAGGTCGCGCGTCACTGCACGCAGTCGTTACGACTACTGGCTCGTCACAATCCCAGTCCGGCGGACAGCGTCGGCCAACTCTTCGGCAGCTGATCGACCCAGTACGCCCACGAGTGCGTGCCGGTGTCCTCGAAGTCGAAGGTCACCGGGATCGAAAGCTGCCCGAGCCGGCTCTGCAGACTGCGCGTGCAGTGATTCGCGCCCACCTCGATAGCGCCCCCGACGAGCACGATGTCCCAGTCGGCGACCGTCTCGAAACGCTCGTGGACACCGGGCGCTCCCGACCCGACGGACACGTAGATCGCTGTGCCGCGCAGATTCTCGGCCCGAGCGAGCACGTCGTGCTGAGCCCAAGCCGGGTCGAGTGGCCCACCGAACATGTTGTCGGCATTGCCTCCGAACGCAGACACGATCGCCCGCATGTGCCCCTGACCGACGATGTCGGCCGACTCGAAACACCCGCTGTAGGCAGCGACAGCGGAGTACAGCTGGGGGTTTCGCGACGCCAGCATCATCGCCGACTGCGCGCCCATCGACAGACCGGCGATTGCGTTGCGTCCGTTGCCGTCGAACCGGGCGTCTATCACGGGAGGCAACTCCTGCGTCAGGAACGTCTCCCACCTGTTCCGTCCGAGTGTCGGGTCGTCACGCTGCCAGTCGGCGTAGAAACTGCCTGGGCCCGCGAGCGGTAGGACGACGGTGACGTTCTTGTCGCGGAAGAACTCCGCGGCACCGCCTTTTCGAAGCCACATACTGTTCGACGGATCCTCCTCACCCACACCGCTCAGCATGTACAACGTGGGCCGAGGGCCTCGGTCGACGGCAGGCGTCAATACTTGGACGGCGATGTCTCGGCCCATGCTGGGCGAGTACACCGACAGCGTCGACACCCTGCTCTCCGGCTGGGCCCCGGAGACACCCGCCGACATGGCGGTCACCACGAGTACGGCACCGCACACGGCCACGACGCGTCGCCACCAGAGCATGAATCCCCCACCAGGAAGGGCGGTTCCGTCGACCGCGCTGACGGGAGTGTTACACAGGATGTGCACGCGGGCGCAGTCACGCTGCGACTCGCGCCGAGAAACCGACTCGTTCGTGGGATACGGCGTCGGGAACGGGCTTCTTCGACGGTTTCTCGCGCCCCGAGGATGCACGTCGTCGACGATTCAAGGTAGTACTGCCGATCCCTGAATACGCGGGCGCAGCGCCCTTACCGTGAAGGTATGGAACTTGGACTGCACATCGCCGATTTCACCTTTCCGGGTGGCCCGCCCGCACTTGCCGACGACCTGTCCCGCATCGCCACCACCGCCGAGGACGTGGGGTTCGCCAAGATCAGCGTCATGGACCATCTCTGGCAGATCGAGCCCGTGGGACCGATCGACACCGACATGCTGGAGGCGTACACCACCCTCGGATACCTCGCGGCCGTCACCACGAAGGTCGATCTGCTGGCCTGGGTCACCGCAACCGTCTACCGCGAGCCCGGCCTGCTCGCCAAAGCCGTCACGACTCTCGACGTCCTGTCGAAGGGTCGGGCCTACCTGGGCATAGGCGCGGCGTGGAACGAGGACGAGAGCGTCGGCCTCGGCCTCCACTTCCCGCCGACGGCCGAACGGTTCGAGCGTCTCGAGGAGACGCTGCGGATCTGCCTGCAGATGTGGAGCGACGACGACGGCCCGTTCGAAGGCAAGCACTACACACTCGGCCGCACGATGAACGTGCCGCAGCCGCTGCGTCGTCCGCACCCACCGATCCTGATCGGTGGCGGCGGCGAGAAGAAGACACTTCGGCTCGTCGCGCAGTACGCCCAGGCGTGCAACCTGTTCGGCGGTCCCGAGGTCGCGCACAAGCTCGAGGTCCTGAAGGGGCACTGCGACGCCGTCGGCACCGACTACGACGCCATCGAGAAGACCGTCATGTTCCCCCTCGACCCGGGTGCCGACGGCGAGAAGGTCGACGAGCTGCTCGGCCAGCTGGAGGGACTCGCGAAGCTCGGCATCACCCATGTGCACGGGTGGGTGCCGCAGGTTTCGACCATCACGCCGCTCGAGATTCTGGGCAAGCGCGTCGTGCCTGCGATTGCGGAGTGGTAGAGGATTCTCCGGCAGCGTCGGTGGTCCGCGGCAGCCGATGGACAGCTGCCACGGGCCATCGATGCCAGAAGTCCTAGGCCCCCAACCCAGCCCCTGCCCTCGTGACGACGATGCGCGGTACCACTGCGCGCGAGGACAGGTTCAGCACACTGGTGGCCAGTTCCACGATGTCGCCGACGCGAATCATGGACTCGGCCGGGATCTTGTCCTTGGTCCAGTCGCTCATGTCGGTGTCGACGTATCCGGGTGCGATGGCAGTTCCGGTGATGCCGTTGCCACTCTCCTCGGCGTTGAGGGTGTCGACGAGCGACAGCATGGCCGCCTTCGTCGCACCGTAGACCGCGAGCCCGGCTTCGGAGTAGACGCCCGCAAGCGACGCCAGCGCAACGACTTTCGCGCCTCGCTCCTGGCCCTCCTGCGCGACTTGCCGTAGAAGCGGCATCGACGTCTGCAGGATCTGGAAGGGGGCGCGGAAGTTGACGTCGAGTGTCTTGTCGAATCGGCGCATCGGGTAGTCGGCGATCGAACCTGCCGTTCCGACGCCCGCGTTCAACACGAGGGCGTTCATCGACCCGAAGCGCGACTTGTGCGCGTCCACGATCGTGTCGGCCGCATCGCGATCGGCGAGATCGACTGCGACAGTGGCGACATCGGGTGCGCCCGCGGCAACGAGGCTTTTCGCCGATGCTTCCAGAGCGCCCTCGTTGCGCGCAGAGATGGTCAGTCCGTACCCGAGTTCGGCGAGACGCGTCGCGATTCCGAGACCGATTCCGCGCGAACCACCCGTCACCAGTGCGGTTTTCATTGCTTACCCTCCATCGCTCGTAGGCCCGCGGCCATGAACTCGTGCGTCGCCTCGGCTGCACGCTCGGCACCCGATCCTGCATCCGACCCCGCCCGCGCGCGGTGCGAGATGCCCTCACCGATGACACCGAGCTTGAAGTTGGCGAGCGCGATGTAGAAGTTCCAGTCGGACAACTCGGCGTCGGCTTCGCGGCTGTACATCTCGGCGAGTGCATCTGCCGACGGGTACCTGTCGCTCGTCCACGCCGCGCCCGAGCCGAGCAACGCGTCGAAGAACGGCTGTCGATACACACACATCAGCGCGACGTCGGTGAGCGGATCACCCAGCGTCGACAGCTCCCAGTCGACAACGGCCGCAACCGAACCCGGATCGCCGGCCTCGAGGATGACGTTGTCGACCCGGTAATCACCGTGCACGATCGACGCGGCTCGACTTTCCGGGACTGCAGCCTGCAGTTTGTCCCGCAGCTTTTCGACGTCGGGCAGGTCCCTGGTCTTCACCTGCTCCCACTGGCGCGCCCAGGTCTTGACCTGTCGGGCGACGAAACCGTCGGGCTTGCCGAAGCTCCCGAGACCGACCGACGCGTAGTCGACGCGATGCAACGAGGCGAGGACACGGACGAGTTCGGATGTGTTGGATGCGATCTCGTCGTCGGACAGGCTTTCGAGGTCCTCCCGCGTTCGGATCACGCGGCCCGGGTCGAATTCGACGACGGTCGTCGGCGCACCGAGTGCCGTGCCTTCGGGGTCGAACGCGACGGTGACAGGAACCGGCACATCGGTCGTCTGCAGGCCACTCATGACGGACCACTCACGGGCCATGTCGTGCGCCGACGGTGTCAGACCACTCGTCGGCGGTCGGCGAACGACCCACGCGGATTTCTCGTCGAACGCCTTGAACGTCAGGTTCGATCGGCCACCGCTGATCAACTCGACCTGCAGGTCACCGACGAGCTGAATTCCGTTGTCGATCAGGAACTTCGCCAGGGCCGGAACGTCCATTCCGGGAAGCTCGGTCATCGCGCAGCCTTCTTGGCGGCACCGACGACGCGCTTGGCGATGGCCCAGCGATGAACCTCGGACGGGCCGTCGTACACGCGGAACGGACGCACTTCGCGCGACAGACGCGCGAGCGGAAGGTCATCGGACACGCCGAGTCCACCGCACATCTGAATGCTGCGGTCGACGATGCGGAAGATCGCTTCTGCTGCGAACGTTTTCGCGATGGACGTCTCGTTGCCCGCATGCGAGCCCTGGTCCAGCGCGAAGCACGCCTGGACCAACAGTGCGCGCGTGGCGGCGATGTCGATTTCGTTGTCGGCCACCATCTTCTGGATCATGCCGAGGTCACCGAGCTTGGATCCGAATCCCTCGCGTTGTGCGACGTGCGCGACGGCGATATCGTGCGCCCGACGCGACGCACCGAGCCACCGCATCACATGCGTCATGCGCGCCGGGCCGAGACGCACCTGCGCGTAGGCGAACCCCTCGTCGACGGCGCCGAGAACGTTCTCGTCCGGCACGAAGACGTTGTCGAAGTACACCTCGCAATGACCACCGATCATGGCCTTGTCGAGGGTGCCGATATGGCGGCCGACCTTGATGCCCTCGGTGTCCGCGGGCGCGAGGAACATCGTCGCACCGCCGCGATCACCGGGCTTGCCCGCGGTCCGGGCCATGATGATGAAGAAGCCGGCGCCGTCGGCACCGGTGATGAACCACTTGTGGCCGTCGATCTTCCAGCCGCCGTCGACCTTGACCGCAGCGGTCGTGAGCGCGGACGGGTCCGATCCCGCACCCGGGGCTGGCTCTGTCATGGCGAAGGCCGAGCGCATGTCACCCGCCGCGAGCGGTGCGAGGAACTGCTCCTTCTGTGCGGCCGAGGCGATGTGCGCGAGCATGTGGACGTTGCCCTCGTCCGGGGCGCCGATGTTCAGCGCGACGGGACCGAACAGCGAGTACCCGCCCTCCTCGAAGAGCGGTGCCCGATCGCTCATGTTCAGCCCGGCGCCGCCGTACTCGACGGGCGCATGCGGGGCGAACACCCCGGCGTCCTTCGCTGCCTGCTGCATCTGGACGCGCAGCTCGTCGCCGCCTGCGTCGGCGATGTTTCCGAAGAACTTGTCCTCGATGGGCAGCACTTCGCCGCGCACGAAGGTTCGTGTCTTGTCGATCAATGTCTGGACTTCGGGCGAGTACGTCAGATCGATGGACACGAATGTGCTCCTCGGGCTCGTTACGCACCGAGCGATCGCTCGGTCGGACTGTGCGCTCAGGTTCGCACGGTCGAGCGCACCTCGTCAAGGCGCTCCGCACCCGTGCGGATAGTAGGAGCCGGTTGCAACTATTCGCGCACGGGCGCCAAGCGCATTTGCAGATCGTCGAGCACCAGCATCGCGCCGGTCGGCCCGAGGGCGAGGAACCACAGCTCGTCGCTGACTTCCTGTGCTCTGCCCGCGGCGACGGCCGGAATGGTGGCCCACAGAGGGCTGCCGACGACCGTCGACTGATCGGTCGCGCTCGGGCTGCCGTAGCTGGAGTAGAAGATGCGGTCACCGTCGGCGTCGACGATGTTCTCCGGCGAGGTCTCGACGGCGAGTTCGTCGATGTCCTGGATCGCAGGTCGCGGAAGTCCGACATCCTTCAAAATGACCCCGATGAACGAGAGGTTGCCGTACAACCGAATCTTGCCGGGCAGGAAGCGGACCATCGAAATCGTCGGTGCCCCGTCGAGCGAGGCACGGACCTCGTCGGCTTTCGCTTGATAGTCGTTGAGCACCTGCACAGCCCGGTCTTCCTCGCCGAGAGCGTCCCCGACGAGCAGGAAGTTCTCCTTCCACGGAAAGCCGGGCCGGATGCTGAAGACGGTCGGCGCGATCGCAGAGAGCTGGTCGTACAACTTGTCGACGCGCAACTTGCTGCCGAGAATCAAATCCGGCTTCAGCGCGGCGACGGCCTCGACGTCGGGGGTACCGATGGCGCCGACCTCGGCGATGCCGTCCAGCTTGTCCTGCAAGTACGACGGTTGTCCGTCGCCCTCCGGGACGACCATGCCGACGGGAGTGATGCCGAGACTCAGCACGTCGTCGAGTTCACCAGTGTCGAGAACCACCACTCGTTCCGGCTTGGACTCGATGACGGTCTCGCCCGATGCATGGGTGACGGTCCGCGGGAACTGGCCCGGCTCCGCGTCGGTGCCGAGTCGAGCGGTTTCCTCGTCGGCGGTGGAGAACTGCTCACCGCCGGTCGCCACGTCGGAGTTACCCGGACCGGAGGAGGACTGCTGGGTGCCAGAACTGCACGCAGCCACGACGAACAGGGGGAGAAGGGCAATCAATGCGCGTTTCACTCGGTAAGGCTAACCTCATGCGCTCCGCACCCGTGCGCGGATAGTTTGAGCCGGTTGCAACTATCCGCGCACGGGTGGGAAGTGCACGTCGAGCAGGACAGTCTGCGCGGCGAGCAGCTTGACCCGCGCGTCCGCGAGCGCGAACCACTCGATGCGGTCGATCTCGGGAAACGACTGCATCTTCCCCGACTTCGGTGGCCACTCCATCTCGAAGGTGTTGCTCACCGCGTCGGTGACGTCGATGTCCGCTTCGATCGCGAAGACCGTCACCACCTTTCCGCCCCGCTGCCGCACCTCGGGCAACGGCACGAACTCCCCGACGGGCACCGCGAGGCCGGTTTCCTCCACGAACTCCCGCTTCGCTGCGACCAGCGGTTCCTCGTCCGTGTACTCACCTTTGACGACCGACCACGCCCCGTCGTCCTTGCGCGCCCAGAACGGCCCGCCGGGATGCGCTATCAGGACCTCGACGACGTCGCCACGCCGCCGGAACGGCAACAGTCCCGCGCTCGTTCTCGGCATCGACACAGCATAGGGCTCTCGGCACGACGAGCACCGCTATGTACGGTGGGTCGGACTGACCTGACTCGATTTCGCCGACGGAAAGGACCTCGTATGCCGCAGCCCACCCGCCTGGAGAAGAATCCGGAGAAGGGCTACGTCGCACTACTGGGCTGGAGTCTGGCTGCGGTCGAGGCGCTCGACGCCTTCGACCGGCGATACGTCGTCGTCGCCCCCGAATGGGCCGAGGAATACTGCACCGAGCACGACATCCCGTACATTCCGTGGAACTTCGAGCGGCTCAACGACCGCTCCCTGGAGATCGCCGAGACACTGCAGGACAAGGGAGTCGACGTCGCGATCCCGCTCTACGAGGAGACCGTCGAATGGGCGGGTGCGATCAACTCCGTGCTCCTCGGCAACCCCCGATTGTTCGGCCAGGCCATGTTGTTGCGCGACAAGTCGCTGATGAAGCGCCGCGCTCAGCTGGGCGGCATTCGCGTCGGCATCTTCGAGGAAGCGCACGACCGCGAGGACGTCATCCGATTCCTCCGACGGGTCAACCAGACACTGCTCAAACTCGACGGCGATCCCAACGACCCCATCCACTTGAAGGCCTTCGACAAGGCGGGGTGCCTCGGGCACCGCGTCGTCAGGACGCCCGACGACGTCGACGCGATCCCGGACGAGGAGTTTCCGGTGCTGATGGAATCCCACCTCGACGGGTGGGAGTTCGCGGTGGAAGCGTGGATCCACGACGGAAAGATCAAGTTCCTCAACATCTCCGAGTACGTGACGCTCGGTTACTCGGTGTTCGTGCCCGCGACACCGGAGCTCGAGCAGTACCGGCCGCAGATCACCGCTCAGATCGAGAAGCTCATCAAGACGTTCGACATCGAGTTCGGATTCATCCATCCCGAGTACTTCGTCACGAGTGACGGTGAGATGTACTTCGGTGAAGTCGCCTATCGGCCACCGGGTTTCAAGGTTTTCGAACTCCTCGAGCGGGCATACGGATTCAACGCGTACCAGGGCCTCGCGCTGGCGTTCGACCCGAAGACCACCGAGGAGGAAATCGACGCCTTCTTCCCGAAGGAGGTCGTCGACGCGACGGGTCATGCCGGATGTTTCGGTGTCTATCCGCGTAGACGCGTCGTCAGCCAGCTGGAAATCCCCACGGAGACAGCCGAACACGACTACTACGAGACGAACGATCTGTCGGCGCCGGTCGAGGAGACCGTCACCAAGCGGACGGCCTTCGGCACGCACTGGGGTCTGCTGTACTTCTTCGGCGACGACCCGTACCGGATGCGCGACCTACTGAAACATCAGGAAGAACTGGACTTCTACGTGTGAGGCAGGATTTCGGGAACGCCGAGCAAGGTCCATCGCAGACGATGGATCCCCCCGTCGACCAGGCATTGCTGTCACGCGTCGCTCAACTCGATCACGCGACCGAGACGATGGCAGCCGCGCCCGACTTCTCCAAGGCCACGAAGGTGCGCCGGGTCCTCGACGCCCTGCATCGGGTCCTGATGCAGCCGGGTGGGTGCGCCGCGGTGCGCGAGCGTGCCGCCGGTCTCGAGGACGCCGGGCTGTTCCTCGGAACGGACTGGGCGCAGCCCGACATCCTGGTTCCCGCATACGTCGGACCGAGTCTGCGCAGTGGCGTCGTCGACACGGTGGTCCTGGAAGCGGCCAGCGAACTCCGGTTGGTCGCCATCGCCGCCGGCGACTACGAGCATCCTGCGATCACGGCCGAGGATGCGAAACGCTTTCTGTCGCAAATCCTTGCGATGAATCTCGACGTGCTGTTCTCACCGCCGTCCGAGGCAGAGCGAGTCCGGCTCGGACGCGTCGCACATCTGATCCGCGACCTGTTCGGGTACGTGGCAGACCAGATCGGCTACGAGAGTGTGCTGGGTGAGCTCACCGAGGAGATCTGGCGCATGTTGCGCCAGAGGCCTATTCAGGTCGATCACGTCAAGGCGATGGTCACTCGGATCGCGGTCTACCGCGAGGATCCCGACGTCGAATTGAACGCAGCGGGCCAGGGACTCGACCGATTGATCTCGGCTCTGTTCGGCCCGACCGAGGCGTGCCGCGAGGATCCGGGCGTCGACGTCTACCGCTCCCGTCTGGGTGCGATGGACGCCGAAGGCCTCGAATTCGAGGCGCGTGGATTCGCACGAGCAATGCACGACACGGGTCTCGTGTCGCCGTACCACGCGACGCTGACGCGCTTTCTGATCGAACACAATCCGTATCTTCTCGCCGAGGCCCTCGGCGTCTCGGAGACCGGTCGAACCTGCCTGCAGCGATATCAGGATCTGATCCACGCCCTCGTCGTCGAGGCCGTCCACCCCGAGACTGCGCAATGCCTCTACGGAATCGCACTGATGCTCGACCGCGGCATCCTCCACGCGCCGCCGGTCGTCCCGTCGCTGTGGCGTCAGCTGGCCTTGAAACTCGCGCCCGACGTTCGACAGCGTCTCGTCGACGTCTTCGGCCCGACGCCGGAGCCGGAGTCGCGACTGCTCGGCGGGTTGCTGTCGATGCTGGGCCAGCCGCTCGGCATCGGTCAGGGTGACAATCCGACGTGCCAGTCGGCACGCGCCCTGTCGATGTGGGCGTACAACGACCCCGACTACCTGCTGCAGATGGTCGTCTGGGCTGCACGCGACGACGAGATCGTCATGCACTTCGAGGGCCGACCGCTCTCCTCCAAGGACAGCGAAGGTGGAGTCGCGACGACGTCACCGGTCGACCTCGACCCCGTGTCCCAACTGTTGGTGCCTCACCTGGACCGGATCTATGCAGAGATGGGCCGACGGTGCGCGGACCGGCCGGGCGACCCTCATCGCTGGATCAATCCCGAGTTCCACGGGTGGTGGTCGGCGCGCGGTTTCCACATCGACGTGGACGTGGCGACCGGCAATCTGATCGACGTCGAGGATTTCCTGCGGCGGTTCTACGCGTCGTACCACCTGGACTACAACGGCGGGCAGCGTCTGATCCACCCACAGCCGGCAGGTATCGCGGTCACCGACACCGCGGGGCGCTACGTCGGCTGGCATGCCATCACGATCCTGCGCGTCGCGCTCGATCCCGATGCCGTCATGCGTGTCTACTTCTTCAATCCCAACAACGACAGCGGCCAGGACTGGGGCGACGGCGTCGTGGTCGGAACGGCCGGGAACGGCGAGCGCCCCGGCGAAGGTTCACTTCCGTTCGAGCAGTTCGCCTCCCGGCTCTACATCTTCCACACCGATCCGCTCGAGAACGGCGAGCCCGACAGTGTTCCCGCAGCCGACATCGAGTCCGTCGTCGGCTACATCGAACGCAGCTGGGGCGTGGGCCGAATGCCGATCGGCGACGAGGTCACGGAGTAGGCGTCGGCACTGCCGGGGTCGACGGTGACGTGCTCGGCGCTTCGGTGCTGGACGAGGGCGTCTGATCGTCCGTGCGCTCGGGAACACTCGCCGGGTTGCCGCCGGTGACTGCTCCCTCACCGTAGAACGTCGGGATGATCGCTTTCAGCAACACGAGAGCCGACCCCTCCCCTGTCGGGACGGTCGCGAGGTTGGTAGCGATGACGATGGTCAGATCCGAGTTCGGGTCGTTGACGGCGACCGTCATGAAACCTGGAATCTGCCCGTCGTGGCCGAGCAACGCAGGGCCGAATCTTGCGATGCCCAATCCGTATCCGGCGGTTTCCGGGGCTTGCGGCTCGATGGGCTGAATGCTGTCCAACCTCGTCTTCTGCATGTCGTCGTTCAGCAGACCGCCGTCGACGAGAGCTTTGGTGTACGTGACCATGTCGCCGACCGTGGAGATCGCGCCGCCCGCCGTCCAGGTCCACGACGGGTTCATGTCCGTCTCGTCGTTCGGTTTCAGTGTTCCCTCCAGAGCTTCCGTTCGCTGTGGTTCGGGCAGCTCGAACGTGTCGATCGTGGACACGTTGGTGCCGAACGAATACCCCTGCGGGTGCGGATCGGGTATCGACGAATCCGTGGCGACGGGAAGAGACGTGTGACTCATGCCGAGTGGTTCGAAGATCCTCTGCTGCAACGCTTCTGCAGCCGTCATGTCGGTCAGCTTCTCGATGACGAGACCGAGAAGGACGATATTGGTGTTGCTGTATTCGAACTCGGCACCCGGTTCGAAGTTCACCGGATGCGAGTACGCGATCGCGAGCAACTCGTCCGGCGTCCACGCTTTCTGCGGATCGTTGTCGAGCGTCGCGTTGAACGCGGGATCGAAACTGTAGCTGTACAGTCCGCTGCGCATCTCGGACAACTGCGCGATGGTGATGCGGTCACCGTTCGGGACGTTCTCCACGTACTTGGCAATGGGGTCGTCGAGTGCGAGTTTTCCCTCCTGCGCGAGTTGAAGAATGACCGTCGACGTCATGGTCTTGGTGTTGCTTCCGAACCGGAAGTACTCGTCCGCCGTGATCGGGCGATCTTCACCGATGACCTGTGTTCCGAACGTACCCGTCCAATTTCCTTGCGTCGGCGACTCGATGGTCACGACGGCGTCGGGGATGACGTTGTCGGTCATCGCCTTGTCGATACTCACCTGCACTTCTGCGACGTAGGACGGCTCGGCTTCCGCCGTCGAGGACTCGGTGGTCGAGGATTCGGCCGCCGAATTGCCGCCGCTGTCATCGGATTCCGACGACGAGCTGCACCCAGTCGCGGCGACCAGGACGAGCGACACTGCCGACACGATCCATTTCGAACGACGCCGCATGGCTTCCCCTTACCGAATCTCACGCCGCTACCGAGCGGCTCGATCATAATGAAATGTCGGGCGGAAATGGTCGGTTCGGAAAAGCTCGATGGGCTCTTTCGTCCCGAACGGTGGGACGGAAGTCCCTATCGCGCCGGGCGAGCGTGGCCTCAGGATGAATCCATGACACACGGGAGCACCGCGGAAGAGAACGCGACTGTTGTCGGTGTCGACGATTCTCCGGCGAGTCTCGGTGCAGTGCGGTGGGCTGCAGCGGACTCGGCGTCGCGCGGCGGCACGCTGGTGTTGGTGCACGCCGACCCGGGAATCGAAGGATCGTTCTCCGATGCGATCAACTTGCGCGGCGGCCGTGTGTCGAGCGCACGATCCCGCGCACGTTCCACTCTGGAACGAAGCCGCATCGCCGCGGAGAGCGTTGCAGGCGAGTCGCTTTCGATCGAGAAAGTGCTCGCCGCGGGACGTCCGGCGGACGTTCTGACCGAATACGCGCGCGACGCGTGGATGGTCGTCGTCGGGTCGAAGGCGGCCGGCTCGAGGGGTGCCGGCAGCCTCGCCCGCGGCGTACTCGGTTCCGTGTGCGATCACGTTGCCGCACACGCACACTGCCCTGTCGTTCGCGTTCCGGAGGGGTATCGGCAGACGAAACTCGACTCGGCGAACCTCCCCGTGGTGGTGGGCCTGGACATCTCCGTGAACAACGACGCGATCCTGGCGGTCGCGTTCGATCAGGCGTCGCGCCGCGGCGTCGGCCTGAGAGTCGTCCATGCGCGTGCCGACACCGAATACCGCCTGGATCCCGGTCCGCCGGTGGAGTCGTGGCTCACCGAGGTCACGGCGCCGTGGTCGGAACGCTACCCGTCGGTCCTGGTATCGCCTGCCGTCGTCACGGACAAGGCGCCGCATGCGATCATCGAGGAATCGGGGCACGCGCAATTGATCGTCGTCGGGTCACCGAGCCGGGGCGCCATGGCCTCCGTTTTCACCGGATCCACGAGTCGCGCTGTGTTGCATCATTCTTCGGTGCCCACGATCGTCGTCCCTGTCGCCTCCCTGCACCACGCCCACTAACGGTGAGTCGGACGGGACACCCGCTGACGGGGCCCCTCGATCGACAGAACCGACGACACCTTCTGTCGCGGCGTACGGATCACAGGCGTTCCCGCCGTAGGGGTGCCGATGCGAACGAGGACCTGCGGAATTCCGCCGTGCGGCGCGAGCGACGCAACGATCGCTCTACTGGTGGATTGTTCCGTCAGATGCGTGAGGGGGCACGTCGCGAATCCACGCACGGTCGCCTCGAGAAGCACCGCGGACAGAGCTCGTCCGCACCGCAGCCAATCGAGGGGTTCGTCGCCCCTGGTCGCCATCAACAAGACGGTCGACGCGTCCTCGGGCGGGACCTGGTCACCGCCGTCGCGAACCGGGAAGTCGCGGCCCATCTGCACGGCGGTCGCCGTCGCGCGGTCCGAAAGAGCATGGGGCGGAACACCGTCCACGTCGAACGAGTGACCGGACCACCACTTCAGTTCGGCCTGATACGTCGCGTCGTACTTCCTCGTGTTCGCGCTGGTCTTGGACGCCTCTTCGAGAACCTGCCTTGCACCATCGGTCAACGCGGTCAGAATCGTCTGGTTGACGTCGGCTGCGCGACGCATCTCCGCGCCGACGACCAGATCCCGACGCACCGCGCCGAACGGTCGACGGTCCGTGTAACGCCGATTGATCGCCGTCAAGAGGTCGAACTCGTGCGAACGAGGACGAGCGCCCGGCACGAAACGAACACGCGCGAGATGACGCGAACCACCGGGTGTCGGGAACGTCTCGATCTCCGCCGTCCACCTCGATGCTTCGGCGGCCTTCTGCAGATGATCGAGCGCCGCACCGCAACTGATCAGCATCTGCCGACCCATGGGATCGATCACGTCCAACAACCTGGTTCGGTCGGAGTAGAGATCGAGGCACCCGTTCGAGTACTTCCACGTCCATGGCTGACTGTTGTGTACCGAGGGTGCGCGGCACGCGAGTTCGACGAGCATCGCGACCACGGCCGCATCGGGTCCGACGTTCACTGGCGACCTCCTCGAATCGACACGACAGCCGAATCGGCGCGACGGGGCGCCGCCGACTTCTCCACTGTCGACGCGGCCCGGAGACCTCGACAGGGGCCATCGTCATCGAATTCGGGGACTTGTTCCAGCGTGCACCGCCGGGTACGTCAGTATGCTTTCCTCCACAGGTGAATCTTCAGGAGCAGCCGTGATCTCTGTATTCCTGGTCGACGACCATGAGATCGTTCGTCGTGGTCTCATCGACCTCATCGATTCGGACCCCGAGCTGACCGTCACCGGTGAGGCCGGTTCGATGAGCAATGCGCTGGCCCGCATCCCGGCATTGCGCCCCGATGTCGCTGTACTCGACGTCCAACTGCCCGACGGTAACGGCGTCGAGCTGTGCCGCGAGCTGATGTCGACGATGCCGGGTCTGAACTGTCTGATATTGACGTCGTTCACCGAGGACCAGGCCATGCTCGACGCGATACTCGCCGGCGCCAAGGGATACGTCGTCAAGGACATCAAAGGGATGGATCTGACGTCGGCGATCAAGGACGTCGGAATGGGCAAGTCGCTGCTCGACAATCGAGCCGCCGCGGTGTTGATGGAGAAGCTGCGATCGACCGACGAGGGGCAAGGACCACTGGCAGATCTGACCGACCGCGAGCGAACTCTGCTGGGGTTGCTCGGTGAAGGCCTGACCAATCGCCAAATTGCCGAGCGTATGTTTCTCGCGGAAAAAACTGTCAAGAATTACGTTTCACGACTGCTCGCCAAACTCGGAATGGAGAGAAGAACGCAGGCAGCAGTCTATGCGTCGAAATTGCACGACTGATCTCTCGAATTCATTTCCGACGCCGTTCCACCGTCCATTCTTCACGCGCATACTGAAGCGATGGCGGGTACAGGGGGTGCCGACCGGCAGGTGGCTGCTCAGGATCTGCAAGACACACTCTCGCAGATGCGTCTGCATGAGCTCCTGGGCGAACTTGGTGACCACATCGGCAAGATCACGCAGGCTCGTGAGCAGTTCGACGGTCTGCTGCGGTCCATGCTGGCCATTTCGGCGAGCCTCGATCTCGACTCGACGTTGCGCTCCATCGTCGCGTCGGCGATCGAGTTGGCAGATGCGCGGTACGGGGCTCTCGGAGTTCGCGGGGAAAATCACGAACTCAGTTCCTTCATCTTCCACGGCATCGACGACGAGACTGCAGCAAGAATCGGACCTCTGCCGACCGGAGGAGGTGTGCTCGGTCTACTGATCGACGAACCGAAGTCGATTCGTCTGAGCAATCTGGCAGCACACCCGTCGTCGATCGGCTTCCCGCCGCACCATCCACCCATGACGTCGTTTCTCGGTGTGCCCATTCGTATTCGGGGCGAGGTGTACGGCAATCTCTATCTGACGGAGAAGAACGGTGGCCGAGAGTTCACCGACGACGACGAAGCCGTCGTGCAGGCCCTCGCCTCGGCCGCCGGTACCGCCATCGAGAATGCCCGGTTGTACGAGGATGCGCGCACGCGGCAGTCATGGCTCGAGGCCACCCGGGACATCGCGAACGAACTTCTCGGCGGGTCGGCTCCGGACGACGTGCTCCAAACGGTCGCCGACAAGGCGCTGGACCTGACGTCGGGAGATCTTGCGTTCATCGCGGTTCCCTACGATCCCGACGAGCGAGCCGACGACGTCACCGAACTCGTCGTACATGTGGTGTCGGGTAAGCAGGCTGCCCATCCGAAGGCCGTAGTCGGAACCTTGCTGCCGGTACACGGTTCGACGTCGGGCGAATCGTTTCGTACCCGCCGCCCGATCCGCACCCGCCGACTCAGGTACAACGCCACCGCCAACCTCCCCGACGAGTACGGTCCGGCCCTGATTTCGCCACTGCGCGCACCGGACCGGGTGACCGGAGTACTCGTCGTCCTTCGCCGCGACGACGCGGAGCCGTTCACCGACACGCAACTCGATCTGGTCACGGCGTTCGGAGACCAAGCGGCACTGACGGTTCAGACCGCCGACTCGACTCGTCAGCTTCGTGAGCTCGACGTGCTCGCCGACCGCGACCGCATCGCGCGAGAACTGCACGATCACGTCATTCAACGCATCTTCGCTGCCGGCCTGTCACTTCAGGGCACAGCCCAGCGTGCGGTTCTGCCGGAGATCAAGAGCCGGCTGGCGACGACCATCGACGACCTCCAGGACACGGTGCAGGACATCCGGTCCGCAATCTTCGATCTGCAGTCGGAAGACCATGGCGCCAACGTACTTCGACGACAGTTCAACGAAATCATCGACGAGATGGTCGACGACTCGGGACTGCGCACGACGGTGCGAGTGAGCGGACCGCTGTCGGTCGTCGAGCCTCCGCTTGCCGCGCACGCGCTCGCCGTTCTTCGAGAGGCGATCAGCAACTGCGTACGCCACGCGCAGGCCAAGACGGTCGCCGTCACCATCACGGTCGGCGACGATCTCGCTATCGACGTAACCGACGACGGGCGCGGCATTCCCGACAGCGTGTCCGCGAGCGGATTGAGGAATCTACGCAGCCGCGCTGAGGAATGCGGCGGTGACATGACGATCGGTCCGGCGAGCGAGTCGGGCGGAACGACGTTGCGATGGTGGGCGCCCCTCCCCTGAGCGGCGGGACCTTCGGCCCTAGCTCGAATCTCGTTGTGGGAGTTGGCTTGGACAGTACGTGATACACGTGTGGGCCGACCCACGTCGATCGACCCCTCCACCCCCTCGAGGAGATGAGATCCATGTCGACATCGACGAATCTATCCATGCACGATCATCCCGACATCGCGGCGCTACGCGATCACTACGACGAAGCATTCGGACGGCCGACAGGACAGGTGACCGACGGCCTGTTGATGCTGTCCGGGTTGTACGCGGCAGCCTCGCCCTGGATCGTCGGTTTCGGCGGGTTCGACAATGCGGGCGCGTTGATACCGTCCATAGCCGGCGCCAACAACCTCACGTTGTCGAACCTCATGTGCGGACTGACGGTTGCCGTCCTGGCCTTGGCTTTCGGCGCTGCTTACGGACGCACACACGGAATGTCGTTCGTCGTGCCGATTCTCGGGATCTGGCTCATCGTCTCGCCCTGGGTCATCTCGGACGTGTCGACGACACCCGGAATGATCTGGTCCAACGTCGTCGCCGGTGCCCTCGTCCTCGTGCTCGGTGCGATCACGACGGCGATGGGGATGACCCGCTTGTTCGAGTCACGGCGTCGTCACGAACCGTGAGGTGAGTCGCTTCCCGTCGGCCACGGTGGCGCGCGTTCAGTACGACGACGGTGCACCTGCGGGTTCGATCCCGTGGTGCAGCTTCGCGACATCGGGGTGCGCCCTGGTTCGCGATTTCCACGCGTTCTCGCCGTACGTGTCGTAGATCGGATTGTCCGGGTCGGCCTCGACGCCGCGCGAGTGCGCTGCCAGGTCCGACGGGAGCTCGATGATCTCGATCTTCGCGTCGAGCGCCGGGTTCAGGAAGTACGGGATCGACAGACGGTCCGTACCCGGACGGGGCGCGCGAACGCGGTGCTGCGTAGCGCGGAGGTAGCCGTTGGTCGCCACCTCGAGCAGTTCGCCGATGTTGACGATGAACGCGCCGTCGACCGGCGGCACGTCGACCCATTCGCCCGGTGCGAGCTCGACCTGCAGACCCTCGGATCGGGGTTCGACGAGCAGCAGCGTGAGCACGCCCGAGTCCTTGTGTGCGCCGACGCCCTGGGACGTGTCCGAAGTACCCTCGTAGCGAACGACTTTCAGCAATGTCGCCGGTAGATCGGCGAAAGCGTCGTCGAAATGCCCTTCCTCGGCACCGAGTGACACCGCCCAGTGACGCAGGAGCCTGAGCCCGACGTCGGACAGCGTGTCGTTCCACGCCTCGAACGCCGCCTGGAATCGCGGAAGCGCCGACGGCCACAGGTTCGGGCCCTGCAGATTCCAGTAGCCCTTCGCGTCGACGACGACGTCTCGTTCGGGTCCGATGTCGATCTGTTCACGCCAGTCGACGCGGCCGTTGGTCAACTCACCGCCCAACCTCGAGTACCCCCTGAACTGAGGGCTTTTCAGCTGACTTATCTCGTCTTTCGCTTCCTGCGGCAGTGCGAAGAACTCACGTGCCAGTCCGAGCACCTCCTGAATGCGGTCGGCGCCTACGCCATGGCCGATGAGATAGAAGAATCCCGACTCATGCGCTGCCTCACGGAGCGAGACACGAAACGCATCGGGGTCGGTATCGGCGGTCGACAGATCGAGAACAGGGAGCATGTCGTCACTGTCCTCTCGGTGACGTTTCACGGCAACTGGTCGCCGTCCATTGACGTCGCAGTCGAGATGCCCGTTTACGTCTGCATCGGTGCGGGTTCGGCGTGAGCTAGTTTGAAACCGATGCGAATCGCAGTGGTGGAAGACGATGACGGCGTAGGTGACGCGCTGGTCGATGCCCTGCGAGAAGTCGGCCACACACCGACCCGGATGCGGCGCGGCGCGGACCTGCTCCTCGGATACCGCACCGTCGATCTCGTACTGCTCGACCTCGGTCTCCCGGACATGGACGGGTTGGAGACCTTGCGCAAGCTCCGCACGCTGAGCGCTGTGCCCGTCGTCGTGTTGACCGCGCGCGACGACGAGCGCTCGGTGGTCCGCGCGCTGCGGGGCGGGGCCGACGACTACGTCGTCAAGCCTGCTCGACTGGGCGAGCTCCATGCTCGACTCGAAGTCGCAGCACGCAAGCATGCAGCGTCGACGGAACCCGATGCCGACGCGCTGGTTCTCGGTGACATCGTCGTCGATCTCGCGGGACGTGGCGTCGAAGTCGGCGGCCGGCCGGTGTCGCTGACGAACAAGGAATTCGAACTCCTGGCGCACCTCGTCACGCGGCGCGGTGAAGCCGTCAGCCGGGAACAACTGATGGACTCCATCTGGGGCGACGCGTACGTGGCCATCTCACGGACGCTCGACGTCCACATGACGGCGTTGCGTTCCAAGCTCGGACGCCCTGGCGCGATCGTGACGATCCGCGGGTTCGGCTACCGCTGGGACACCTGACGTGCGCCTGCGTGTTCTTGCGGTACTCGTGATCTTCTCGACGGTCGTCGTCCTCGGGCTTGCCGCGCCTCTCGCAGTGCTGGTCGGGCAGGAACGCGCACAGAGGTTCGGCGAGAGCCGCGACGCGGCGGCGACCTTCTTCGCCAATCTCAGTTCACGCGAGGGTGATTCAGGGCTTCCACGACTGCGAGAAGCAGTGGAGCGTTACCACGATCTCTACGACGAAGGAGCGGCCGTCGTCGACCGCACCGGGGCAGTTCGTGCGTCGTCCGGACTCGACGTGAGCAGCCCCGAGATACAGGAGGCCATCACCGGGGCACTGCGCAATCAACGAGGAGACGTCCCGTCGAGTCTGACACCGTGGTCTCGATCCTCTGTGTTGATCGCGGCCCCGGTCGGGGTGGGTGCACAGGTCGACGGCGCCGTCGTCATCGATGCGTCCACCGACGCCGCACGCAAGGACGTCGCCCGCGCCTGGCTGGTCATCGCGCTGGGAGCAGTGCTGGTACTCGTCGCCGTCACCGCCATCGCTGCGGCTTTGTCGCGCTGGGTGATTCGGCCGTTGACCCAGTTGTCCACTCGGGTCCATTCGTTCGGCGACAAGTTCGTCGAACAGTTTCCACCGCAGCTCGACCTACCTCGTGACCGCACCGAATCTCGTGCCGGGAACTACCTGGGACCGCCGGAGGTCCGCGAACTGACCGAGGCCTTCGACGCCATGGCCGACGACGTCGAGGCAGCAACCGCGGCCCAGCGTCGACTCGTCGCCGACACAGCGCACGCACTTCGAAACCCGTTGGCAGCGGTGCGAATGCGGCTCGACCTGTTGGGCATGAAGATTCCGGAATCCGCGGCCGACGTCCATCGCAAGACGACGCTCGAAGTGGACCGTCTCGATTCCATCGTCGCGGACCTTCTCGCACTCGCCGCGGCGGAAGCGCCGGCACACCGCGACGATTCCCCCGCAGAATGCGACGCGGCAGCGGTGATCAGAGATCGCGCCGAATTCTGGTCGAGCACAATGACTTCTGCGGGCATGGACGTACACGTCGTCGTCGACGAGGCACGCCAGGCCGCGCTCCGCGAGGACGACCTGGTCCGTATCCTCGACGCGCTGCTGAACAACGCGGCGAAGTACGCCGGCGCCGGCGCGCGCGTCGAGATCGGCTGCCGTTCCACCAACTCTCGCACCTCGATCTGGGTGGCCGATACCGGACCGGGAGTGCCGGAGACAGAACTGCCCATGCTGTTTCGCCGCTTCTACCGGTCGTCCGACGCGCACGGCTCGGGAACAGGTCTCGGTCTTGCCATCGTGCATGCACTCGTCGAGCGGGCAGGCGGAACGTCGACGGTCAGCGTGAACGAGCCGTCGGGACTGCGAATCGATCTCGAGATTCCGGTCGGCGACGTACTTTCCTAAGGGACTGTTAGGAAAGCCGGAATGATTTCCGTCGAGGCTGTGGCTTCGTTCACAGTGGTGGCACCTGAGTTAGCGGCCTCGTCCGGAAACTCACCCTCTCACCCGCATCACGTGGAAGGAACGCCTCATGGCCAACCAGGCCACCCCGACCGCAGGTTCACCGTCGAACCCGCCGGTCTCGTCCCCAGCCGCCACCCGGCGGGCAGTGTTCAACACACTGCGCGGGTCGTCGGGCAACCTCGTCGAGTGGTACGACGTCTACGTCTACACCGTCTTCGCGAGCTACTTCGAAAGCCAGTTCTTCGACTCGGAGGACAAGAACTCGACCGTGTACGTGTACGCGATCTTCGCGGTCACGTTCCTGATGCGACCCGTCGGATCGTGGTTCTTCGGACGTTACGCCGACCGCAACGGTCGACGCGCCGCCCTCACGTTCAGCGTCTCTCTGATGGCGGCATGCTCGCTGGTCATCGCTCTGACGCCGGGACGTGAGAGCATCGGCGTCTGGGCCGCGGTGATCCTCGTCCTGTGCAGGCTCGTCCAGGGCTTCGCCACCGGCGGCGAATACGGTGCGTCGGCGACGTACATGTCCGAGGCAGCGACGCGTGAGCGTCGCGGATTCTTCTCGTCGTTCCAGTACGTCACCCTGATCGGTGGGCACGTCCTCGCCCAGGTGACGCTGCTGCTGATGCAGGTCTTCCTCGATCGCGACCAGATCGAGGAGTTCGGTTGGCGAATCGCGTTTCTCATCGGTGGTGTCGCAGCGGTCGTGGTGTTCTGGCTGCGTCGCAGCATGGACGAGTCGCTCACGAAGGATCAGCTCGACGCCGTCAAGGCCGGGCAGGACACGTCGTCCGGCTCGATGAAGGAACTGCTCGTCCGGTACTGGCGTCCGCTGCTGGTCTGCTTCGGCGTGACGATCGGTGGCACCATCGCGTTCTACACCTACAGCGTCAACGCGCCTGCCATGGTCAAGACCGCGTACGAGGACCGGGGCATGACCGGCACGTGGATCAACCTGTTCGGTCTCGTCTTCCTGATGCTGCTGCAGCCCATCGGCGGACTCATCAGCGACAAGGTGGGACGCAAGCCGCTGCTCGTGTTCTTCGGAATCGGTGGCGTCGTCTACACCTACGTGCTGATCACCTACCTGCCGACCGCCACGTCGGTCGTCGAATCGCTCGCACTCGTCTGCGTCGGCTACGTCATCCTGACCGGTTACACGTCGATCAACGCGATCGTGAAAGCCGAGCTGTTCCCGTCACACATTCGCGCCCTGGGTGTCGGACTCGGATACGCCCTCGCGAACTCCGCGTTCGGTGGCACGGCTCCGTTGATCTACCAGGCCGCCAAGAACAGCGGGCACGTTCCGTGGTTCATCGTCTACGTGACGGTCGTCATCGCCGTGTCGCTTCTCGTGTACGTCTTCGTGCTGCGCAACAAGTCGGAGACCGTGCTGGACCGAGAGCAAGGTCGGGCGTACGCGAGCCAGTCCTAGAGTAGAGACCATGTCCCGACCCGCAGAGCTGTTCGATCGCCGAACAGCTCTGCGGGCGGCGGCGCTTCTGGCGGCGACTGCAGCCGCCGCAGCATGCTCATCGGGGTCATCTCCCGAGTTACGTCTCGCCGCCGGAGAAGTCGGCGGGTTCTTCTGGGAATTCTCCGGCCTTCTCGCCGACGCTGCCGCCGCAGCGAACGCGGCACGAATCGTTCCGATCATCACGGCGGGTTCCGTCGACAATCTCGACGCACTCCGGTCCGGAAGTGCCGATCTGGCAATGACTCTCGCCGATACCGCCTACGAGAGCATCGGCGACGACCTGACAGCCATCGGCTGCGTCTACGAGAACTACTTCCAGATCGCCGTGCGTCACGACTCACCCGTCTACGCGGCGAGCGATCTCCGCGGCAGAACAGTCAGTGGCGGGGCCGTCGGATCCGGCGCCGCGCTGGTGACGGAGAGAGTGCTCGACGCGGCCGGCCTGTCCGCGCCGGGCACCGTCGAGGTGATTCAGCTGTCGATGCAGGATGCCGCACGAGCCTTGTCCGACAACGAGATCGACGCGGTCATGTGGGCGGGTGGACTACCCACCCCTGCGTTCGCGGATCCGCCCATCGACATTCGACTACTCGACCTGAGCACTGTTGTCGCCGATCTGAGGCGCAGGTTCGGAACCGCATACGAGGCTGTTCCCGTGCCCGTCGACGTCTACGGACGGCACGCGGCCGTGACGACGGTCGGGATACCGAACCTGCTGCTCGCACGTTCCAGCGTTCCCGACCGGACGGCCGCGCGCCTGGTGGATCTGTTGCTCGATCGATCGTCGGCTCTGGTTCCTCGGCAGGCGATCGGGAGCCAGTTTCTCGACGCCCAGTCGTTGATCATGACGGGCGCTGTCCCCCTGCACCCCGGCGCTGAAGCGGAGTACAGAGGGCGGCACGGGTAGGCGCGTATCAGGACGTGGCTTCGGCTGCGAGTCGCCCGAGGGTGTCCGTCAGCTGCTCCTTCGTGACGAGGGGGAACTTCACCTGCTCGAGCAGCTTCTTGTCGGTCACGTTCGACCAGTCGTAGGTGTGGCGCACCAATGTCTCGTTCGGTCCCTGAGACTCCAACTCCCACAACCATTCCCATCCGGGAGGCTCGGTTCCGGCGGGAGCGGTCTTCCACGCCAGCAGCTTGTCCTTCGCGTAACCGGTGACGTGGTTGTCGGTCTGGTATTCGCCGCCCATGTGGTCACCCTGCATGTTCATCGTGAATTTCTCGCCGACGGCCTTGATCCGATCGGCGTGATCGACGCTGCGGACGAAGCCGGAGCCGTCGAGCGCCGGGTGACGCTCCGGATTGGACAGGACATCGAAAACCGCGTCGACGGGCGCTTCGATGACGCGTTCGACAGTGACTTTGGTGTTGTCGCTCATGACTGGACTGTGCCCGGTTCGGGATTCCGGCAAACGCGCGTGGCCGCCGTGAGACATAAGTACCGCGCCTTCGGGTATCCGCTTCGGACGTACGTGGACTCGAAGGAGGAACACCGTGACGGACAAGATCGAACGAGCACAAGAGGCCATCGACGAAGCCAAGCGCTACACCGACGAGGGGCTGCCCGAGTCGAGCGTGTCCAAGAGCGACCCGGACACACGGGACGACGACGAGTCCGGTCCCGCGGAGGCTGTCTCGAACGTCGCCGACGAGTTCCAGAACAACGATCGGGACGAATAGAACGAAGAAGCCCCCGAGCCGCTGATGGCAGCTCGGGGGCTTCTGTTGTGCGCCCGAAGGGATTCGAACCCCTAACCTCTTGATCCGTAGTCAAGTGCTCTATCCGTTGAGCTACGGGCGCATCTTCTGTTGTGCTGGTTCTTGCGAACCAACCGTACTACATGCTGACTCTCGCGAATCAGCGTGGCGGAGGCGAGAGGATTTGAACCTCCGGACCCGGTGAAGGGTCAAGTCATTAGCAGTGACTCCCATTCGGCCGCTCTGGCACGCCTCCTAGGCTGCCGGCCCTCTCGGACCGCCGGGGTGAAAGATTACACATGCTTACGCCACGAACGCAAAACGCCTGGTCAACCTGCCGTTCACCTCAGAAATGAGTCGAACCAGTCGAAGATCCGCGCCTGAGCTTCGACGAGGGCGTCGGAGGCGGGGTCGGAATACTCGGCGCTACCCGGCTGCCCCTTGACCGCGTCGGCTCGATGACGCAGTCCGCTGTAGCTGACGATGTTCGTCGCCACCGACGCCCGCGTCGCCGCCTCGCGAAGAGTCTCGATGTGCTCGGGTGGTGTCTTGGGGTCGTTCTCGCCGTACAAGCCCAGCCACGGCGCCTGCAACGCCGGGGCGGCCTCGACCAGAGCCACCGCGTCGGCATTGAGCGGTTCGACGATCCCCGCGGCAGCGACGCTGACCGCCGCGCCGATGCGACGGTTGGTCGCGACGATGAGCGCGGCGGTGCCCGCGTCGTCGAATCCGATGACGCCGACGCAATCCGGGTAGACGCCTCGCGACGTGAGCCAGTCGAACGTGGCGTCGAAGTCCGCGAACAGGTTCTCGCCGAACACCTCGCCGTCGGCGCCGTCACGATGGAAAAGGTCGGGCGCAACCGCCAGCCAACCTTCGAGGGCCAACGCACGCAGCAGATCGATGAGACTGTCGGGCACCTCGCGCGATTCGTGGAGAACGACGATGCCGCCCCGCACACTGCCCTCGGGCGAGATGGCGGTCAAGGGCACCGTCTGTGGATCGTCCGGCGGCCGCGGGGGCTCGTCGCCGTCCTCCCCGGTATCCACATCGACCCGCAGTACAGCGACATCCGTGAAGATTCCCGACATAGCACCAAAATAGTGCCGACGCGCTCGCCCCGGGCCATTACCGACGGACACACTGAAACGTACTCACCGGTGTGAGCGCATAATGTGTGCCGTGACCGCCCGCATTCGCACCGACCTCGACGCCATTCCCGCCTACGTCCCGGGACGGAACTTTCCCGGTGCGATCAAGCTGGCCAGCAACGAGACCACGCAGGGCCCATTGCCGAGCGTCCGAGACGCGATCGCCGACGCCGTGGCGAACGTGAATCGCTACCCGGACATCCTGTCGACCGCCCTCGTCGCGGAACTCGCGAGGATGCTGAACGTCGCGCCGGAGAACGTCGCCGCTGGAAACGGCTCCGTCGCACTGTGCCAGGAGGTCGTGCAGATCACCTGCAACCCGGGCGACGAGGTCGTCTTCGCGTGGCGGTCGTTCGAGGCGTACCCGATCATTGCCCGCGTCGCAGGTGCGACGCCCGTCGAGGTGCCACTCGACGAGAACCATGTCCATGATCTCGACGCCATGCTCGCCGCGATCACCGACCGCACCCGCGTCGTGTTCGTCTGCAACCCCAACAATCCCAGCGGAACCGTCGTCACGCGATCCGCGCTCGAGAAGTTCCTCGATGCCGTGCCCGCCCACGTCCTCGTCGTCCTCGACGAGGCCTACTTCGAGTACGCCCGCGAGAACCCCGAAGGCGAGTACACCGACGGCGTCGAACTCGCGCGCGGACGAAAGAACGTACTGGTGCTGCGCACGTTCTCCAAGGCCTACGGCCTCGCAGGCCTGCGCGTCGGATATGCCGTCGGCGACCCGTCGATCATCACCGCGCTCGGCAAGGTACGCATCGCCTTCGCGGTCAATTCCGTTGCCCAGCAAGCAGCTCTGGCATCGCTTGCAGCCAAGGACGAACTGCTGGCACGGACCGACACACTCGTCGTGGAGCGCGAGCGTGTGCGAACTGCGCTGATCGAGATGGGGTACGACGTCGCGCATTCCGACGCGAACTTCGTGTTCATGCCGCTCGGCGACCGCTCCGGAGCGTTCGCGGCGGCAGCGGCCGAGGCGGGAGTCATCCTGCGTGCCTACGGAAGCGACGGGGTGCGGATCACCATCGGTGATCCGCACGAGAACGACGCATTCTTGAAATACGCTGCCGCAGCGGCCCGTTAGAGGCCGAGAGCCGTCTTCAGCGTCGGCCATGCCTCACGCAGGTCATCCTGCCAGTACGGCCACTGGTGGATTCCGTAGGGGCGGTACGTGACCGTCGCCGGAATGTCGAGGTAACGCAACCGCGTGTCGAACAACGTGGTGCAGTACAGCGAGGCGGCTTCGAGCGGTCCGCCCTGCGCCGCGTCCTGCAAACCCTTTCCGCCCGGACCCAATTCGTACGGACCGGGAAGGCCGGTGCCGGCGGAGACGTAGATGTCCTTGCCGCGCAATGCTTCCGCGTTGCGTGACGGATCGTGCTCGACCCACTTCGGATCGACGTTCTCGCCCCACATGTTGGTGGCGTTGCCACCGTTCATCGCGACCGTCGCGCGGACGGCGTCCTTCAGGTTGGGCTGCGAGTTGTCGTAGCAGCCACTGAGCCCCGCGACGCCGGTGTACAGATTCGGGTGGCGGGTGATGAGGTCCATCGCCGCTTGTGCGCCCATGGACACGCCTGCGATCGCATTGGTGCCGTTGCCGTCGAAACGGGCGTCGATCAGTGGCGGGAGCTCCGACGTCAGGAACGTCTCCCACATGTTGACCCCGAGAATCGGGTCGGGCACGTTCCAGTCGGTGTAGTAGCTACTGGAGCCGCCCACCGGCAGAACCACGTTGACATCCTTGTCGGCGAAGAAGTCGACGATGTCCGTCTTCTGAGTCCACGTGCTTTCGGCGTAGTTGGACTCCTTGCCCGCGCTGACGCCGTCGAGCATGTAGAGCGTCGGCCGAGACGTGTTCTGCCGAGCCGGCAGGAGCACCTGCACCTGGATGATCTTGTTCATCGCGGGCGATTCGACGAAGACCGCCGCACGACGGTCGGTGATCATGTCGACGCGGTCGATCCGCGCGCTCGTGATCGGTGACGCACCCACGAACGGAGGAGCGCCGTCGGAGCTTCCGGTGCCGGGCAGCGGCTGGGCCGACACGACCCCGGTTACCGACAACGACAACGCGATACTGACTCCCAGCGCTGCCAGGACACGACGGTGCATCGACTGATCCATCCTCCCCCGCCGCGCCGCGAGCGGCGCTGGCACGAACATCGGTCTCGCACCTTACCCGCCGGTAGGTTGGGGGCGCCGCAAGCCGTAACTGCGGCCAGGATAGTCGCGACAACCGTCGTACAAAAGTTTCACGCGATCTTTGGGATATCTACAGAAGGCCTCATGAGCAGGGCCGCGACCAGGAAACACACAGCTCCCACGAATGTTCCGAAGTTGGCTATCGCTGCGTTCGAGAGCTCCCCTGTCGACGGATCCACGAACGCCGCGATCGCCGACACACCGAAGGCGACCGACCCGATCATGTTCAGCCACGTCGTCCGCCAGTTCCGCGCGGCAGGGTCCCACAGGGCATCGGTCTCGGTCGTCGCGAGGACTGCGAGTCCGCTCGCGATGAGGAAGGCCGCAGACCCGAAGACGTCCGGACGCCACACCCATTTGTCCGCCTGTTCCGCCGTCAGACCGCTCACCATCGCGATGCCGGTGCTGACGTTGAACAGCAGCGTGCCGACGAACTGGATCGCCGCTGCCCACCAATCGAACAGTTCGACCCTCCTCGATTCCTCCCCCGGCACCGGCCTGCCGCTCAGTCGCAGAGCGATGAACCCGGCTGCGGTGAAGAAGAGCGAACCGACGAAATACGTGACGTTGTCGCTGTCGACGCCGACCCACTGCGCGTAGCCGGGCACCGCAGCAAGTGCGAACAGCACCGAGCCGATGACGAATCCCCAGGATTCGCGTCGCAGCATGCTCAGATTCCTGCATGTGCGACGATCCGGCCGTTGTCGATGGCCGTCACGAGTGCCGCGTGATCGGCTGCGTTCTGCACCGCGTAGACCTCTGCGAAATCGGTGATCGCGTCCTCGAACCTGGTGCTCGATCCCAGGTAACCCGCGATCTCGACCCGGTCCCCTGACCTGGCGTGCGCGTAGGCGAGTACCTTCCCGCACAACTGTCCGTACAGTTCCATGCCGCTCGGCTCCATGGCCTCGACGACGGCCGATCCCTTGCCGTCGCGCAACTGACGCAGATAGAAGTCACGCGTCGCGCCGTCGGGGTCGGCGCCACGTTGCCATCCGAGAAAGATGTCACTCGACGCCTGCATCAACCGCTGCCCATCGACGACGCGTCGGCCCTCGTTGTCGTACGCCGGCCCGGGCCAGTAGCGCGCGATGACGGACTGCTGCGCTTCCTTCGCCTGAAGGAACAGCGGGTCGGTCTCGTCGGCGCCCACCATGAGCAGGATCCAGGCCCGCGTCCCGACACTGCCGACGCCGACGACCTTGCGGGCGAACTGTACGAGCCGGAACGAGTCGAACAGCACCTGCTTGTCCTGCTGAAACGTGGAACGGTATGCCTGTAAACGAGTTTCGAGTTCGCGATAGATCGCTGCCGGGTCGTCGTTCATGTCCTCGATCGGAACGACGAGCGGTGGGTCGGCGATGATGCGCCTTTTGCCGTCGACCACCTCGGTCAGCTTGGCCAGGGCTTGAATGTTGTCTCGTGAACGCGCTTTTCGCACCATCTGCTGGGTTCGTTTGCGCTGCACGGGATCGAGCTCGCCCTGCACGGACTCGAGCTCGTCGGTCACCTCGACGTTCGAGTACCACACAGCGAGATTGCCGAGTTCGGCTTGCCGCCTGATGGTTTCGCGGTACGTACATGCCGACGACCGAACGATGCGCCGACGTTGCTTGCCCGAGAACCCGCGCGACTCGGCCGCGATCGCGAGACTCGCTGCGAGTCGCTTCACATCCCACTCGAACGGGCCGGGATGGGTCTCGTCGAAATCGTTGATGTCGAACGCCATTCGACGCTCCGGCGTCGCATAGACGCCGAAGTTGCTCAGATGCGCGTCGCCGCACAGCTGAGTCTCGATGCCGGAATTCGGGGCGCGAGACAGATCGTCGGCCATCACCAGCGCGGCCCCGCGGAAGAACGGGAACTCCGCCGCAGCCATTCGGCCGTATCGAATCGGAACGAGGTCCGGTACACGCGTCGCCGCCTGCTGTTCGAGCAGCGCCACCGGGTCACGACGGACGGCGCGATGCTCGGCGAGAGATTCGAGGGGCGTCGCGCGTCGCGCAGTCTTGCCCCGTTTACGCCGGGCATCGCGATCGAGCGTCAGGGTCATCGATCGATCGTGACGCCCGTCCGGCCGCTCGTCGTCATCCGCTACGGGTGGATTTTCGAAGGTCAGCCGCGGCCGGTCTCGTCCTGCAGCTTGTCGATCATCTCCGACGCCTCCGCCTTGGTCAGGCCCTCGGGCACTTCCTCGTCGGCCTCCTGCGCCAGCGTGTTGAGGTAGCTCTCCTGCGGGCCGGTGGCCGGCTCACCGCCGGTGACCCACTTGTCGGGATCCTTCTCGGGGTTCTGACTGACCTGGGTGTTTTCGCTCATATGTTCGTATACGCCATCGGTGCCCGGCCTAAACCCGTTCATTCGCGGAGATGAATCCGATTGACTGTTCAATCTTCTGGCCCGAAAATCAGACCCTTACCCCCTTTTCGTCAGGAGCACGACATGAAGAGCAAGAACCTGCTGGTGCGCGCCGGACTCGGTGGCGTCGTCCTTGCGGCCGCCATGGTCACCACGCCCGCCGTCGCAGCCGCAGATCCGATCACGGATTTCCTGTGCAACTCGGGATCGGCGCAGTTCTGCCCGCCGCCCCCTGCCTTCGTGCCGCCGCCCGCGCCTCAGGCTGCGCCCGCACCTCAGGCTGCGCCCGCGCCTCGGCCGGCACCCGCGCCGAGCGCATTCCAGTACAAGAACTGCACCGAGGCTCGTGACGCCGGCGCAGCTCCCGTCTACCGCGACGAGTACGGCTACGGCCCGCACCTCGACCGCGACAACGACGGCATCGGCTGCGAGTAACCCCTGGACCCGCGCTCGTGCAGGCCGGAAGGCCACTTTTGCCTGCACAAGCGCGGACTCGATACCGTCGCCTACGTGAGACGACGCCAGCAACCGCCGCTACCGAAGCGGCATGGGCTGGACCCGGCCAGAGTGCGGATGCCGGAGGACGGGCACTGGAGCACGGTCCGCACATTCTTGTCGGACAGCCAGACTCGGATATCGGGTGCACGCCTCGACGAGATGTTCGCGGCAGGCGAGATCGTCGACATGTTCGGGCCCCTCTCGGTCGACGCTCCCTATGTTCCCGGCGACGCCGTGTGGTTCCACCGCGACCTCCCGGACGAGACGCCGGTGCCGTTCGACATTTCCGTCGTGTATCGCGACGAGACGATCGTGGTCGTCGACAAGCCGCATTTCCTCTCGACCATTCCGCGCGGCGGCCACGTGCTGGAAAGCGCGTTGGTGCGGTTGCGTCGAGACCTCGCACTGCCGTTCTTGGTGCCCGCACACCGATTAGACCGCGTCACAGCGGGATTGGTGCTGTTCGTCGCCGACCCGAAGGCTCGTGGGGCGTATCAGTCGCTGTTCCAGGACCGCAAGGTCCGTAAGACGTACGAGGCTGTTGCTGCGTCGTCGAATCACGACTTTCCTCTGACAATCGAGAGCCGAATCGTCACGGAGAAGGGCACTTTCGACGCTCGCGAGGCCGACGGTGAACCGAATGCGAAGACCGTCGTCGAACTGCTGGACGTTCGAGAAGGGCTGGGCCGCTACCGATTGCATCCGCACACCGGGCGCACCCACCAGCTACGGCTGCACATGAACTCGCTCGGCACCCCGATCGTCGGCGACGACCTGTACCCTGAACCCACGGGACGCGCGGTCGACGACTTCACCGATCCGCTTCAGTTGCTCGCGTCGGAACTCGAGTTCGTGGATCCGGTCTCGGGTGCGACGCGGCGATTCGAGACCGGCCGCACTCTGCAGGCTTGGGACGAAACGAACGAATCCCCCTCCTGAATCGAAGGGGGATTTCGCCCGCGGAAGCGGAGGGATTTGAACCCCCGGACGCGGTTAGACGTCTCTCGCTTTCAAGGCGAGTGCATTGGGCCGCTCTGCCACGCTTCCTGGCCTCGCTACTACGTGGGAGATACTAAACGCTCCGCGAGTAGGGAGCCAATCACCCCTCGGCGCCGGAGCTCGACATCGCCGCGTCGACCTTCTCGAAGATGTCCCCCAACACCGCGAGTTGATGAGGCGTCAGCAGATCCACCAGATGCCTCCGGACGCTGGCCACATGCGTCGGTGCCGCGTCGGCGAGCCGTCGTCGACCCTCGGTGGTGATGACGGCCAGGACGCCCCTGCCGTCGTCGACGCACGTGCTGCGGCCGACCATGCCGTCGGCCTCCATCCTCCGAATCTGATGGGTGAGCCTGCTGCGGGAGGAGAGAACGCCGTCGGCGAGATCGCTCATACGCAACGACCCGTCCGCCGATTCGGACAACATCACCAGGATGCGATATTCCGCCATCGTGAGGTCGTGCCCATCCTGCAAATCCTTGTTGAGTACCCCCATCAGTCGTTGGCCGCCGTCGACATAGGCGCGCCACGCTCTCATTTCCGCAGCATCGAGCCACTGCGGGTCCCCCCCGGGACCAAAGGATCGTTCGGCCGTCACCGGACCATATTAAGCAACGAAGCTACCGATGAGTAGCACGCCACGGGGATGTCCGCTTCCGACGGTTACGCCTACTGTCGTGGGATGTCCCAACCACACATCGATCCCCCTTACGTCGCCGCCGACGACCGCTACGAGTCGATGCAGTATCGACACGTCGGCAGTAGCGGACTGAAACTTCCGGCGATCTCGCTGGGCCTGTGGCACAACTTCGGCGACGACACTCCGCTCGCGACACAACGAGCCGTGCTGCGTCGCGCATTCGATCTGGGTGTCACGCACTTCGACCTCGCCAACAACTACGGTCCGCCGTACGGCAGTGCCGAGAAGAACTTCGGCCGCATCATCTCCGAGGACTTCGCCGGGTACCGCGACGAGCTGATCATCTCCAGCAAGGCGGGCTGGGACATGTGGCCGGGCCCGTACGGATTCGGCGGGTCGCGGAAGTATCTGCTGTCGTCGCTCGATCAGTCACTGCAGCGCATGGGCCTCGACTACGTCGACATCTTCTACAGCCACCGGCCCGATCACGACACGCCGTTGGAAGAGACCGCGGGCGCATTGGTCAGCGCCGTCGAGCAGGGCAAGGCGCTCCACGTCGGCATCAGTTCGTACACGCCGGAAGGCACCGCGACGATGGCGTCGTTGCTCGAGAAGGCCGGTGTTCCGCTGCTGATCCACCAACCCAGCTACTCGATGGTGAACCGGTGGATCGAGGACGGCCTTCTCGACACACTCGAACAGGTCGGAGCAGGCGCCATCGCGTTCTCGCCGCTCGCGCAGGGAATGCTGACCGACAAGTACCTGAACGGCATTCCCGACGGCTCCCGCGCGACACAGGGCAAATCGTTGAACCCGGACTGGTTCACCGACGAGCACGTCGGAGAACTGAACGCGTTGAACGACATCGCGTCGTCGCGCGGCCAGTCGTTGGCGCAGCTGGCGCTGAGCTGGGCATTGCGTGATCCACGCGTCACTTCGGTGCTCGTCGGCGCATCCAGCGTGCAGCAGCTGGAGAACAACATCGGCGCGTTGCAGAACCTGGACTTCTCGGACGACGAGCTGAGCCGAATCGATCAGCACGCCAAGGACTTCGGAATCAATTTGTGGGACATCTGATGCGCTACGCGCCCGTGCGCGGATAGTTGGACTCTGGGCCAACTATCCGCGCACGGGTGGCGTAGCCGCATAGGGTGGACGCATGCATGCGATAACACTGACAGAGTTCGGTTCCCCCGACGTCATGCAGTGGACCGAGGTCCCCGATCCGACGCCTGAACCAGGACAGGTCGTCGTCGACGTCGCCGCCACCGCAGTCAACCGCGCCGACCTGATGCAGCGTCAGGGCAAGTACCCGCCTCCCCCCGGCGCGAGCGAAATTCTCGGTCTCGAATGTTCCGGCGTCATATCGGAATTGGGCGAGGGCGTACACGACTGGAAAGTCGGCGACCGCGTGTGCGCCCTGCTGGCAGGCGGCGGTTACGCCGAGAAAGTCGCGGTCCCGTCGGTCCAGCTCTTTCCGATTCCGGCAGGCCTGGATCTGCATGCGGCAGCGGCGCTTCCGGAAGTGGCGTCGACGGTGTGGTCGAATCTCGTGCAGTTCGGCGGTATGCGATCCGGCCATACGGTGCTGATCCACGGCGGTGGAAGTGGAATCGGAACGCACGCAATCCAAGTCGCCAAAGCCCTGGGCGCGACGGTGGCAGTGACGGCGGGGTCGAAGGAGAAAATCGACTTCTGCGCGTCCCTCGGCGCAGACATCCTGATCGACTACAAGAACCAGGATTTCGTCGAGGAGCTACCCGATGGCGCCGACCTCATCCTCGACAACATGGGCGCAAAATACCTGGAGCGCAACGTGAATGCGCTCGCCAAGGACGGAAAGCTGATCACGATCGGAATGCAGGGCGGTGTCAAGGGTGAACTGAACTTCGGCGCCCTGATCGCCAAGCGTGGGACCATCCACGCGGCCGGACTCCGCGGCCGACCGGTGACCGGGCCGTCGAGCAAAGCCGACATCGTCGCCGACATGACCGAGCGCCTGTGGCCGATGATCGAGGAGGGACGCGTCGCACCGATCGTGCATGCCGAACTGCCGATCACCGAAGCAGCGGAAGCACATCGGCTTCTCGACGCGGATGCCATCGGCAAGGTGATTCTGCGGGTGAGCTGACCCATGTGCGCGAAAATACATAGCCCTCTATGTATTTTCGCGCACGGGCGCCGGCTAGCGAAGCGCCGCCAGCGCCTTCACGAGTTGATCGATCTCGTGCCGCGTCGTGTACGGCGCGAGGCCGATGGTGACGGCACCGCCTTCGTCGTTGACGCCGAGGGCGTCGAGCAGGCGACTCCCACTGTGGATGCCGCTGACCGTTCCGATGCGGTTCTGCGCGAGATGCTCGGCGACCTTCTCGGCGGAGGTGTCGGCGACGGTGAAGCTGAGCGTCGGGATCCGGCTGGGCGCGTCGCCGAGAACCATGACGTGGTCGAGCTTGCCGAGCGCGCGAAGCAGGTAGTCGAACAGGCGGTCGTGGTAGTCCTGCAGCGATCCGATGGACAGCTGCAGGCGTTCCCGACGCGTCCCCGTCGCCGCTTCGTCGAGGTTGGCGAGATAGTCGATCGACGACACGACGCCGGCCAGCAACGCGTACTGGTGACCCGAAACCTCCAGTCGCTCTGCGCCTTTCGCGAACGGGTTGAGCGACATCGACGGAATGCGATCGAGCAGACCGGGATCACGGAACACGAGGGCGCCGACCTTGGGCCCGCCCCACGCAGCTGCACTGACCGCGACGACGTCGGCGGCGAGTTCGTCGATGTCGACGTGCGCGTACGGTGCCGCGCCTGCCGCGTCGACGACGATGAGTCCGCCGACGGCGTGGACACGGTCGGCTGCGACGCGGACGTCGGGCGCGGATCCGACGATCGGCGACGCGGCCGTCATCGCGACGAGACGGGTGGTGGAGGTGATCAGTTCCTCGAACTGCCAGCTCGGAAGTTCACACGTGTCGATCTCGACCTCGGCCCAGCGGACCTGTGCGCCGTAACGATTGGCGATGCGTAACCACGGCGCGACGTTCGCTTCCTCGTCGAGCCGAGACAACACCAGACCGGTCCCCAGCCCGAGCCGAGACGACAGCGACTCGGCGAGCCAGGCGAGCATCGTCGCGCGGTCCGGACCCAACACGACGCCGGCCGGGTCGGCGCCGACGAGGTCCGCGATGGCAGCTCGGGCGGCGTCGAGAAGTCCCGCGCTGCGCCTCGACGACATGTGGCCGGAGGTGTGAGTCGGCGCGCTTCCGCGAAACGCCGTGGACACTGCCGTCGACACACGGTCGGGTATCTGCATACCGTTCTGCGGATCGAGGTGGATCCAACCGTCGCCCAACGAGGGAATCGATCCCCTGACTCGTGCGACGTCGTACCCCATGCCGGACACTCTAGGCGTTGACAACGCGGGCGCGTGTGCCACGCCCCTCGTTCGACAGGACGGCATTTCCTTCGAGCACGCTTGTCTTCCCTCCATGTCCTAAGCCCCTGAACAGGATAATCGGCCCCGCTCGTCGCGCAATCCCTCGTGACGCGTAAGGATGGCTGTATGACGCAATCGGACTCGTTCCCGAATTCCGACAACGGCGACCACGTCGTCGTGATCGGCCCGAACGGACAGCCTCTCGCATTGAGCCGCGAGGAGGCAACCGCTGCCGCCGCCAGGGCGGCAGGAACCGAAGCGCCGTCGAACGACGAACAACCGCTCTCCGAGATGGTCGAGCAGCCGGCGAAGGTCATGCGCATCGGCACGATGATCAAGCAGCTGCTCGAAGAGGTCCGCGCAGCTCCTCTCGACGACGCCAGCCGGGCTCGGCTGAAGGAGATCCACCAGTCGTCGATCCGCGAGCTCGAACAGGGCCTGGCTCCCGATCTGCGCGACGAGCTCGAGCGTCTGGCACTCCCCTTCGGCGAGGACGCCATCCCGTCGGATGCGGAACTCAGGATCGCGCAGGCCCAGCTCGTCGGCTGGCTCGAAGGACTGTTCCACGGAATCCAGACGGCACTGTTCGCGCAGCAGATGGCAGCGCGCGCTCAGCTCGAACAGATGCGGCAGGGCGCACTGCCGCCGGGGGTGAGCATCAACCCCGGTGCAGGCGGTCCTAGTGGCGGCGGTACCGGCCAGTACCTGTAGCCGACCAGCGGAATGACCCGTGGTTCGCTGGGCGGGTAAGGTCGACCGTCGTGTCAGCCCCAGCGAAGAACCCCGAGAACGAAGCAGGAGAGCGCGTGCCCGTTCCCGTTTCGGACTCGCAGACCCTCAAACGCGCGTTCGGCGACCTGAAGACCGGGTTCCGTCAGCGCGAGCTGTGGCTGCACCTCGGATGGCAGGACATCAAACAGCGCTACCGTCGGTCGGTCATCGGTCCGTTCTGGATCACCATCGCCACCGCCGTCCAGGCCACGGCAATGGGACTGCTGTACTCGGTGCTGCTGGACATGGACCTGAAGACGTTCCTGCCGCACGTCGCCGTCGGCCTCATCATCTGGAACTTCATCAGCGCCGCCATCCTCGAAGGTGGCGACGTCTTCGTGGCCAACGAAGGCCTGATCAAGCAGCTGCCGTCGGCGCTGTCGGTCCATGTGTACCGGTTGGTGTGGCGTCAGGTGCTGCTGTTCGCGCACAACCTGATCGTCTACGTCATCATCATCGCGATCTTCCGGCCCACGTTCCACTGGACCGACCTGTCGGCGTTCCCGGCGTTCGCACTGCTCGCGCTCAACGCGGTGTGGGTCGCGCTGCTGTTCGGCATCATCGCGACGCGCTACCGCGACATCGCACCGATCCTCGCGTCGATGGTCACGCTGCTGTTCTTCATGACGCCGATCGTCTGGACGACGCAGGGTCTGCTGAACCAGGGCGGGCAGGCGGCCGAACGTGCACGCCTCGTCGAGATCAACCCGCTGTTCCACTACCTGGACATCCTCCGCGCCCCGATGATCGGGGAGCCGCAGGAGGCGTACCACTGGTACATCGTGCTCGGCTGCACGGCCGTCGGCTGGTTGCTGACGATCGTCGCTCTCAAGAAGTACCGGGCCCGCGTGCCCTACTGGGTTTAGGGGACTTTCATGTCAGTGAGCATCACGACGCACGAAGCCTGCGTCGACTTCCCGATCTTCGACGCCAAGACCAGGTCGCTGAAGAAGGCGTTCCTCGGCAAGGCCGGTGGAGCGATCGACCGCAACAGCTCCGACGTCGTCGTCGTCGAAGCCCTTCGAGACATCACGATGAATCTGAAGGAAGGCGACCGCGTCGGCCTCGTCGGACACAACGGAGCAGGCAAGTCGACGCTGCTGCGACTGCTGTCCGGCATCTACGAGCCGACGCGCGGCTCCGCGTCGGTCAAGGGCCGCGTCGCCCCCGTCTTCGACCTCGGCGTCGGCATGGATCCCGAGATCTCCGGCTACGAGAACATCATCATTCGCGGGCTGTTCCTCGGGCAGACGCGCAAGCAGATGCTCGCGAAGATGGACGAGATCGCCGACTTCACCGAGCTCGGCGACTACCTCGACATGCCGCTCAGAACCTATTCGACGGGTATGCGCGTGCGCGTCGCGATGGGCGTCGTCACCAGCATCGATCCGGAGATCCTGCTGCTCGACGAGGGCATCGGAGCCGTCGACGCCGAATTCATGAAGAAGGCGCGCATCCGTCTGCAGGAGCTGGTCAAGCGTTCCGGCATCCTCGTGTTCGCGAGCCACTCGAACGAATTCCTCGCCCAGCTGTGCGACCGCGCGATGTGGATCGACCACGGCCAGGTGCGTCAGGAAGGCGGTATCGAAGAAGTCGTCCGGGCGTACGAGGGCGACGACGCCGGTGACCACGTCGCGACGATCTTGAAAGAGCTCGAACGGGACGACAAGAGTGCCTGACGTCGTGGCGCAGGACAAGATCGTCGGAGTGATCGTGACGCACAAGCGTCGCGAGCTCCTGGCTCTTTCGCTCGACGTCATCACCAAGCAGACACGCCCACTGGACCACCTCGTCGTCGTGGACAACGCGCACGAGGATGCGGTGCGCGAGCTCGTCGAGTCGGCGTCGATCCCGACGACCTACCTTGGGTCCCATCACAATCTGGGTGGAGCCGGTGGATTCGCACTTGGAATCCTCTACGCGCTGTCACTCGGCGCGGATTGGGTTTTCCTCGCCGACGACGACGGCCGTCCCGAGGGCCCGCACGTTCTGGAGACGCTGTACGACTGTGCGTCGAAGCACGGCCTCGACGAGGTCTCTCCCGTCGTCTGCGACATCGACGATCCCGACCGTCTGGCGTTCCCGCTGCGGCGAGGTGTCGAGTGGCGTCGGCTGCGGTCCGAGTTGATCGACCCGCGCGATCCCGACGACGATCTGCTCGAAGGAATCGCGTCGTTGTTCAACGGCGCCCTGTTCAAGGCGTCGACGATCGACGCCGTCGGCGTGCCGGACCTTCGATTGTTCGTGCGCGGCGACGAGGTGGAGATTCATCGTCGGCTGCAACGGTCGGGCCTGAAGTTCGGTACTTGCCTGACGACGGCGTACGTGCACCCGAACGGCGCCGACGAGTTCAAGCCAATCCTCGGCGGGCGGATGCACACGCAGTATCCCGACGACGAGACCAAGCGGTACTTCACCTACCGCAACCGCGGTTACCTCATGTCACAGCCCGGAATGCGGAAACTGCTGCCGCAGGAGTGGATTCGGTTCGGCTGGTTCTTCCTCGTGACGACTCACAATCCGAAGGGGTTGGTGGAGTGGTTGCGTCTGCGACGTCTGGGGCGTCGGGAGTATTTCAGGCGCTGACGCGCATGTGCGTGCGAATGTATACCCCTCGCTACATTTCTACTCACGAGCGCCCAAGGCGCCGTTCTCGGCTACCGTGTGCGCATGACGGAACCGCGGAAGCTGACCGATCGCATTCGACAGTCCGCGCGCGAGAAACTCCAACGCGCGCTGGGTGAAGTTCTCGACAAGCAGACCGCGCAGCTGGCCGAACAGACGAACGATCAACAGGCGAAGCTTCTCGACATCCTCGAACGTCAACGCCGCGAGATCGACGATCTGCACGCCTTCATCCGCGGCCTCGAGATGCGGATGCGTCGGGACATTCCGTATGCCTCCGACGTCGAAGCGGCCGCGCAGAGCGCCGAGTTCGCCGAGGAGATGATGCCGAAGGCGCCGACGTTCCTCCGGCCGCACGCGACGCTCCGCTTTGCACTCGGCGAGGTGACCGTGAAGGGCATGGCGTTGGAGTTCGGCGTCGCCAGCGGGACGACGCTCGAGATCATCGCGGAGGAGCTGGCGTCGAACAACGATGTTTCGATCGTCGCCGGGTTCGACGTGTTCTCCGGCCTACCCGAGACGTGGCGTACCGGTTTCCCGAAGGGACTGTTCGAGCAGGAAGGCGAGCCGACGGTTCCGGGTGCCGAGATCGTGCCCGGTCTGTTCGAGGAGTCGCTACCCGGGTTTCTGAAGTCGCACACCGAGGATCTGGCGTTCCTGCACCTCGACGCGGACCTCTACTCGTCGACGGTCACCGTGCTCGATCTGGTGGCGGATCGCTTGGCCGTCGGCACCGTCATCGTGTTCGACGAGTACTTCAACTTCCCCGGCTGGCGGAACCACGAGTACCGCGCGTGGACCGAGTTCGTGGGCCGTACGGGTACCGAGTTCGACTACCTGGGCTACACCGCGGACAACGAGCAGGTGGTGGTTCGGATCAGGAAGGCGCCTTCGGCGCATGTGAGCAGAAATGTAGGCGGTCTCAAGCAGTCATCGCAACGTGCCTGATCATTGAGGGATGGTTGCGATGGGACGTCCGGTGTACACCAATGAGGTGCGGATGCTGTTCTGGGTTCTGTTGGGTTTGGGCTCGACGGTGAAA
>NZ_QGNK01000079.1:0-437 GCF_003336925.1 Rhodococcus sp. Eu-32 | reverse complement strand
GGCAAGAACATCAAAGATCAAGAAATAATCACAGATGAAATCCAAAGACGATACAATGCTTCTTCCACCAAGGCAATAATTTCTGCTTACAAGGATGCCTTACAGAGATATAAAAATTTAAAATAAGATAAAACTACCCTTTCACTAGAGAGGGTGGTTTTTTCATGAGATTTTTTATATGATACAATTAAGAAAAATACTATTTGAAAAGGAGATGTGAAATGAAGGGGAGAGCGGCGAATACCTTTGTAAGGTTTTTAATTTTGCTGGCAATTGTTGTTGGTGGTTATTTTATCTTAAAGACCTTGGGCCTTGTTGATCTTAATAAAGGAAGTCTTGAAGAAAAAAATGCCAAGGAACTTTCAAGTGCCTTAGAGGAGAGAGGCCTTGACCAAGAATTTTTCAAGCAAGAGAAAATTGATACTGATGAATTTTTT
>NZ_QGNK01000078.1:0-439 GCF_003336925.1 Rhodococcus sp. Eu-32 | reverse complement strand
GGCACTTGAAAAACCCACGCCCAGCTGCAACGATCCGGTGGGCTTTTCTGCCACGTTGATCACCAGATCGACCTGGTCGGGCGAGCCTGGCACCTCCTGCGTTTCGACGTTGACGTCCGTGAAAAAGCCCAGACGGTCCACGCGGTCGCGGGACAGGCGAATCTTGTCGCCGTCGTACCAGGAGGCCTCGTACTGGCGGAACTCCCGGCGAATGACTTCGTCGCGCGTGCGGTTATTGCCACTGACGTTGATGCGGCGCACATAGGCGCGGCGCGCTGGCTCGGCCTGCAGCACGAAATGGACACGATTGTTCTCGCGGTCAATTTCAGGCACGGCCTCCACACGGGCAAATGCAAAGCCAAATCGGGCAAAGTATTCGGAGAACGCCTTCGTGGTCTCTGTCACCTGGTCGGCGTTGTAGGGCTCACCGGGGCGGATG
>NZ_QGNK01000077.1:0-468 GCF_003336925.1 Rhodococcus sp. Eu-32 | reverse complement strand
CGGTTCCTGCTCTTTCAAAGACGATTTCATTGCCTGATTTCGTCAAGGGCGAGCGTAGCGAGTGCCATTTACCCTTGACGACACTCCGGATAAAACAGGCTTGGCAGTGGTGGGGGGTGGCGCGAAGCGACGCCTTCCACCTGCCAGACCGCCGTTGATTTTGACCTTCTGGCAGCTTGCTGCCCGAACGATTTTGCGTAGCAAAGTCTAGTGAGTACACTATCATCTTGATAGTGGCCCGCCGGAGGTATCGCAATGCGCTCCCCCGCCTGGCTGAATGAATGCCGGAATCAGGGGGGAACATGGCGAACTACGCGATAATGCGCTGCAAAAAGCTGACGGGAATGGGAAGCGTGGCCAGCGCGTTGCAGCACTGCTACCGAGAGCGTGAGACGCCGAACGCTAACGCTGAACGGACGCCAGAAAACTACTGCTCTGTGTCCAAATCAACGGATCAGGCAATGGGGC
>NZ_QGNK01000076.1:0-469 GCF_003336925.1 Rhodococcus sp. Eu-32 | reverse complement strand
AAAAAGCGCGCCAAAAAGAGGTAATAACTGCCGGAAACGCATAATCACTCACGGTGAAATAAAAAGGGTGAATATAGTAAACGTCAAAATTATTATGCTGGCGAGCATTATAATTGTCCTTTTGGAATAAAAAGGCGTTGACCCGCGCCGCCGGTTTCGGCATTGCGCGTTTTGCTACATACTTAACGTCTTAGAAGAAAAGACCGAGGAAATCATTTTGGCAGGAAGTAGCTTACTGACATTACTCGACGATATCGCCACGCTGCTGGACGATATTTCGGTAATGGGCAAATTGGCCGCGAAAAAAACCGCGGGCGTACTGGGGGATGACCTGTCGCTCAATGCGCAGCAGGTGACCGGCGTTCGCGCTAATCGCGAGCTGCCGGTGGTATGGAGCGTGGCGAAAGGATCATTAATCAACAAGGTTATTCTGGTGCCGTTGGCGCTGTTGATAAGCGCATTTATCCCG
>NZ_QGNK01000075.1:0-472 GCF_003336925.1 Rhodococcus sp. Eu-32 | reverse complement strand
TTTAGTAGCCTATGACTACACGGGTATCTAAGCCCTTTCGCTCCCCTGGCCTTCGTGCCTCAGCGTCAGTTAATGTCCAGGAACCCGCCTTCGCCACGAGTGTTCCTCTCGATATCTACGCATTTCACTGCTACACCGAGAATTCCGGTTCCCCCTCCATTACTCTAGTCTCGCAGTATCATGTGCCGTCCGCGGGTTGAGCCCGCGCCTTTCACACACGACTTACGAAACAGCCTACGCACGCTTTACGCCCAGTGATTCCGAACAACGCTTGAGACCTCTGTATTACCGCGGCTGCTGGCACAGAGTTAGCCGTCTCTTCCTCTTGTGGTACTATCTTTTTAATTTGCTCCCACATGACAGGGGTTTACAATCCGAAGACCTTCATTCCCCCACGCGGCGTCGCACCATCAGGGTTTCCCCCATTGTGAATGATTCTCGACTGCAGCCCCCCGTAGGATAGGCTACTTGA
>NZ_QGNK01000074.1:0-478 GCF_003336925.1 Rhodococcus sp. Eu-32 | reverse complement strand
AGGAGAGTTGCTTCCTACGGGGGGCTGCAGTGGGGAATATTGCACAATGGGCGGAAGCCTGATGCAGCGACGCCGCGTGAGGGATGACGGCCTTCGGGTTGTAAACCTCTTTCGCTAGGGAAGAAGCCACTTTTGTGGTGACGGTACCTGGATAAGAAGCACCGGCTAACTACGTGCCAGCAGCCGCGGTAATACGTAGGGTGCAAGCGTTGTCCGGAATTACTGGGCGTAAAGAGCTCGTAGGTGGTTTGTCGCGTCGTCTGTGAAAGCCCGGGGCTTAACTCCGGGTCTGCAGGCGATACGGGCATAACTAGAGTGCGGTAGGGGAGACTGGAATTCCTGGTGTAGCGGTGGAATGCGCAGATATCAGGAGGAACACCGGTGGCGAAGGCGGGTCTCTGGGTCGTAACTGACGCTGAGGAGCGAAAGCATGGGTAGCGAACAGGCTTAGATACCCGAGTAGTCAAGCAACTCTTAA
>NZ_QGNK01000073.1:0-483 GCF_003336925.1 Rhodococcus sp. Eu-32 | reverse complement strand
CCAGCATTTATAGATGATAATACAAATATCGCATTAAATTTCTTTATATTGGGTGTTTTGTTTATATTTATATCATTCCTGACAGATATTATTTACATAGCTATTAGCTTGACGATAAGGGATAAATTAACTCCGTCATTCTCAAGGTACATAAGTATATGTAGCTCCATTTTTATATTAGGTACAGGTATTTATTTTATCTTGACGTGAAACGCCGTTTTTATACTCATGCAGCCTTAGTCATAAGACGGCATGAGTTACTTAACACTATTTCAGTATGGCATATTTTTTATTTGGGGTTTGTTCATTGGAATAATATCCACTTTTATCATCAACTAACACGCATACGTCCCTATACTCTCCACACTTAGAGAACTCTGCCAATGGTGCTTTTTCCTTCCACTCTTTTAACATAGATTCATGTTTTTTCTGTTCTTCCATTAGAGAACCGATATTCATTTTGAGATATTCAGCATAAAAACT
>NZ_QGNK01000072.1:0-485 GCF_003336925.1 Rhodococcus sp. Eu-32 | reverse complement strand
TCACTTAGCACTCCTACGGGAGGCTGCAGTGAGGAATATTGGTCAATGGGCGAGAGCCTGAACCAGCCAAGTAGCGTGAAGGATGAAGGCTCTATGGGTCGTAAACTTCTTTTATATGGGAATAAAGTGCAGTATGTATACTGTTTTGTATGTATTATATGAATAAGGATCGGCTAACTCCGTGCCAGCAGCCGCGGTAATACGGAGGATCCGAGCGTTATCCGGATTTATTGGGTTTAAAGGGAGCGTAGGTGGATTGTTAAGTCAGTTGTGAAAGTTTGCGGCTCAACCGTAAAATTGCAGTTGAAACTGGCAGTCTTGAGTACAGTAGAGGTGGGCGGAATTCGTGGTGTAGCGGTGAAATGCTTAGATATCACGAAGAACTCCGATTGCGAAGGCAGCTCACTAGACTGCAACTGACACTGATGCTCGAAAGTGTGGGTATCAAACAGGATTAGATACCCCGGTAGTCATGAAGCACTACT
>NZ_QGNK01000071.1:0-487 GCF_003336925.1 Rhodococcus sp. Eu-32 | reverse complement strand
TTCAAGTCATCCTTGACTACTCGGGTATCTAATCCTGTTTGATACCCACACTTTCGAGCCTCAATGTCAGTTGCAGCTTAGCAGGCTGCCTTCGCAATCGGAGTTCTTCGTGATATCTAAGCATTTCACCGCTACACCACGAATTCCGCCTGCCTCAACTGCACTCAAGATATCCAGTATCAACTGCAATTTTACGGTTGAGCCGCAAACTTTCACAACTGACTTAAACATCCATCTACGCTCCCTTTAAACCCAATAAATCCGGATAACGCTCGGATCCTCCGTATTACCGCGGCTGCTGGCACGGAGTTAGCCGATCCTTATTCATAAAGTACATGCAAACGGGTATACATACCCGACTTTATTCCTTTATAAAAGAAGTTTACAACCCATAGGGCAGTCATCCTTCACGCTACTTGGCTGGTTCAGGCTCTCGCCCATTGACCAATATTCCTCACTGCAGCCCCCCGTAGGAGGTCGTATTCTA
>NZ_QGNK01000070.1:0-491 GCF_003336925.1 Rhodococcus sp. Eu-32 | reverse complement strand
GTGAGTAGCCTATGACTACAGGGGTATCTAAGCCCGTTTGCTCCCCTGGCTTTCGCGCCTCAGCGTCAGTTGTCGTCCAGAAAGCCGCTTTCGCCACTGGTGTTCCTCCTAATATCTACGCATTTCACCGCTACACTAGGAATTCCGCTTTCCTCTCCGACACTCAAGACTTCCAGTATCCAACGCCATACGGGGTTAAGCCCCGCATTTTCACGTCAGACTTAAAAGCCCGCCTACATGCTCTTTACGCCCAATAATTCCGGACAACGCTTGCCACCTACGTATTACCGCGGCTGCTGGCACGTAGTTAGCCGTGGCTTTCTCTTACGGTACCGTCAAAGACACCGGGTATTAACCGATGCCCTGTTCGTCCCATATAACAGAACTTTACAACCCGAAGGCCGTCATCGTTCACGCGGCGTTGCTCCGTCAGACTTTCGTCCATTGCGGAAGATTCCCCACTGCAGCCTCCCGTAGGATGAAGCACTGCT
>NZ_QGNK01000006.1:0-269268 GCF_003336925.1 Rhodococcus sp. Eu-32 | reverse complement strand
AGAGCTTGCTCTGCTCCGGGTCGTAGTCCACACCACCCAGTTCGGCGAAGTTACGGCCCTCGTCCCACGGCACGTAGTCGTGCGGATGCCACTCCCTGGCCATGGACAAGTGGCGGTTCACGTTGTCTTCCGCAACAGGAACCAGCTCTTGAAGCAGTTCCAGTTGTGTCAGATCCCTCGCCATTACATTGCCTCCAGACATTGCGGATAACCGGACCCAGCCTACGGCACCGTAACTTTGCTGTGTGCACGCGTCGAACTGCGTCGCGCATCACGATTACCGGCTGGTACTTCGGAGATTTCCCCCATTGCAGGTTCGTTCCCCGTTCTCGAACCGTTACCGAGTGTACGACTGCATAACGGGAAAGGGCTGCATGTTTGCTGTCGATGTGCTGTGCGTCGCCGCAGACAGTCTGCCCGACGGGTGACTGCCCTTTCGCGGCCTGCAACGCATTCGTCGCGGTATCGAGTTGCAATCGTCATCCGCTGTTCGCCTCGCGGTCACGGGCCCTTCGCAGGCCGACGACGAAAAAGGGCTCGAACTTCGGGCGAAGAGCCGCGGTGAAGTTCGAGCCGTGCGCATTCGGTGCCCCCAGTAGGACTCGAACCTACGACCTGCGGATTAAAAGTCCGTAGCTCTACCAACTGAGCTATAGGGGCGCGGATCGAAAGTGTAGTGGTGCACACTCCAGGACTCACGAGGCACCCCCTCGGCCTGTCATCGTCCGAAGCTGCTGCACCCTTCCGGCGCAGGCTTGCCCGCGAGGCGGTCGTCGATCCAGGCGTGAGAGCCGGGCAACCCGGAGATCGCGACGACGAGGTGTTCGCCGACGTACTCCTCGAGTCTGACGTTCGCGCCGTTCGCGCACCATTCGTCGTAGAGCGTCTCGGCCCCTTGTCGAGGGATCCAGAATTCCTGCTGTCCTTGGTAGATGAAGACGGGCGCCGACGGAGCGAGGTCTCCGCCCATCCGGTTGTCCGCGATGATCCGCTCCGCGATGGGCGTGCGGTCCACGTTCGGGACGTCCGAGAGAGCTTGCACCGGAATGGGTGCCACCAGACCGGGGGGTGCCAACAGATAAATGCACATGTCCTTGGCGATCTGCGCCAACCTGAGGCCGTTGGCGTTCATGAGTTGGAACATCTCCGGGTACTCCCGTGCGACGCCCATCGTGGCCGAGAGGAACAGCGTCGATGCGCCGTTGTTTCCGTTCATGGAGCCGAGGAGTATTCGGTAATCGACAGGAGCACCGCCGAACGCAGTGCCGACCAGGTTGACGTCGGGCGCGTAATCGGGAGCGAGCTGCGCGGCCCAACCCGACGCGATGGCGCCGCCCGAGTAGCCGGTGATCGCGATCGGAGATTCGTGTGGCAGTCCCAGCCCGGGCAGGTTCACCATGGCGCGCAACGCGTCCAGGACGGCGTGTCCTGCCATGCGGCCCGCGGCGTACGCCTGCCGCGGTCCCTGATGGTCGGTGACGACGACTGCATAGTTCTTGGCCAGAAACAGTTGCACCGCAGCAATTTCCGGCGCAATCCCGCGCGGCAGGGTCCACGACGGGGCGCACGTGTTTCCGAGTGAATCGATGGCCATGTTGTACGCGACCACCGGACGCGTACCAGGTCCGGTCCAGGGGGCAGTGGGAACGACGACGGTGGTGGTCGCAGCGACCGGCCGGTCGTGGGAGTCGCTGGTGCGGAACAGAATCTGAGTCGATCGCGTCGGTGTTACCAGCGGTCCGACGGTGACGTCGCGAGTATCGAGAACCGTTCCTGGAGCGGAGCTTTCGTATCCGGGCGGCGGGTCGAACCACGGCTCGCCCAGCGGGGTGGCTGCAGCCAGGCTCGGGTCCTGCGCCGGAGACACGAAGTCCGCTATCGGGTCTGCGTCGACCGTCCACGGCGTCGCTGCGACGAGTGCGCACGCGAGAATGGTTACTGCTGAACGAGTTGCGAGTCTTCCCATGATCATGCCGTCACCTGAATTCGTAGTCGTCGTCGACCCGATGTGCTCTACGCCACATTAATTACCGACCGAAGCCCGGCGTGTTGGAACTGCCTGTGTCGATTTCGAACCGTTACAGAACGGGTTGCTTTCGAATGTATTCGGACGCAGTGTATTAACTGGAACATCGAGCGAGATGATTCGAAAGTTGCTGTGTCGCAACGGGTTGCACGAAGGAGTATAGGTCGAAAAGTAACTGCGAAACACGTTCTCGGATAATGTGATTCTTGGTTCAACTATCGATTTCTCGATACCGTACGACCGTGAAATGTTCGGGTTTTCGATCCCTTGGATTCGGCGTGAAGCACTATCGGGCCGGATGCCTGTTTTTCGCCTCGGGTAATTCGATCGGGTGGGGCCCGAAAGCTGATTCTCGTCTACGTGCGATCGCGTGTGCCGAGGCCGTCGTCGACGCGATCGGGCAGACGAAACGATCCGACGGTTACGTATGAAAACCGGGTAGGGTGGGTGGTGTCGTAGACCGCCGGAAGAAGCCCGGCGGCTCGGGAGGATGACACACTCCCGAGAGGTGTCGTCACGAGGTGCGCTGAAGAAGTCGGCGACTCGAGTGCGCACCCCCTGCAGCGCACTCGAGCCGAAGAGACCATACCACTCGGATTGTTTGTAATGGTCCGCGGATTTGTCCGTTTCTCGGTTTCTCGAGGAGTTCCAAGGTGGAGGACGGTCTTTTCGCGCTGCAGTGAAGTAGTCTCGAAATTGCGGTAAGCCGCTGATAGAGCGGGTCGCGTGGGTTTGGAAGGCACGGAAAACCAATGGCACAACAAGAGCGCGCACGGAGGACCCGGGCGGCGATCGTCGAGGCTGCGGCATCGGAGTTCGCGCGTCGTGGGTATGCGGCAGCGTCGGTCAACACCATCCTGGAGGGCTCCAACGCCACCAAGGGTGCGATGTACTTCCACTTCCAGTCGAAAGAGGACCTGGCAAGGGCCGTACTGAGCGCCGCTCTCGACAAGTATGTCGCGATCACCGAACGCTGGAGAGGGTCGACGCTGCACCCGTTCGACGTGCTCCACGGAATCATCGACGACCTGGCCCGCAGCTTCCAGTCGGACGTGATCGTTCGCGCCGAATTCCGGCTCATCGTCGAGCCCGAGTTCTACAGCGAGGTGCAGTCCGGAGGCGGGAAGGTGTGGGGTCTCGCCGGCCTCGAGCAGGCCCGTCGCGCCCAGGAGTTGGGTGACCTCTCGGACGAGTTCACGCCGGAGAAGTTCGTACGCGTGTTGTCCGCATCGTTGGCCGGTCAGCGCTACATGGCCGATCTCGTGTCCGACAGCCGGGACCTACGCGCGATGTTCGAGGAATCGCTCGAGGTGATCCTGTTCGCGATGGCAACCCCTCAGTGGTTGGACGCCTGGCGCACCCGCGGCTGGTCCGAAAACACCGTCTCGAGCGCTGAAAACGCCTCTGACCTGCCGGTTTGAGTTTTCCGCGAAAAGTGTCCTAAGCTATCCCAGCTCCCAACGGAACGCCGTTGAGGGTAGCGCCGGAGCAATCCGGCGGGCCCCCTTCGTCTAGCGGCCTAGGACGCCGCCCTTTCAAGGCGGTAGCGCGGGTTCGAATCCCGTAGGGGGTACGGTAGGACACGGTCGGAATTGACAAACCGGCCAGCAGTACAGCAGTCTCTTGCAGGCCGCCGCGGTTCGAAGCAGAAAAAACTTCTGCTAAGGTTTGCGGCAGTGAATTTCGACAGAAATTCGAGCAAGGCCCTGTGGCGCAGTTGGTTAGCGCGCCGCCCTGTCACGGCGGAGGTCGCGGGTTCGAGTCCCGTCAGGGTCGCAAAATCAGTGCGAAAGCACTGAGTTGCGATGCAAGTCAGCGTCACCAGTAGTGCAAGAGTTGCATGCAGTGCAGAGTTACGAGTGGGCATTCTTACCGGTGCCGCCCGGCCAGGTAGCTCAGTTGGTACGAGCGTCCGCCTGAAAAGCGGAAGGTCGCCGGTTCGATCCCGGCCCTGGCCACCACAATCTTCGCGCGCACGCGCACATCACGGCTGTCGATTCCGATTCGGAACCCGGCCTTCTCTTGCCCCCGAACATCGCTACGCTGATTCGGTGGATGTCATCGATCAAGCACAGGCCGACCTCGCCCGAGGCGACTACACGTCGGCCCGCGATCGGCTCTATTCGGCGCTGAGAACTGCCCCGGCGTCGCAACCCGTTCTGGAGCTTCTCGCCTACACTCACCTCCTCATGGGAGATCGCGTCGGCGCAGGAGCCGCGTGGTTCCTGACGTCCAAAGAAGACGACGACCCCACCGCGTCGGCCGCCTTCGCTGCGTTGGAGGCTCGGCATCGTTCGCCGATCTCGCTGGCGCAGGTTCTGCCGATCAACGCGCCGTCCGACTACTACCCGGCTCAGGCGAAGATGCGTCTCGATCGTCTGTCGGCCGCCGTCGCGAGCAACGGGCAGGTCTGGGTGCCGCCGCGCGACACGATCTATTTCGACGAGTACGGCGTCGACGCCGACGACTTCGTCGACGACGCATTCCCGATGTCCGCCGGTGGGGCGTCGGGGCGGCCTCTCAGGCAGCGAATCCTGGCGACGCTCGTCATCGTCGCTATCGCGGCGACATCGGCGTCGGTCGTTCTGGCTCTCGTGTTCTCGTAGGTCGTGCGGGCACGCATTGTGTTGCCGCGTATCGTGTTCCGCGGAGTCATCCACGATTCAACCGAAATCCCGATAGACACGAATCCGTGTGCCACCGAAGGACGATCTCATCGACCCCCATCGACGCGACGACAATTACGACGTCAATCTCGCACAAGCGCGTGTATTCGCTGCTGGATTGGCCGAGCACATCGAGAAGTGCACGACCTCGATAGAGGTCGCTCAGGCGCGGGCGTTCCGCGCGCGTGCCGACAAGGCCGAGGCACGCGCGCGGGAACTCGAGGCGCAGGCGAGTGTGCTCCGGAAGGAGCTGTACGAGATGTATCGTCAGATCGACAACATGACGGCACGTTTTCCGGAACTACGCGGAGACACTGTCTTCCGACGCTGAACGCGGGGCAAGATGGGCGCCCCAGCGTGCGAGAGCCACTCGGCGGGTCTCGGTGTCGCCGCGGTCCCCACCCTCTGCCAACGTGATCACCGCGCGCGCCAGCTCGAACAGGCTCACCCGATTGTCACGGGCGGTGGAGAACAAATCGTCGACCGCGGCAGAGACGCTACCTCCCTGCAAACCGACGAGCACACCCGTCGCGATATCGACATCGGTGCGTGAAGCGGGTCCCCGAGACGTCGTTGTGTCGGGACTTCTGTCTGTCATGAACATTCCTCGAGATGCGTAGTAATCGTGATCGAGCTGAGAGCTATTTCACTGTTCGTGAGAGCGCTCACTCTGCCACACGCCACCGACGAGAAAGTAGCCGATGCGCTAAGACTCGGATGGTTTCGCGCGAACGTGCATCCGTTCCCCCTGCGGCCCGAACAGACTGAGGATCTCGACGGGTCTTCCGTCTGCTGCGCCGAACCAATGCGGAACGCGGGTGTCGAACTCGGCGGCCTCGCCGGGCTTCATGACGATGTCGTGTTCACCGAGCACGAGACGGAGCGAACCGTTGAGAACGTACAACCATTCGTACCCCTCGTGGACGCGCGGGGACGGTTCGTGCCGGTCCGGGTCCACGACGATCTTGTAGGCCTGCATGCCGCCGGGCCGACGCGTGAGCGGTTGGATCGTCACGTTCTCGCGGCGCACCGGGGTGCCCGTGACGCGCGGGTCTTCGACAGGTGGTTCGCTGATCAACTCGTCGAGCGGAATCTGGTGCGCACGAGCGATCGGCAACAGCAGTTCGAGGCTGGGCTTGCGGTCGCCGGATTCGAGTCTGGACAACGTGCTCAGCGAAATTCCCGTTGTCTCCGCGAGAGCGGCGAGCGTCGTACCCCGTTCGCTGCGGAGCCGACGTAGGCGCGGGCCGACGCCTGCGATGACGTCGTCGATCTCTCGTTCCGGCGTGCTCATACGACTATTGCAGTTTCAGCAAAGAAGTTTGTCAAGCCGTTCGCTCAGCTGCAGGCCAGCTTTGCCTGATCGTAGATGCGCTGCGCCTGCTCGGTCGAGGGGCGGACGTCACCGGACGCCGCCTCGACTTCGAGTTCGGAGACGACGGTCGACTCGTCGGTTCCGCTCGCGATCTCGGCGCACGTGCTGTTCAACAGGGCCTTGATCGCGTTGTCGTCACGGCTGTCGGCAAGAGCGCCGAACTGTGCGCGGAAGGCCACGACGAACGCCTCGACCTTCGCGTCGTCGAACAGATTTCCCGCCTGCTCGCCGAGGCTGGCGGCCACGCTGCTGGCCGAGCCTGCCGCGTTGTCGAGGGTCTGATTCGCCTCGGACTGATCCTCGGAACTGCAACCTGCCACGACGAGCGCGAGCGACAGGCCGGACGTGAGGGCGAGTGTTCGGAACTTCATGGGTGTGATCGTAGCTTTCGCCACAGTCGCCCTAGTCGGTCGAAACGCGTCGTCCGGTGGTCCGGGCCGCTCATACTGGTGCGATGGCAACCGGGATTGCGCCGTCGACTGCGCGGGTCGGCCGGTCACCGATACTGCGCAACGCGTACGGGAGTGCGACGACCGAGGCGTTCATGATCATCGCGATCGCGACGATTCTGGTGACGCGCCTGTACCTGGAAATGACCGGCTACCCGCAGGTCGGTGGTGGCACTCTGCACATCGCGCACGCGCTGTGGGGCGGCGCCGCGATGATGTTGGCTCTGCTGATCGGCTGGCTCTTCATCGGATTCGGGGTGCGCGCGTTCGCCGTGGTGTTGGGTGGAATCGGGTTCGGACTGTTCCTCGACGAGGTCGGCAAGTTCGTCACGAAGAACAACGACTACTTCTACGGCCCGTCGGCCGAGATCATGTACGTGCTCGTGGTCGTCGTCCTCGTCGGCAACCGCATCGTGCGGGACGCGCGTAGGCCGTCGCGCGAGGAGACGCTCGCCAACGCGGCTCTCATCGCGGCGGAGGGGGTGGCGCACGGCTTGCCGGAACATCGTCGCGAGTGGGCTCTGCGCATGGTTGCGCGTGCCGAAGCGGAAGGTGCCGACGCCGAGACCGTCAGCGGTCTGCGGCTGTTGCTCGGGAACTGCAGTCCGGGAAGTGCCCGGCTGTACACGATGCGACGGTTCGCGCCGCGCCTGATTCCCGCCTTCTTCAAGAGTTCGCGCTGGGTGCCCGTCGTCGCGTGGGGGATGACGCTGGCGTCGTTCGCGGGCGTCGTCTTCGGCATCGTCCAATTGGTGGTCGGGGACTTCCACTTCGACTCCGAGGACACGACGCTCGACATCGACAGGATGGGAATCGCGAGCGGAATTCTGTTCCTGTCGTCCTGCACGACGTTTGCTCTGTCGTTGCCGTCGGTCGTGGCGTTGCGAAACAAGAAATTGTGGCCGCTGCGAATGTTGCGGATCGCCGCGCTGATCTTCACGATGCTCAATGCGCTCGTCGATTTCGCCCAGGAAGGATTCGCGGCCCTCGGCAACGTTGCGATCGGATTGTTCACGATGGCGGTGTTGTCGCACCGAATCGCCGTCAGGACCGCGGAAATAGCCGAGAACAACTTCTCGCACGGCGACGTGTTGTCTATGCCCGAGTAGGGAGCTGCAACGAGCGGGTACTCGTGAACGCCCGACGTTCACGGGTGAACGGGTCGACGAACTCGATGGACCGTGCGAGCAGTTGCAGAGGCGCGGAGTAGTCGTCGTCGGCCACGTCGTAGAACTCCGGGTAGAAGTTGTCGCCGAGGATCGGGACGCCGAGCGAGCTCATGTGAAGCCGAAGTTGGTGTGTGCGACCGGTTCTCGGCCGTAGCGAATACAGTGCGTGCACGCCGTCGTGCCGGACGATGTCTGCGCGTGTTTCCGCATTGGGCTCGCCCGGGACTTCCTCGGCGCGAAGAACGCCGCGCTCCTTGATCATTCGGCTTCGGACTGTCCGCGGGAACGTCAGATCGGGATCGAACCGTGCGACGGCGTGATACTCCTTCTCGACGGCGCGGTGCGCGAACAGTTCCTGATAGGCGCGTCGAACCTGCGGCCGTGCGGTGAACACGAGTACACCCGACGTCAGTCGATCCAGCCGATGCGCCGGACTGAGGTCGGGCAGATCGAGCTGACGTCGGAGCACGACGAGCGCGGACCGCGTGACGTACGCACCCCGTGGCGTCGTCGCGAGGAAATGAGGTTTGTCGACGACGACGAGATTCTCGTCGCGATGAAGAATGTCGATCGGAAACGGGACGACGGGTTCGTCCGGCTCGTCCCGGTAGAGGTAGATGTCGGCGCGGGGGACGAGCGGCGTGCCGACTCCGATCGGGACACCTGCCGCATCCACCACCTCGCGAGCAGCCACCTTCTCCCGCAACCGATCGGCATCCTGTGGGAACCTGCCGACGAGATAGTCGAGAACGGTGGAGGCCGACGCGTCGTCGGGCATCCTGATACGGGTAGGTCCGAGGCCGTTGCGGATGGGAAGGGGAGCGCGGGCCATGGCGCTCACCCTATCCGCCTCAGCAGTTGGTGGGTGCGGGCTCACCCCGGAATCGTGCGTCGAGCCACAGGTAGGCCTCGGGAAGACCGACGACCGTCGCCGAGAAATGTTCGGCAGCAGGGTATCCGCGGAACTGAACGGTCGCACCTGCCGCACAGTATCGACCGACCATGTCGCGGACGGGCTGGAACGGCGCGATGAAATCGTTCACACCCTGCCAGACGAACAACGGCGCAGTCGGGACGCCCTCGTAGAACGTCACGCTGTTCTCACGCAGTACCTCCTGCGCACTCGGCGTGTCCGCGAGAGACGCGGCCGTCGTCAGATCTCGCGCGCTGTGGAACGCGCCGTCGATAAGGATGGACCGTCTGCACTCGTTGAACATCTTGTTGCGCAATGACATTCCCCGGTCGTTCAAGTTCTCGGTGATCGGGAAGCGCTCGGGGTATTCGCGTTCGAGACCGAGCGCGACGGCCATCGCCATACCGAAGCCGGGGTGAGGCTGCGGACTGTAGGCGAGGTTCTGCGCGATCTGTGCGAGATCCGACGGGATTCCGCCCTCGGCGATGCCCGCGATCTCCAATTCCGGTGCGTAACTAGGGGCGATCGCGGCGGCGAACGACGTCGCCAAGCCGCCGCCCGAGTACCCGAGCAGGCCGACAGGCGAATCGGCGAGCGGAAGCTGCTGGAATCGCTGCACCGCGCGCACTCCGTCGAGGGTGATCTGACCGGCCATCCTCGCCGCGCCGTACGCCGCGTTCGGCCCGAGGTAGTCGGGTACCGCAACGGCCCATCCGCGGGCGACCATGCCCAGGTAGACGGCGGGTGCCTCGATCAGTTCGTCGGAGAACAGGCCGTGCGACGGTGCACACTTCGTCCCCAGTGCGTTGACGATCGCCTGATACGAGACGAGGGGCGTTCCTTCCCCTCGGCCGCGCGGCATGAGGACCGTCGTCACGGCGGCGATCGGGTCGCCGGAGGAGTTCGTCGACCGGTACTTGATCTGCCAGATGTCGGTGTTCGGGTATCGCGGACTGTCGGCGCGTCGGGAATCCAGAACGTCGCCCGGGGCCGCGTCGCCGATCGTGGGTGGCGCGGCGTAGAACGCGTCGGGATCGGGGGCCAGTGCAACGGGGTCGGCTGCCGCGGAGGATGCCCCGGCGAGGAGGCCGCACACGGCGGCGACGGCGACGAAGACTGCGGTGAGACGAGTACGCACGGTGGTCCTTCTTCTCGGTGGTGACATGGATCAGGCGGAGACGGGAACTGCGGGAGGGCTTTCGACCTTCTTCGGCAGAGCGAGGGCGAGAAGGGCCGAGGCCGCGACGACGGCAGTCAACACGAAGAAGACGTGGCGCTGCGCGACGACGTACGGCTGGGCGGACGCCCACCCGACACTGCCGGGTGGCACCGACGGTGTCAGATCGGACAACTGGTGGAAGAAGAGGAGACCGACCAACGCCAGTCCGACGGCCTGTCCGACCTGCTGCACGGTCGGGATGATCCCCGACGCGGAACCGACCGTGGAGCTGTCGGTGCCGGAGACGATCGTCGTCTGCAGCGGCGCGACGAAGACGCCGATACCCGCGCCGCCGACGAACAACGGAAAGGCAAGAGCGGCGACACTTTTCGCCGTCGACTCGTGGTAGGACAGTGCTGCGAAACACAGCAGCGACACACCGAACAGCACGAAACCGAGCGGCAGCATGCGAGTTCCGATGCGTGCGAACATTTTCGGCGACAGAACCGAGAACACGGCCGCGCCGAGCGCGAACGGGACCGTCACGACGCCGGTACGCACGGGGGACAGTTCGAGGCCGAATTGCAGACTCAGCGACACGGTGAAGAAGAAGCCGGTGAACGATCCGAACATCAGGATCGACAGCGCACACCCGATCGCGAACGTTCGCCGGCGGAACAGCTCGAGTCGAAGCATCGGCTCGTGATCCATTCGAGACCAGCGCTTCTCGTGTACGACGAACAGAGCGCAGAAGGCCATGGATGCGACGACCGAGAGCACTGTCGGCAGCGACCAGCCGTGCCGGTAGCTGTGCGTCAACGGATAGACGAGCAGCACCAGGCCCAGCGTGGAGAGGGCGACTCCGCGCAGATCCAACCGTGGCAATGTGGCCGGTCTCGCGTCGGACAGGCTCGACGCGGCGAGCGCGAGGGCCGTCAGACCGATCGGCGCGTTGACGAAGAACACCGTGCGCCAACCCCATTGAAGAAGATCGAGCGACACCAGAACTCCACCGATCGACGGCCCGAGAACGGCTGCACCACCCGCCGTCGCGCCGTACATCGCGAACACGACGCTGTGACGCTCGCGTGGAAACGACGACGCGATCACCGCGACGGTCTGGCCGGACACCAGACCGCCCGCGATGCCCTGGGCCACGCGCGCCACGACGAGTAGTTCCGGTGACCCGGCCAATCCGCACAGGATCGACGCCGCGACGAAACCGGCCATCCCGCAGACGAACACGGTTCGGCGACCGACCAGTCCACCGAGCCAGGCCCCGGTCAGCAACGTGCACGCGAACGCGAGCGTGTACGACGACACGATCAATGCCTGCGCGCTGGCATCGGCCTCGATGTCGTCGGCGATGGACGGTAGGGCCACATTGACGATCGTGACGTCGATCATCAGCATGAACACCGCCATCAGGCATGCGCACAGCCTGCGGTACGCGATGTGACGAGTCGACGTCACGACGATTACGCGGTCCTTCCCGACACCGCGTCGGCGAACGAATAGTCACCGGTGCGAGCCACGGACAGGAAGACGTCGCCGATGGCCGCGAAGTAGCGGTCGATGGACCGACGCGCGACGTCGGTGCCGGGAAACATGAACGTCGCGCCGGTGTGGTTCTCGAACCGATTGATCCACATGTAGACCTCGTCGGAGCTGCCCTGGTTGCCGAACAGGCCGCCGTTGACGCTGGACACGATGTCGGCGCCGGGAAGTTTGCGCACGTCGACGTAGGAGATCATCGGTGCGGACCAGCCCGGTTGCGTCGTGATGCCGCTGTCGGGCGTGACCAGCTCGAGTACGCGGTGGTAGGAGACGTCGGACAGCAGCTTGCCGGACTTGAAGGCGCGCTGCGCAACTCCCGCGAGATGGGAGAAGGTCAACGTTCCGGACACGGTGAAATGCACGGGGATGAGGCTGGAGAACCAGCCGATGGCGCCGAACTCGCCGGGCGTCGTGCGGGTGCTCTTCGGGGTCAGGCCCAGGTAGTTCTTCTTGCCGACCAACTCGTACTCGGCGATCGCTGCGGCGGCGAAGATCCCGCCGGTGATCTTGGCGCCTGCGCGCTCGCAGGCCTCGTCGAAGGCATCCGCAAGTTCCTTGTCGAACAGCGGGAAGTCCCTCACTTCCGAGCGTGTGTACTTCTCGGCGTGCGCGTCGAGCGGTAGCGCGAAGGTCGGGAGGTCGCCGCCGTTCTCTCGGACCAGGTCGATCCACGTGCGGACCTCGTGCGACCGGGACGTCAGCTGGGCACTCGCCTCGCGTTCGCGAGTGCAGTACTCGAGGTAACTGCCCAGGCACGGCTGCACGTTCAGGGTGCCTGCAGCCGCCTCGGTGTAGAGCGTCCGGAGTTCGAAGAACGTCAGTGCCTGCGAGATTCCGTCGGTGTTCAGATGATCGACCGCGGCATAGACGGTGAACGTGTCCCCGTGATCGATGACGCCGAACGAGAAGCAATCCCAGCTCGTCGGGCCAGGAGTGGTGTCCTGGACATGCTGCCGCAGGGCTTCCTGGTCGTCGAACTCACCGACGTCGGTCGGCGCGAGCTCGATGAACTCGGGATCGGTGACGTGGCGCACCACACCGTGTTCGTCGGTGTGGAACCAGCTCGCGAACGTGTCGTGCTTACGCAGGAAGCCGTTGACGGCCTGCGTCATCGCATCCGCGTTCAACGGTTCGAAGATGTCGAACGTGACGAGGCACAAACGGGAGAAACGAAAGCCCGAGTCCCGGTTTCGGTACGCGGACTTCAGATACTCCTCCTGGATGTGCGACGGTGGCACCGGGTGCGGCGGCGCGGCGTGCACGCGAGCGATGCATTCGGGGGTCGGCTTCCACGTCGTCACGTGTCCGGGTACGGGGTTCCATTCACCGATGAGTCCGAAGCTGACCACGCGACATCCTTCTTTCCGTATGCGATGTGCAGACACTGTGCGCGGCAGAACGCCCGCACGCTGTCCATGATGGGGCCGAGACTTCGTCGCAGGCACGTGTTCGGCCTTGTGAATGGCCCCAAACATGAGCGCGCCTTGTGAAGGGGCCCAAAGGATCGCGTCGTCCCGCACCGACATCTGACAGACTTGCCGTCCGTCGTCGATCCTGTTGCCGAGTCCGACATAGCATTTCGCAAATGCCGTATCGCACTGTCGCGTCGTCGTTCGTTGCCGTGGCCGCGGCATGCATCTGTGCGTTCGCGTACGGAATGCCCTCCGCCGCAGCACCTTCCGACGTCGCGTACGTGGTCGACGCCGCATCCGTCTCCGACCGCACCACGTCGCTGCAGGTCTACTCGCCGTCGATGGACCGCCCCGTCGACCTCACTGTGTTCCGTGCCGCGAACCCCGACATCCCCGCTCCCACGCTGTATCTCCTCAACGGCGCGGCAGGTGGATACGGCGGCAGCAGCTGGTTCGACCGCACCGACATACCGGCGTTCTTCGGTGACAAGCAGGTCAACGTCGTCGTGCCCACCGGTGGGGCCGCGAGCTACTACACCGACTGGCAACACGACGACCCTGTCCTTGGGCGCAACAAGTGGTCGACGTTCCTCGCCGAGGAACTGCCTCCCGTCGTCGACGCCGAATTCTCCGGTAACGGGGTCAACGCCATCGCCGGCATCTCGATGGCGGGAACGTCGGTGTTGCAGCTGGCGATCGAACATCCAGGGCTTTATCGGGGAGCCGCGTCGTACAGCGGGTGTGCGATGACGTCGGACCCGCTCGGCCGGGCGTACGTGAAGTCGGTCGTCGAAATGCGCGGCCGCGGAAACACTCTCAACATGTGGGGGCCGGATTCGGATCCTTCGTGGGTGGAACACGACGCGTTCGTGCACGCCGACAAGCTGCGTGGCACGGCCCTGTACGTCTCGAGCGGGTCGGGACTGCCGGGACCGCTCGACACGATCGACGGCCCGGACATCGCAGGCAATCCGGCCAAGCTCGCCGAGCAACTCGCCGTCGGCGCGCTCATCGAGAGGGCGACCGACGTGTGCTCGCGGCAGTTGCAGACGAGGCTCGAGTCGCTCGGTATCCCGGCGACCTACAACCTGCGCGATTCCGGAACGCACTCGTGGGGCTATTGGCAACAGGACATGCACGACTCGTGGCCGTTGCTCGCGTCGGCGATGGGGGTGTCGCAATGAATTCGGGGGTGCTTCGACATTCGTGGCGGACGCCGGACTGGTCCGTGGCCGAGCTGATCGACGCCAAGTGTGGTCGGACTGTGTCGGTCGTCCTTCCTGCGTTGAACGAGGAGTCGACGGTGGCCGACGTCGTCGCGTCGGTCGTGCCGTTGCTCGGAACGCTCGTCGACGAATTGGTCGTCGTCGATTCGGGATCGGTAGACGCCACCGCGGCGGAGGCGCGACGCGCGGGCGCGCGGGTCGTCACGCGAGAGGAAGCGTTCCCCGGGCTCGCTCCGCGCCCCGGCAAGGGCGAGGTGCTGTGGCGATCGCTCGCGGCGACGACGGGTGACGTCGTCGTGTTCGTCGACTCCGACCTCGTCGATCCCAGCCCCCGATTCGTGCCGTCGCTCCTCGGGCCGTTGCTCCTCGGAAGTCGTGTGCAGCTCGTCAAGGGGTTCTATCGGCGGCCGCTGCATGTCGACGGCGTCGCGACCGAGCAGGGCGGCGGCCGCGTCACCGAACTGGTGGCTCGCCCCCTTCTGACCGCGTTGCGCCCCGAACTTGCCGGCGTGTTGCAGCCCTTGGGCGGCGAATACGCGGCGACGCGTGAGCTGCTCGCGGCAATACCGTTCGCGCCGGGCTACGGCGTCGAGATCGGCATTCTGCTCGACACGTACGACAGACTCGGCGTCGACGCGATAGGCCAGGTCAACCTCGGTGTGCGAGAGCACCGCAATCGTCCGTCGTCCGAACTCGCGATGATGAGCCGTCAGATCATGGCCACGATGTTCGGCCGGCTCGGAATTCCCGACTCGACGCAGGAACACAGGGTGTTCGGCCTCGGCGACGACCCGTTCCACGCGGTCACCTCGCCGTTGATGACGGACGACCGGCCGCCGATGAATCACGCGTCCGCAATCGCATCACGCTGATGCTTGGTGGGCCTTAGGCTCGGGCGATGACCTCCGACCCCGCCTGGACTGCGTCCGACATTCCCGATCTGACCGGGCGGCGCTTCATCGTCACCGGGGCGAACAGCGGATTGGGTGAAGTGACCGCGCGGACGCTCGGAAAGGCGGGCGCCGACGTCGTCCTCGCCTGTCGAGACACGAACAAGGGCGACGCCGTCGCGCGGAGCATCGGACCGCGGGCGCACGTGCGTCGACTGGATCTGGCAGACCTGGGGTCCGTGCGGGAGTTCGCGCACACGGTCGACACCGTCGACGTTCTGATCAACAATGCGGGCGTGATGGCAGTGCCGAACCGACGAACCGTCGACGGCTTCGAGATGCAGTTCGGCACCAACCATCTCGGCCATTTCGCGTTGACGGGTCTGCTGCTGCCCCGCATCACCGATCGCGTCGTGACGATGTCGAGCGGTCTGCACCAGATCGGCCGAATTCACCTGGACGATCCGAACTACGACCGACGGCCCTACCGGCGGTGGGGAGCGTACGGACAATCCAAACTGGCGAATCTGATGTTCGCGCTGGAACTCGACCGGCGCCTGGCTGCAAGCGGATCATCGGTGAAATCGCTTGCGGCGCATCCGGGTTACGCGCGGACGAATCTGCAGTCGCACACCGAAACTGTCTACGACAAGGTCATGGGCATCGGAAACCTGTTCGCGCAGAGTGCAGAGATGGGTGCGCTCCCGGAGCTCTACGCCGCGACGTCGCCCGAGGTGACGAGCGGGTTGTACATCGGCCCGGACGGGCCGTTCGAACTGCGTGGGTATCCGACGATCGTGGGATACGCTGCGCGAGCACGTGATCGAACCGTCGCGGCCGGACTGTGGGAGAAATCGGAGGCGCTGACCGGCGTCACCTATCGGTGGCGCGACGAGTGACCGCCGCGCCACCGGTCTCACATCAGATGGTGACGACCATCTTTCCGGTGTTCTCACCGCGAAGAAGTCCGATGAACGCCTTCGGCGCATTCTCGAGACCGTCGACGACGGTCTCGTCCCACTGGACGGAGCCGTCGGCGAGCCACGTCGCCATCTTCTCGGCGAACTCGCCCGACAGCTGGCGGTAGGAACCGACGATGAAGCCCTTCAGCGTCAATTCCTTGCCGATCGCGAGCGCGAGGTTGCGCGGAGCGGGGGTCGGCTCCGTCGCGTTGTACTGAGAGATCGCTCCGCACAACGCGAAACGCGCGTACGTGTTGGCCGACGCGATGGCCGCTTCCAGGTGATCACCGCCGACGTTGTCGAAGTAGACGTCGATGCCGTCCGGAGCTGCCTGCGCGAGTTGCTCTTTCACGGACCCGTCGTGATAGTCGAACGCGGCGTCGAAGCCGAGTTCCTGGAGGCGTCGCACCTTCTCGGGTGAACCGGCGCTGCCGATGACGCGGCCCGCGCCCAGTGCTTTCGCGATCTGTCCGACGAGCGAACCGACGGCTCCGGCTGCGCCGGACACGAATACGGTATCGCCTTCCTTGAACTGTGCGACGGCGGTGAGTCCCGCGTACGCGGTCAGACCGGTCAGGCCGAGTGCGCCGAGGTAGGCCGACGCCTTCGCCTTGTCCAGATCGATCTTCTTCGCCGAGGACGCGTCGACGATCGCGACGTCGCGCCAGCCCTTACCGTGCGAGACGGCGTCGCCGACAACAAAAGCGTCGGAACGGGTTTCGACGACCTCACCGACCGCGCCGCCGTCGAGAGGCGCATCCAACTGGAACGGCGGGACGTAGGACTTGACGTCGTTCATGCGGCCGCGCATGTACGGATCGACCGACATGACGGTGTTGCGCACGAGGATCTGACCGTCCTCGAGCGCCGGTAGTTCGGTGGTGACAGTGCGGAAGTTGTCCGGCACCGGCTCGCCCTCGGGGCGGGACGCGAGATGAATCTCGGTGGCCTGCATGGAAATACCTCCTAGTCCTCGGTCACCGTGACGGTGACGTCGATGTTGCCGCGGGTGGCGTTGGAGTACGGGCACACCTGATGCGCCTTGTCGGCCAGCGCCTGTGCCTCGTCGCGGCCGAGATTCGGCAGCGTCACCTCGAGAGTGACCTCGAGCTGGAAGCCGCCTGCGTCGTTCGGTCCGATGCCGACGCGTGCGCCGACGGCCGAATCCGTGACGTCGGCCTTGTCCTGACGCGCGACCAACTGCAGCGCCGAGTGGAAGCACGCCGCGTACCCGGCCGCGAACAGCTGCTCCGGGTTGGTGCCCTGGCCGCTGCCACCCATGGCCTCCGGGATCGCGAGGTCGAGGTCGAGCCGCCCGTCGGAGGTGCGTGCGTGACCGTTGCGGCCTTCACCGGTGGCCAGAGCTTCTGCGGTGTAGATGGTCTTCATCTTCGGTGGTTACCCTTCCGTGTCGTGAAGCGCGTCGGTCAGCTTGACCAGCGCGTCTCGGAGATGTTCGAGGTCGGCGACGGTCATACCCGTCTTGCCTGCGAGCTGTTTGGGGATGTCGACGGCGTGGGCACGCAAGGCGCGGCCGGACTCCGTCAGATGGATCTCGACGCGACGCTCGTCCGTGGTGAGGCGTCGCCGTTCGACGAATCCGAGAGCTTCGAGCCGCTTGAGCAGCGGTGAGAGTGTGCCGGTGTCGAGATCGAGTTCGGTGCAGATCTCACGGACGCCTCGGCCGTCCTTCTCCCACAGCACCAGCAGCACGAGGTACTGCGGATAGGTGACGCCCATGCGCTCGAGCATCGGGCGATACACCGCGGTGGTAGCCCGCGATGCGGAGTACAACGCGAAGCACACCTGGCGATCGAGTGCGAGTTCGTTGGTCACGTCCTGAACGGTAGTGCACGTTTATGTTGTGCGCAACCTATATGCGGCTGCGCACCCGTGCGCGCGAATGCATAGCCGGCTACACATTCGCGCGCACGACATCGGATGCCCCGAAAGCCCCCGTGACGCGGCTGTCGACGGAAGCCGACGGGGGTCGTGCTACGGTCTGTTCCATGCAGCGCGCATATTTTTGGTTTAGCAGGCCGGCCCCGGGTGGGTCAGCCAGCGACGCCATGCGCTGAGATTCCCACCCCACGAGCCGGATGCAGACCGGCTCGACGTGTGCGTGGAGCTCCCCGAGAGTCGGTCTGAGAAACAGAAAGATTTCTCATGACTATCGACATCACCCCCGCTGGTACCGACCTCGACGAACAGCGGACCATCAGCATCAGCCCATTGGTCGCGCCGTCGTTGTTGCGCCGCGAACATGCAGCGGACGACGCGGTGTCGGCGACGGTTCGCCGTGGTCGCGACGGCGTCGTCGACATCCTCGACGGCCGCGACGACCGGCTGATCGTCGTCGTCGGACCGTGCTCGGTGCACGACACCACGGCCGCGATGGACTACGCCCGCAGGCTGGCGGAGAAGGCCACCGAGCTCGGCGACCGCCTGCACATCGTCATGCGGGTCTACTTCGAGAAGCCGCGTACGACGCTGGGCTGGAAGGGCCTCATCAACGACCCGCACCTCGACGGTTCGTTCGACATCAACGAGGGTCTGCGCGTCGGCCGTCAGCTTCTGGTGGACATCTCGGCGCTCGGACTTCCCGTGGGCTGCGAATTCCTCGACCCGATCACGCCGCAGTACATCGCGGACCTGGTCAGCTACGGCGCCATCGGTGCCCGCACCGCCGCGAGCCAGGTGCACCGCCAGCTCTGCAGCGCGCTGTCGATGCCGGTCGGCATCAAGAACTCCACGGAGGGCGACATCCAGGTCGCGGTCGACGGAACCCGCGCGGCCGCGTCGAGCCACGTCTTCCCGGGAACCGACCTCGACGGCCAGGCCGCGTTGATCCGCACGACGGGTAACCCGGACTGCCACGTCATCCTGCGCGGCGGAACCGACGGACCGAACTACGACGCGGAATCGGTCGCCGAGACCGTCACTCGCCTGCGCAAGTCGAACCTGCCGGAGCGTGTCGTCATCGACGCCAGCCACGGCAACAGCCGCAAGGATCACAACAAGCAGGTCGACGTGGTCACCGACGTCGCGCGCCGCCTCGGCGAGGGCGAGCACGGCATCGTCGGCGTCATGCTCGAAAGCTTCCTCGTTGCGGGCCGTCAGGATCTGACGCTCGGGCACAAGGAGGAACTGACGTACGGACAGTCCATCACCGACGCGTGCCTCGACTGGGACACCACGGCAGCACAATTGGACGCTCTCGCCGACGCAGTGACGCGCAGGCGCGGCTAGTTCAGCGCACCCCGCGCGGCCGGAACTGCACGCTGACGCGTGGGCCGGTCGCGCGGGTGCTCTTGGGTACCGCGTGCTCCCACGTGCGTTGGCACGAGCCGCCCATGACGATCAGATCACCGTGTCCGAGAGTGAATTTCAGCGACGTGCCGCCGCCGCGGGGCCGCAGCATCAACTGCCGCGTCGCGCCGAGGGAGAGGATGGCGACCATCGTGTCCTCGGTGGCGCTACGGCCGATGTCGTCCCCGTGCCAGGCGACGCTGTCGGATCCGTCTCGGTAGTAACACAATCCGGCGGTCGCGAACGGTTCGCCGAGTTCGCTGCGGTACTGCGCGTCCAGCGCACTCTTCGCCTCGGTCAACGCAGGATCCGGCCAGCGTTCGTGCTCGCCGTAGAAGCGCACGAGCCTGGGAACGTCGACCACCCGGTCGTACATCTGGCGTCGTTCGGCCCGCCAGTCGACCCCGGCGACCAGCCTGTCGAACAGGTCGATGGAACCGGCCCACCCGGGACGGACGTCGACCCAGGCGCCGCGGGTCAGTGTTCGCCGGGTCACCGACGACCCGAGTGGGCCGAAATCGGAGTCGGTGTCGGTGAACAGTGAGCCCTGCAGTTCCACGCTCATGTCGGCCACCCTAGCGCGATTCGAACGTATGTTCCAGTGAAAACTCGGCGCATGTGTCCGATCGGTTGTCTATGGTATCCGCATGGCATACGACGTACAGGTCACGATCGATTGCGCGCAGCCTCATGAGCAGGCGAAATGGTGGGCGGAAACGCTGGGGTGGCAGGTCGAGCCCACCGACGGGAACTTCGTTCGAGGTTTGGTTGAGAAGGGGCACGCCCGCGAGGAGGACACCGTCGTCTTCGAGGGAAACCTGGTGTGGAAGATCGGGGCCGCCATCGCGAACCCCGACAACCCCAACGGTCCGCGGATACTGTTCCAATCCGTTCCGGAGCCCAAGACGGTCAAGAATCGCCAGCACCTCGACGTGCGCGTCGGTGACGACCGCGAAGCCGTCGCGAAGAAGCTCGGCGCACGGGGCGCGCGGATTCTCCATCGTGGTTCGCAGGGGCCGTTCGACTGGATCACGATGGCCGATCCCGAGGGCAACGAGTTCTGCTTGACCTAGCGGTACGAACCGGGTGTCTGGCCCGTCCATCGTTTGAACGCGCGACGGAACGCCGACGGCTCGGAGAAGCCGAGCCTGCTCGAGATGTCGTCGACGGAGTCACCACGGCTCAGGCCCGACACCGCCGCGTCGCGCAGAACTTCCTCGCGAATTTGGTTGACCGACGTGCCTTCCTGCCGCAGGAGGCGTCGGAGATGCGCGGTGCTGACGGACAGCATCTCCGCGATGTCGTCCGTCCCCGGGGCCTGCCCGTGCAATCCGAGCTCGAGGGCCCTGCGGACCTGCGACGACGCGGTGCTGTCGTAGTCACGAGCCGTGAACAGCAGGGTCGGTGATTCGCGAAGGTACTCCGCCAGCGTTTCTTCGGTCTGGACGATCGGTGCTCGCATCGCAGAGTTGTCGAATTCGAGCGCCGCGGCGGGCGCGCCGAACGTCACGCGGGTGCCGAACATACGGTCGTACAACTTGCCGGTCGCCGGATCGCTCATCTCGTACGGCAATTCGACGGCATGGAGCTTCACACGTCCACCGATGAGCCAGGCTGCGAAGCGATGGACGAGCACCATGCGGAAGTCGGTGAGCAGTTGGCCCGCAGCGGCCCTGGCCGCTACCGGGAGGTGGCTGTTGTCCGCCGGGGGAATCGTGAGCCGCGTCGACGTCTCGCCTCGGGTGATTCCCATGGGCGGCATGCCCGAGAGCACACGCGTCGTCTCGGCCATGCGTACGAGAGCCGTCGACAGGTCGGGACAGTGGATGAGCGTCAGGCAGATGACGCGAAAACTGCCGCGGCGCATCGGAGTACTGGCCAGTCCGAACAATTCGTCGTCCGTGATCTGCCATGCCGCCTGCGTGAACAAGGTGACCTGTTCGGCGGTCAGCCTGCCGTTCGGGTCGTCGAGCGTGTCGTGCCCGATGCCTGCGATCGACATCGGATAGGCGAGGTCGACGCCCCCGCTCTCGGCCAGCGACACGGCTTTGGCGACGAAGCCGGCCGGGATTGTGCGGGCGCTCATCGGGTCACAGGTTCAGCAGTCTGTCGGCTGCCTCAGCGAGAACCTCGTCCTTCTTGCAGAAGGCGAAGCGCACCAACGTCTTCCACGGTTCCGGATGATCGACGAACGCCGACACGGGTACGGCGGCGACGCCGATCCGATCGGGGAGCGTGCGGCAGAACGCGATGGCGTCGGTCTCTCCGATTCCGGCGACGTCGGCGCAGACGAAATACGTTCCGCTACTGGACTTCACGTCGAAGCCGGCTTTGGTCAACGCCGACGACAACACGTCACGCTTCGACTGCAGGTCGACGCGCAGGTTCTCCACCCACGCGGATTCGTGGTTCAGCGCGTGCGCCACCGCAGGTTGGAACGGTGTGCCGCCGACGAAGGTCAAGAACTGCTTGGCGGCGCGCACCGCGTCGATCAGCACCCGCGGACCGAGTGCCCAACCCGTCTTCCACCCCGTGGCGTTGAAAGTCTTCGCCGCGCTCGACACAGTGACGGTGCGCTCGAACATTCCGGGCAGCGACGCAAGGGGTAGGTGGCTGTGTCCGTCGAACGTCAACCGTTCGTACACCTCGTCGGTCAGCACGAGAATATCGTGCTCACAGGCGATTTCGGCGATCCGCGTCAGTTCCTCGTGGCTCAGCACGGTCCCGGTCGGGTTGTGCGGAGTGTTGACGATCAGCAGTTTCGTGTCCGGTCCGATCGCACGCTCGAGCGCATCCAGATCCAGTGCGAAGCCGCTCCCGTCGGCAACAAGCGGCACGGTCGTCCGGCGAGCCCCGGCGAGAGCCACGGCTGCAGCGTACGAGTCGTAGTACGGCTCGATCAGCACCACCTCCTCGCCCGGCTCCACCAGACCCAGAACGGTCGCGGCGATGCCCTCCGTCGCGCCGACCGTCACGAGCACCTCGCTCGCCGGGTCGTAGTCGACGTCCAAGCGCCGCTTCCGGTCCGCCGCGATCGCCTCACGCAGAACCGGCAGCCCAGGACCGGGCGAGTACTGATTCAAGCCGTCGGCGATCGCCCGTTCCGCCGTCGCCAGCATCGACGCGGGCCCGTCGGTATCGGGAAAACCCTGGCCGAGATTGACGGCGTTCTTCTCGAGAGCCAGCGCCGTCATCTCGGCGAAAATCGTGGATCCGAACGGGCGTAGGCGTTCGACGGTCCGGCTCGAATGCTCCGCGCTCATCACAGCAGCTTATCCGGGTCGTTCCTGCAGGCTCCACTCCCGGCCCATCCGGGTCGTTCCTTCAGGCTCCACTCCCGGCCCATCCGGCGTCACATTTTCGTCGCCCGACTCGTCCGAGGTCATGTAAGCAGCAACCACCCACAGGAGAAGTCATGACCAGAATTCCACCCGTCACCCCACAGGACGCGTCGCTGCCGGTGCGGCTGACGTACAAGGCTGCGGCACGGATGTTCGGCGAGGTTCCCGAGCCGTTCGCGGTGTTCGCGCACCATCCGAAACTGTTCTTCGCATCTGCCGTCAGCGAACTGGCCGCCGACAAGGCGTCGACGACGCTTCCGGTGAGCGTGCGCGAGCTGGCCGTCTATCGCACCGCATGGACGATCGGATGTTCGTGGTGCGTCGACTTCGGCGTCATGATCCAGCGTCTCGACGGTCTCGACGTCGACCGTCTACGCGAGATCGGCGAGTACGAGACGTCGTCGAAGTACACCGACGACGAACGTGCTGCGATCGCCTATGCCGACGCGATGACGTCGACGCCGATCGACGTCACGGACGAGATGGTGGCCGATCTGGAACGACGCTTCGGCCGGGCAGGAGTCGTCGAACTGACCTATCAGATCGGCCTCGAGAACATGAGGGCGCGGATCAACAGCTCGCTCGGCATCACCGAGCAGGGTTTCGGCTCGGGGGACGCGTGTCGGGTTCCGTGGAAGGAAGCGACCGAGTCACACCTTTGAGCTTTGCCGGATTCGCGAAGTCGTACGACGCCCACACCAGACCGTCCCGGACCGTGAATCCGCCTGCTCTGGCCGGGAATCCGCGCTCGCCGGACACACCGTGCGAGTAGTACCCGAGCTGACCGTTGACCGACGCCGGAACCATTGACAGCAGTGTCTCGGGGCCGTACTTCGCGATCAGACCGAGGAAGAAGCGCGCACACTTGTCGGGGCCGTGCACGATCTGCACCGCGGTCCGCGTCGTGCCGCCGCTGTCGCCGATCGTGCGACAGTCCGGATGCAGCGCAGCGACGACGCGATCGAGGTCGCCCGTCGCCAAGGCCGTCATGAATCGGGTGACAGCGATGTTGTGCTCGGCGTCGGGGACGGGGACCGGCGCGTGGTCGACCTGCTTGCGGGCGCGCGACGCCAACTGCCGGGCAGCGGCCGGTGTCACGTCCAGAACCGACGCGATGGCGTCGAACGGGACGGAGAAGCCGTCGTGCAGGACGAACGCGACGCGCTGCGCGGGCGAGAGCGTGTCGAGCACGACGAGGGCCGCGAGCCGCGTGTCCTCCGTTCTGACGACGACGTCGAGAGGGTCGTCGCCAGGTGCGCTCGCAGTAGACACGATCGGTTCCGGAAGCCATTGTCCGACATAGCTTTCGCGTCGAGATGCGGCCGACTTCAGTCGATCGAGACAGATACGGCCGACGACGGTGGTGAGCCAGGCACGAAGATCGTCGATGGAGTCCGATTCGGCCGAGGACAACCTGATCCAGCTCTCCTGCACCGCGTCCTCGGCGTCGACGACGCTCCCGGTCACGCGGTAGCCGACCGCCAACAGGTGGTTTCGATGCGTCTGAAAGCGTTCGACGAGCGAGCTGGTGCTCATGGACGAGCAGTCTATTACCGAGCTGCTCGGTACGATTCGAAGCATGCGATTCGGACTGTTCGTTCCTCAAGGCTGGCGACTCGATCTCGTCGACATCGATCCTTCGGACCAGTGGGAGGTGATGCGCACCCTGGCGACGGCTGCCGACTCCGGCCCGTGGGAGTCGCTGTGGGTCTACGACCACTTCCACACGGTCCCCGAGCCCACCGAGGAGGCGACGCACGAGGCGTGGACACTGATGTCCGCGTTCGCGGCGTCGACGTCGCGTATCCGGCTCGGTCAGATGTGCACCGCCATGGCCTACCGCAACCCTGCTTACCTCGCAAAGGTCGCCGCTACCGTGGATCTCGTGTCCGGTGGACGCGTCGAGATGGGAATCGGCGCAGGGTGGTACGAGCACGAGTGGCGTGCGTACGGGTACGGCTTCCCGAAGGCGGGTGATCGCCTCGGGGCGCTCGACGAGGGTGTGCAGATCTTCAAGCAGGCATGGGAGACGGGCTCGGCGACGCTCGACGGTACGTACTACCAGGTCGACGGCGCGCGTGTATGGCCGAAGCCGTTGCAGGACGGCGGAATTCCGCTGTGGATTGCAGGCGGCGGCGAGAAGGTGACGCTGAAGATCGCGGCGAAGTACGCGAACTACACCAACTTCGACGGCACCCTCGAAGGATTCACTCGCAAGTCCGAGCTGCTCGAAGGCCACTGCCGCACACTCGGCCGCGACTTCGACGCCATCGTTCGCTCGGCCAACTACAACGTCGCGATCGGTTCCAGCGAGGCCGAGGTGCAGGATCGGCTGAAGCAGCTCGAGGAGCGTCTTGCCAAGCACGTGGGTGCGGAGAAGGCGGACGCTGCCCTCGGCGCGTTCCGCGGATTGCCCGGCGTCGGAACGCCCGAGCAGATCGTCGAGAACCTCACCGCGTTGAAGGAGAAGGGCCTCGGCTACGGCATCTTCTACTTCCCCGAAGCGGCCTACGACCGCTCCGGCATCGAACTCTTCGAGCGCGAGGTCATTCCAGCACTGAGCTGATCAGAGGTCGTCGGGAAGGTCGTGCGGGTCGACGAGCAACTGCTGGTTGTCGGCCTCACGCACCTTCGCCGACAGACCGATGTTCGCGACGAGCAAGGCCCATTCCTCGTCGGAGATCTCGGCCGTCGCGCGCGCGATGATCGTCTTGTCGGTGGTTCCCCATGCGATCGGCATGGGGGACACCATCTGCCAGGTGTCGCCGATCGTGTTCTTGTTGCGGTCGGCGAGCACCGAAATGGACGGAACCAGTTCGCCTTCCACCAATTCGTGGCCGGGAAGTGTTCGAATGCTGCGGGTGACCAGTGCGAAATGACGCGTGTCCGCGTCGGGTTTCGCGATGTCGACGAGCGCCAGCAACGTCACACCGCGCGCCCGCTTCTCCGCGATGACCGCCGGCACGAGGCCGCCCTTCGCGTAGAGGTCCTCGACGGTGCCGACCTTGCGCGGGGCCCAGACCGTGACCCACAGCGACGTCGCGGCCGTGATCAAGAACACCGCGCCGAGGATGTACGACCACGGATGTGCCAACCAGAAGAACCAGATTCCGGCGCCGATCAGCACCACCGCGGTCACGATGGCCGACACGCGAAGCCTGCGTACGTCGGCCATCGTCTCGTTCACCGACTTGGCGTGGGCTACGTCGACAGGAAACTGGAATTGGCGCACACGCCCATTATTAGCACGTCTGTCAGATCGCGGGACCGAGCATGTCGTCGGCGTCCGTGATGCGGTAGGCGTACCCCTGCTCGGCCAGGAAACGCTGGCGGTGTGCGGCGTACTCCGCGTCGAGCGTGTCCCGGGAGACGACGGAGTAGAAGTGCGCCTGTCCGCCGTCGTGTTTCGGTCGCAGCAGTCGTCCGAGGCGCTGCGCCTCTTCCTGGCGCGATCCGAACGTGCCCGAAACCTGCACTGCCACAGACGCTTCCGGTAGATCGATCGAGAAGTTGGCCACCTTGCTGACCACCAACGTCTGGATCTCACCGCGGCGGAACGCGTCGAACAGCTGCTCTCGTTCCTTGTTTCTCGTCGACCCCTGGATCACCGGCGCGTTCAGCGCCTCACCGAGCTCCTCGAGCTGGTCGAGATAGGCGCCGATCACCAACGTGGGTGCGTCCTCGTGTTTGGCGAGAATCGACTTCACGACGGCGATCTTGGTGTGGGCCGTCGAGCACAGCTTGTAGCGCTCTTCCGGCTCGGCGACGGCGTAGGCCATACGCTCGGCGTCCGTCAGCGTGACACGGACCTCGATGCACTCGGCGGGCGCGATCCAGCCCTGCGCCTCGATGTCCTTCCACGGTGCGTCGTACCGCTTGGGGCCGATGAGCGAGAAGACGTCGCCCTCGCGGCCGTCCTCACGCACGAGCGTCGCGGTGAGCCCGAGGCGTCGACGCGACTGCAGGTCGGCCGTCATACGGAAGACCGGTGCGGGCAGCAGATGGACCTCGTCGTAGATGACCAGGCCCCAGTCGCGGGAGTCGAACAACTCCAGGTGCTTGTATTCACCCTTGGTACGACGCGTGATCACCTGGTACGTCGCGATCGTGACCGGGCGGATCTCCTTGCGCTCGCCCGAGTATTCCCCGATCTCGTCCTCGGTCAGCGACGTGCGCGCGATCAGCTCGCGCTTCCACTGCCTGCCGGCGACGGTATTGGTGACGAGGATGAGCGTCGTCGCCTTCGCCTTGGCCATCGCGGCAGCGCCGACCATCGTCTTGCCCGCGCCACAGGGGAGCACGACGACGCCACTGCCGCCCGCCCAGAACGAGTCGGCCGCCATCTCCTGGTAGTCGCGCAGCGACCAGTGGCCGCCTTCCTGGTCGAGATCGATCGGGTGCGCTTCGCCGTCGACGTACCCGGCGAGGTCCTCGGCGGGCCAGCCGATCTTCAGCAGCATCTGCTTGAGGTGACCGCGCTCGCTCGGGTGGACGATGACGGTGTCGTCGTCGACCTTGGCGCCGAGCATGGGCGCGATCTTCTTGTGACGCATGACCTCGGTCAGCACGGCACGGTCGAGGCTGACGAGCGACAGCCCGTGGGCCGGGTTCTTGACCAGCTGCAGACGGCCGTAGCGGGCCATCGTGTCGACGATGTCGACAAGCAGCGGCTGCGGGACCGCGTAGCGCGAGTAGTTGACCAGTGCGTCGACGACCTGTTCGGCGTCGTGACCGGCGGCGCGCGCGTTCCACAGCGCGAGGGGCGTGATGCGATACGTGTGGACGTGCTCGGGCGCGCGTTCGAGCTCCGCGAACGGCGCGATGGCGCCGCGGGCTTCGCCTGCCTGCGGGTGGTCGATCTCGAGCAACAGCGTCTTGTCGGACTGGACGATGAGGGGTCCGTCGGTCACCGATTCCTCCTACGGAAAGTGCGCAATTCTTCCATTGTCCACACGAGGCGCCGTCGGCGCACGTGCGCGCGAATGTATAGCCGGCTGTACATTCGCGCGCACGTGCGGCGCAGCCGCCTCATTCCACGAGCGCCACCGACGTGATGCGGTGCAGAGTGAATCGCCGGACGACCCCGGTTGCCGGGTCGAACGCGTCGAGCTGCCCGCCGCCGACGCTCACCGGGTCCACGACGCGTTGCGACGCGACACCTTGGGCGTCGACGTACCCGATGGACACGCTGCGACGCACCTTGACGGCCGTCTGCAGCAGGGCCATCGTCGCGGACCCGGTCGCGCGGGTGCCGTCGGAGCGAACGGTCTTGCCGCCCGCCGATGCTGCCCGCTCCCCGGCGCGCAGCTCGGTGACGAGCCGTCCGAGTTGTTCCTCGGTCGGGACCGCCTGGTTCCGGTACGTCGGACGGTGCCGACGCGCGGGCACGCGGGCGCCGTGGGTACGCAGGTCGACGATGGCGCCGCTGGCGTCCTCACCGGCAGGCGCGAACCCGGCCGCGGACAGCACGGCCAGGACCTCGGCCAGCGGCGCCTGCGAGATCGCCACCGTCGGGGCAAGTCCGCGGAGCGCCAACTGCTCGGATGCAGGCGACTTCAGCACCTCGGCCAGCAGCGCCGGGTCCTCGCACCGCACGAACGACGACGCCACACCCGCGCGCAACCGCCCGTGCCTGCGGGCGACGTCGTCGATCAGGTAGGTCAGGCCCTGCGGCACCGGCGTGCGCGAGTGCACCTCGAAGAGCGAGTGCAGTTCGGATGCGGACATTCCGACGTCGAGTGCGCGGCGCAGGCTGTCGTCGGTGATGCGGTACATCGTCGCGGCACCTGCGGATTCGACGTCGGCGACGAGGTCGATGCGGTCCGACAACTCCGGTTCGAGCGGTCCGGGCGCGACGAGGGTGAGGTCGGCCTGCACCAGCACGTAGTCGATCGGGGTGGGGAGCGCGTCGCGCATCTCCGCTTCCGCGTCGCCGCCGTGCAGCAGCGCCTTGCCGGGTGTCGACAGTGCCCCGCGCGCGACGATGCTCAGTGCCGTCGCCTCGGCGAGCATGCGGGAGACCGGCCGCGGTGAGAACCGGGCCGCCGACCGGGGACGACGCCACGCCAGTCCACGCGAGATGTCGATCTCACCCGCTGCCACACCCGTTCCCAGGTCGGCCAGGTACTCGAGGATGGTCCGCCGGTCACGCGGTGCGGCGGGGGAGCGCACTTCGTCGGACAATGCAGCGACAGGCTTGTCGTTGGGATCACGCATCCCGATCAGCCACGGCGCGCGCTGCAGATCGAGCCACGCCGACGCGAGCGTGTGCCACTTGGCGGCGGTCGTGCCGTTCGTCCATGCGTCGACGGCCGACGTCGGTGCCCAGTAGTCCTCACCGGAATCGTTCGGTGGCAGCGGGTCCGGGGTGCCGCTCGAGATGAGCGACGCGGCCGCGAGCAATTCGACGAGCAGTCCGACGCGGGTGTCGTCGAGCCCGGTGACTTTAGCGATGCGTTTGATCTCGCGGACACCGAGGCCACCGGCCTTCAGTGCCGGAGCCGGGGTGTCGGACAACGCCTGCACGACGGCCCCGCAGTGCCGAATCAGTTCGAGTGCCTCGCCTGCCGCAGCGGCGTTGACGTCGGCCGCGGTCAATTTGCTGGTCGCGGGCTTGGGGGGTGTCAGCGACGTCGGATCGGAGACGGGTTCGCCGCGCAGCGTCTGTCCGACCTGGTGCGGCAGTTCGACGGTCTGCTCGTCGAGCCAGATCAGCAGACCTGCGCGCAGGAGTTTCTGCACCGGCCGATCGGGGGGAGTGTCGGGTGCTGCGTCCCTCGTCCTGCCGGTGGGCGACGACCTTGCCAGCGTCTCGAGCAGGCTACGTTCGCTGTCGTCCAGCTCGGCGAGCGCTGCGGTGATCTGCTCGGCGGTGAGCTGCTCGGTGGCGTCGAGAATGCGGCCGACGCGCCAGGGCACGGCGTCACGAGCGGCAGGAACCATGCGCAGCGACGTCGTGCCCCAGACGAGTGCACGGTCGCGCAACGACGTGAGTGCGCGGTCGACGGCCTTGCCCGTGGCTCGTTTGGCGATGATCGCGTCGAGCTGGGCCCGCGTGACCGGCATTTCGTGCGCGCCTTCGATGGCGAGCATCTCGAGAATCGTCAGCGTGAGAGTGTCCAGCGTGTCCGCGGCGCGCAGGATCGAGGCTCGCTGTTCGGCACGCCCGGCGAGCACCCCGATGGTCGACGGCGGCGGCACGGTCAGGTCCGGCCGCAGCGTCAGGGTGGTGACGAGCTCGGTGTCGGTACGGGATCTCAGCCACGCCGCGAGGTCCGAAGCCACTGCTGTATCGGTCATTGCTTTACAGATTAGAGACCTGGGCTGGTGTACGGCGCGTCGCAGGTGTCAAAATGGGCGCATGGTGAACAAGTCGAAGAAGCCCTATGTCGATCCAGGCTGGCCCGAAACCGCTCGTGGCGATCACGCGGTGACCGAGCTCTCGTCCTCCCGATCGGGAGGCCTGTCCCCGTTCGGCGAGGAGACGGAGTTCCCGTTGCCGGTGGAGCAGCTGCCGTACGCGCACCCGGTGACCGTCGTCAACCGTTAGAAGAACAGATACGCGAAAGGCCCCCGAGAATCTCGGGGGCCTTTCGCGTACGTGCGGCGCTTACTGAGGCAGGAATGCCTTGTTGGCCTGGTAGAACTCGACGATCTGCGGGTCGAGCTGGATGCCCTTGGTCGCGTCCTGGATGAAGGACGTGATCTGCGGATCGTTGGTGATGGTCTGCACGGCGGTCGTGATGCCGTCGATGACCTCGGCGGTGCCGTCGACCGTCGGGATGCTGGTGAGGTCCGGAAGCTTCGGGGCTTCGGGAGCGGACTGCGGCGAGGCAGGAACGCTGCGCTCGGTGGGCGCGCTGCTCAGTCCGAGGCTCGACGAGCAGGAGGGCCATGCGCCCCAACCCTGCGATGCGAGGACCTTCTCGGCGACGGCGATCTGCTCTTCACGGGTGGCCTGGTTGGCCGACGCTGCATACTGTCCGCCGCCGTGCGACGTCCAGGTGCTCGGAGAGAACTGCAGGCCGCCCTGGAAACCGTTGCCGGTGTTGATGGCCCAGTTACCGCCTGCTTCGCACTGTGCGAGGCGATCCCAGTCCGAGTCGGGGGCCGCGTTCGCGGTGCCCGAGAAGGCGATACCCGCGGTGCCCATGATGGCGCCGGTGACGGCGACCTTGGCAACCGTGCGGCCGGTGGTGGTCGGCTTGCGATGACGTCCGCTCATACGAATTGAAATCCTCTCCACTGGCGCCTGCGAGGTCAGCTGTCGGGTTCGGGCTGAGAGGTAGCCCGGCCCAACCGTTCCGGAGGAACTGTCGGGCTTCACCCCAAGGAAATCGTTGCCGGGCAACGCTTTCCGGTTATCCGAGAGGACGTGTGGGTCCCCCGTCCTCGTCCCCTGGGTAGTTCGTCGAGGGTTCCGTTTCCGCGGGACGAGGTTGGGCGCTGCGGGTACGGATTCGGCCGAAGTTTCTCAGCCGCTGATGACCGTACTGAAGTTCCGGCGGAGTGTCACCATTTGGTAACTGTCGATTTCGGGGGCCGCGGCCACAGTCGTTCGGATAACGGAAAGCGGGGCCGGCGAACTCCCAGCTAGCGGCGGTGATGCGTCGGCGTCGCCCGCTCGTTGCCCTTCCGTTATGCCGCTGTTATGTGACAGAAGTCACATCCAGCCGGAATGGGGCAGGAGGGGCTGAAGTGATCAGGCGTCGACGATGTCCTTGCCGAGTGGCATCAGAGAGATCGGGATCATCTTCAGGTTCGCGATGGCGAGTGGAATCCCGATGATCGTGATCGCCATCGCGACCGCCGTGACGATGTGACCGATCGCGAGCCAGATGCCGGCGACGATCACCCAGATCACGTTGCCGATCAACGACGCGACTCCGGCGGTCGGTTTCTCGACGACGGTCTTGCCGAACGGCCACAGCGCATAGACGCCCACGCGGAACGACGCGATGCCGAACGGAATGGTGATGATGAGAATGCAGCAGACGATGCCCGCCGCGAAATAGCCGAGTGCCAGCCAGAGTCCGCCGAAGATCAGCCAGATGACGTTCAGGATCACTCGCACTTGTCGGCCCCTCTACCTCGCACGTCTACCGGACATCAGCGCAAACACTAGCGCCAGAACGAAGCCGAGGGGCGACGCGAGCATTGCAGTCAGATAAAGCCACAGTGGCGGTTCCTCGTTCGTGATCGCGGGAACGAGAAAGATGGCCACGATCGCCAGCAGGCCGACGGCGAAGATCGTCAGTGCGACGCGAAGCAGTGTGTTGCGGTGGGGGCGCGAATCGGGCACGTCACCAACTTAGCGGCTGGGCTGCGAACGAAAACGCAGATGCCTCGCAGATGCCCTCCGCTGTAGACTGCAGTATTCGCGTCCTACGTTCGTATGTGGGGCGCGACTGTTGTGTGGAAGTACTTCGAGCGAATGGACGGGTGAGCGCAGTGCCGACCGGCAAGGTGAAGTGGTACGACGTCGACAAGGGTTTCGGCTTTCTCTCGCAGGAAGAGGGAGAGGACGTCTACGTTCGTTCGTCTGCGCTTCCTCCCGGCGTCGAGGGCCTCAAGGCGGGCCAGAAGGTCGAGTTCGGCATGGCTGCCGGTCGACGCGGTCCTCAGGCGCTCAGCCTGAAGGTGCTCGAACCTGCCCCGTCGGTGCGGCAGAACAGCGCGAACCGGCGTGAGCCAGTGGAGCGGAAACACACTCCGGACCAGTTGCACGGCATGGTCGAGGACATGATCACGTTGCTCGAGGCAACCATTCAGCCGGAGCTGCGCAAGGGTAAGTACCCGGACCGCAAGACCGCGCAGAAGATCTCCGAGGTCGTGCGCGCGGTGGCCCGGGAACTGGACAGCTGAGCAAGAAACGATCTCCGCTCAGGCCGTCGCGATCGACCAGATCGCGTGACTGACGATCTCTTCCTGCTGGGTGTCGGTGTCGATGACGCCGGACGGCAGTCGGACCTCGACGCCCAGCAGCGCACGACCCTGGTCGTCGACCGGCGGGACCGTCACCGCCGAGGTCGAGTCGGGGAGGTACAGGGTGTCGGTTTCGACGGCGTCGCTTCCCGACTCGTCGGAGTACACGGCGGCGAGAATCCACGGCGCCGACGCGATCTCGCTCGGTAGCGACAGCTGGAGCGGACGTCCCTCGCGTACCGGCAGAGTGACGCTCTCGCCGTCACTGCCGCACAAAGGCTGGTCTACGGGGCAGTACAGGTAGGGCTGGACGTCGATGGTCCGGCCGTCGGCGAAAGCTGTGATGCTCGGTCGCCCGGAGGGTGCGTCCCGGACGAGGAGCGCCAACACCCCGACGAAGGCGACGAGCACGACGACGGCAGCGGCCGCCCCGATTGCCAGGATCTTCTTGGTTTTCGGTGCGAGGTTCACTTAGCTCACGTTCTGTCGGGTGGCGGCGTCGGGAAAGGTCTGCTCGGCGTGCTCGGGACGGTTTCCGCCGAGCCCGGGCAGCAGCGACTTTCCTCGGTAGGTGAGGAAAGTCTGCGCGAGTCCGATCGTAAGTAATACCGAGACGACGGTGAAACCCAGCCAGTATTCGGTCGGCAGCAGCACGCCCAACGTTCCGCCGAGAACCCAGCAGAGCTGCAGAACGGTCTCCGAACGCCCGAATCCGGATGCGATGGATTCGGGCGGCAGATCGGATTGCAGCGACGCGTCGAGGGAGACCTTCGCGAGGGCGCTGGCGCAGGAGGCGACGAGAGCCGCGAGCGCAGCGGTCAGCAGACTGTCGGTGATGGCTGCGATGATCGCGAATGCCGTCACGGCGGCGGCGCAGCGCAGGACGACGATCGCGGGCCTGCCGAGCTTGATGCGCGCGCCCGCGGCGTTGCCGGCGAAGTTTCCGATCGCTGCGCCCGCGCCGACGAGTCCGAGCATCGCGGCCTGCTTGATCGGTTCGTGTTCGGTCTGCGATTTGGCGACGAACGCGACGTACAGCGTGAGGAACCCGGTCAGGATTCGGATCGTGCCGTTGCCCCACAATCCGACGATGACGGCTTTGCCCAACGGCTGACGACGGTTCTTCGGGGCAGCAGCCGTCTGCTTCTCGCGTCGGATGACCTCGGTGACGGCGTCGTCGCCGTGGTAGCTCAGTGTCGCGGGGACCTCGCCCTCGGTGACCTCGACCCACGACGGGATCCGCATGCTCAGGTACGCGCCGAAGATCGTGATGGCGGCGACGAACCACAGCGCGCCCGACGACCCGGCGAGCCACGCGATCACGGCCGCGACACCGCCTGCGACGATCGTGCCGCCGATCAGACCGAACACGGTGAGCCGCGAGTTGACGCGGACGAGGTCGATCTCCGGTGGCAGCACCCTCGGGGTCACGGCACTCTTGAGCACCGCGAACGATTTGCTGAGTACGAGCATGCCGAGCGCCGCCGGGTACAGCACCCAACTGTCGAAGTTGAACACCAGGACCACCGCCAGCGTCGCGCGCAGCACGAACGACGTGGCCAGCGCGATGCGTCGGCCGTGCTGAAGTCGGTCGAGCATCGGGCCGATGAGCGGGGCGATGACGGCGAACGGCGCGATCGTGATGAGCAGATACAGCGCGACCTTCGTCTTGTCCTCGCCCGTCGCGGCCGAGAAGAACAACGTGTTCGCGAGCGCGACGGCGAGGGCTGCGTCGGACGCGAAGTTCGCCATCGTCGCGTACGTCAGAGCCGTCAGTCCGGACTTGTCGGCGCCGTCGGCCTTGGCGGCTCGCTGGAACGCGCCGATGCCCTTGCCCGTCAGCTCGCGACTACGCATCGCGGCGACGCGGGTGACCGTCAGCTTGCGCGGCATCGGCGGCGGTTTCGGGCCCGACCCCTTACCGGGAGGAGGCGTCGGGGGATGCAGTGGAGGCAGCGGAGTGCGCCTGCTGGCCTGACGCGGCGCAGGTCGGTAGTTGTCGAATCCCGGGTGATCCTCACCCGGAGGGGTATCGGAGTGGCGGGGATCGGTCACGGGATCAATTCTGTCCTAAAAATCGACGCGGCGAAGACACCGACTCACGGCTGGGGTGTGAACTGCACCTCGAACATCGTCGGCCAGAGCTTCCCCGTGACGAGAAACCTGTCGGTGCCGGGAATCTGCGCGATTCCGTTGAGCACGTCGGCACCCGCACGCTCGTCGGAGGTCATCGAATTCCAGAGCGGCGACGCGTCGATCATCTCGGTGACGCGCCCGGAGTCGGGGTCGATCCGGGCGATGTCGTCGCTCTGCCAGAGATTGGCATAGACGGAACCGTCGTCGGAGCATTCGAGTTCGTTCAGGTTGCTCAGCTGCTCGCCGTTCACGGTCACCTGGACCGACCCCGTCTCGTCGAACGACGCGGGATCGCGGAACGTGAGTGTCGACGAGCCGTCGCTCATGATCAGTCGGTCACCGTCGTCGCACAGGCCCCAGCCCTCGCCGTCGTAGACCACCTGCCGACGCTCCTGCAGCGTGACGGGATCGCGCTCGAACGCGACGCCGTCGCGCCACGTGATCTGCCAGAGGGAGTCTCCGGCGACGGTGAGCCCCTCGCCGAAATAGTTCGACGACAGGTCGACGCGTCGCAGTTCCTCGCCCGTCTCGAGGGACGAGACCCGCACGTACGACGACCCGTTGCGGCCGGTGCCCTCGTACAGTTCGCCGCCGGACACTTCGAGGCCCTGGGTGAACGCCGTCCGATCGTGCTCCCGCGTCTGGACGACCGTCACGGTCGACGTCGTGGCGGTGGCGTCCGGCTCGTCCGTGGCTCCGGAGCATCCGATCAGCAGAACCGCCGCGGCGAGCAGACCCGGCACGGCCCGGAAGGGGACGGTCATCCGCCCATCATGGCAGGCCCGAACTGGGCGCATTCGACGTGATGCGGCAAAATGAACGACGTGAGTTTCGTATCGTCTCCAGAACTCGACCATTCGGACCGCGACGAAGCCGTGCGCGATCGGACAACCCAGCGTGAACCGGTTCGCCCCGTGTTGGCCGACGCCGTGGATCTGGCGCGGCAGGCGGTCGTCGACCTGGGCGAAGGCGGTATCGGTGAGTATCTCGGCGTGACGGCCGAGGACGAGAGTTCCGCCACCCATCGCTTCGTGAGCGACCTGCCCGGCTACCGCGGATGGCAGTGGGCCGTCGTCGTCGCGGCACCCGAGGGCGCGGACACCGCGACCATCAGCGAGCTCGTTCTGCTGCCCGGCCCTGATGCTCTCGTCGCGCCCGAGTGGCTGCCGTGGGACGAGCGCATTCGCCCCGGCGATCTCGGTCCCGGCGATCTCCTTCCCCCTCGCGTGCAGGATCCGCGGCTCGTTCCCGGCTACGTCGCGACGGGTGACCCGCAGGTCGACGACGTCGCATACGAGCTCGGCCTCGGACGGACGCAGGTGCCGAGCCGTGAAGGACGTCTCGACGCGGCCGAGCGGTGGCACGACGGCGAATTCGGTCCGGGCAGCGAGATGGCGAAGGCCGCACCGTCGACGTGCGGTCTGTGCGGCTTCTATCTTCCGATCGCCGGGTCGCTCTCCGCCGCGTTCGGTGTGTGCGGCAACGAGTTCGCCGCCGACGGACGCGTCGTCCACGCCGAGTACGGATGCGGCGCGCACTCGGACACCGAGTTGCGCACCGGCGCAGGCTCGCCGCAGTTCGAGCCGTACGACGACGCCGTGCTCGACGTGACACCTCAGGAACCGCAACCGGTGCAGGAACCGGAACCGGCGCAGGAGATGGAAGCGCCGCAGGAGACGGAAGCGGCGGAGGCGTCGCAGGACGAGCAGCCGATCCAGGATCCGCAATCGACCACCTGAACGATCCTTTCGACACCGAAGCTCTGCGGGCCGGGGTCGTCTCGGCGTGGACGTCGTCGCCGACCCGGCTGCGAGAGGATGCGGCGACCGAGGCGGATCTGGTTCGCGCGGGATATCGCGATCGTCTGCTGACCGAGCTGGCGCAGAACGCTGCCGACGCGGCGGACCGAGCGGGGGTTCCCGGGCATGTGAAGGTGTGGTGCGTCGGCGACGCGTTGCACGTGGCCAATACGGGTGCCCCTCTCGACATCGAGGGTGTGCATGCGTTGACGGCGCTGCGTGCGTCGGCGAAGACGTCGGGTGTCGGACGGTTCGGAGTCGGCTTCACCGCCGTGCGTACCGTGGCGTCGGAGATCGAATTCCGTTCCGCGGCAGGCGGAATCGTGTTCAGTGCCGAACGGACCGGGCAGGTTCTGATCGACGCGGGTCTGACGGCCCCGGACGCGGGTATCCCGGTGCTCCGATTGGCGTGGCCGACGAACGAAGCGCCGGCGGAAGGGTTTGCGTCCGAGATCGTTCTGAAGCTGCATCACGATGCCGCACCGATGCTCGACGCGTTCCGGGCCGAGGCCGTCGACCTGCTCCTCGAACTCGACTCGTTGACGACGATCGACATCGACGACACGCACTTCGACTGCCGCACAACGGATATCGAAAACGGTGCGGCGCACCTGACCATCGGCGACCGAACCTGGTGGCAGTTCCGCACCGACCACGCGCGCTGGGTGGTGCCCATGAGCGACGGCGTCCCGGTGCCTGTCGACGCCGACGTTCTGCGCGCTCCGACGCGGTCCGACGAGGAATTGTCGTTGCCCGCCATCGTGATTGCCGACGTCGCGATGCAACCGGACCGCAGACGCACGCTGCCCGGCACTCCCGTCGAACGGATCGCCGACGGCTACGGCCGCATGCTCGCAGCGCTTCCTGCTGCATCACGGCCGTCGTTCGTGCCGAGGCCGGGTTTCGCGCGCAGTGAGGTCGACGGAGTGCTGCGCGAGCGGATCGTGCGTGAATGTGCCTCGACCCCTTGGCTTCCTGGCGCCGACGGCGAGGATCTGGTTCCGTCGCGGGCCGTCGTGTTGCCGGGATCGACCGACGAACTGGCCGAGGTGCTCGGGCCGGTGATGCCGGATCTCGCGGCCCCGTCGGTGTCCGGCCCGCGGCACGGCCCCGCCCTCGCGGCCGTCGACGTCCATCGAATCGGGTTGGCCAGGCTCGCCGACATGCTGTCCGGGACGTCGCACGAACCCCTCTGGTGGCACCGCCTGTACGACGCGTTGGCCCCGCTCGTCACCGACGGCGTCGCTGCGGAAGAGCTTGCGGCGCTGCCGGTTCCGCTGTCCGACGGCCGCACCGTCACGGGCCCGCGTACGACGGTTCTCACGGTGGGAGCACGAGCGGTCGGGGGAGTGCACTGGGCTCGGCTCGTTCACCCGGACGCCGCCGCACCGCTGTTGACCCGGCTCGGCGCGACCGAGGCGTCGCCCGCGGAGTTGTTGTCCGATCCGGCGCTGCAGGTCGTGCTCGACGATCTGGACTGGGACGACGACGATGCCGTCGACGAACTCATCGCCACCGTGCTGTCGCTGGCCGACGGGCAGCGGGAGTTGCCGTCGTGGCTCGGTTCGCTCCCGATCGAGGACACGGACGGTGAACTGCGCGCCGCCGACGAACTACTGCTCCCGGACGCGCCGCTGGTGCGATTGCTGTCGAGCGACTCGCCGTTCGGTGTCGTCGCCACGTCCGTGGTCGACAGGTTCGGCGCCGACGCGTTGCGGGCGGTCGGCGTCGGATGGGGTTTCGGCGTCGTCACCGAGGACCTGCCGACCGGACCGGATCACGATCTCGCCGACGAGGGCGCCTGGTGGGCGTCGTTGCGGGAGGACCCCGATGTGCTGATCGCCGTCCGCGACCTCGACCTCGTCGACGACGAACGCTGGCCAGACGCTCTGTCGCAGCTGGTCGAGGAGCGGACCACACGCGACCTTCTCGCCGATCGTGGCGGGTACACCGCGTGGTGGCTGCGTCGGCACGCTGTGATCGACGGCCATCGGCTCGGCCACTACCGTGCCCCGTCGGATCTGACATTCGCCGGCCTGCTGGACCTGCTCGACCATCCGCACGCCGACGACGTGGCGTCGGCGCTGGCGCCCTCGGTCTGCGACAGCGCGGAGTTCGCGTCCCTGATTCTGGACCGGCTCGCCGATCCGGCGCGTACTCCGACACCGGCCGTCGTCGCGCGTGCGCACCGACTCGTCGCCGAGGCGGTGTCGTCGGGAGTCGTCGATCTCGACGATCTCGATCTTCCTCCCCGTGTGCGTGCGATGTCCGGGGCCGTGATCGACCCCACCGACGCGGTGGTCGTCGACCGGCCGTGGTTCGTCGGCGTCGTGACGTCGGACGTCGCGGTGCTGTCCTCGATGGAATCGGCGGCGACGCTGGCGTCGATCCTGGACGTGCGCACTGCGTCGGAATCGATTCGCGCGGACGTCGTCGGCGTCGGACGCGTCAGTTCGTGGGATCGCGAGCCGGACGCGGTACTTGCCTGCGCGGCGCTGGGATCGGAGCTGCCGTCGGGACAGGTCGTCGTGCACCGAGAGTTGACCGTGCGCGTGACCGGCGCAGTCGAAGGGATGCGCCGGGTCGCGTCGTGGGTGACCGACGACGGCATCGTGCACTGTGACGAGAGCTGGGGGAGACCGCGTGGACAGTGACGTGCTGCAGTGGATGGTGGCCCACCGGGTGCCGTGGCTGACGGACGTCTTCTGGGCGATCACGACGCTGGGCAACACGGTGTCGATGTTCGTGCTGTCGGTCGTCGTCTGTGTCGCGCTGCTGGCGTCGAAACGAGTGCCCGACGCGATCATGGTCGGTGGCGCGATGCTGACCGGCTGGGGCGCGATGAGCCTCGGCAAGCTGCTGTGGGGACGTGACCGGCCCCCGATACCCGAACGTCTGGTGGAGATCTCCACCTATTCGTTCCCGTCGGGGCACGCGATGATGTCGGCGATCCTGGCCACGACGGTCACTGCACTGATGTGGCGGTCGACCGTGTCGTGGCGTCGGAATCCGGTGGTGCTGGTGTTACCCGCCGTCGCATCCTTGTCGATCGGCTTCTCGCGGATCTACCTCGGCGCCCATTGGACGACAGATGTTCTGGCGGGCTGGGTGTTCGGTGTTCTGTGGGGTCTTGCGGCGGTGGCGATTACCGCGCGAAGTCGCTCCGCTGTGCGATGACGAGCAACTCGTCGCGCATGGACGGGCTGGAGACGGCGTGTGCGCGGGCGTAGAGAGCGCGAAGCGAACGGACGTGATTGCGACGGGTACGGAACTGGGAAACGAGCTTCATGGCCTTGCTTTCGGGAATCGGTGCTGTTTCGAATCTGACATCACCGATGATCCGCGTTAAATCTGTGTTACACAACCGCGTTCGGCGGTGAATTTCCGCACGTCAAAGGCTGTTTTATGACGGCGATTACGTGACGGCGCTCTCAGGTCAATCCGCGTTGAGCGGTCTTGCTCCCGCGTCGTGCCGCGGCACGTTGGACCACGAAGAGTGTGAAGCCGAAGGCGCCCAGGACGATTCCGGTCAGACAGGTCGTCAGCGCGTCCGCCCATCGGTCGCCGCTGACCGCGACTACGACCGCGGCGACGATCCATGCGATTATTCCGACAGCGAGTACCGGCGCCGGATCCGTCAGGCGCGGGCTGAGCACACTTTCCCTGTCCGCACTCTGCCTGTCCATGAAGGTAGGTTACTCCCATGGCTTTCTCGTCCCGGCTGCTGGACAACTACTTCAAGATCACCGAACGAGGGTCCACGGTCGGCGCCGAAGTACGTGGCGGTCTCGTCACCTTCGTCGCGATGGCCTACATCGTCGTCCTGAACCCGCTCATCCTCGGTAGCTTCTCGCCCGACGACGCCGCGGCCAAGACCGACGTTCTCGGCAACATCCTCCCGGTGTCACAGGTCGCCGCGGTGACCGCGCTCGTGGCCGGCTTCATGAGCATTCTGTTCGGCATCGTCGCCAACTATCCGTTCGGCATCGCCGCCGGTCTTGGCATCAACACGCTGCTCGCCGTCACGATCGCGCCGCAGGTGACGTGGCCCGAGGCGATGGGCCTCGTGGTCATCGACGGCATCATCATCGTGCTGCTCGCCGTGACCGGGTTCCGTACCGCGGTGTTCAACGCGATCCCGTCGGAGCTGAAAGCCGCCATCGCCGCCGGTATCGGCGCGTTCATCGCGTTCATCGGTCTCGTCGACTCCGGCTTCGTTCGCCGCATTCCCGACGCCGCGGGCACGACGGTTCCGGTCGGTCTCGGTATCGACGGTTCCATCGCGTCGTGGCCGACGGCCGTGTTCGTCTTCGGTGTCCTGCTGATGGGCATCCTCGTCGTCCGAAAGGTGCGCGGCGGATTGCTGATCGGCATCGTCGTCACGACCGGCGTCGCGGCCGTCATCGAGGCTCTCACCGATGTCGGACCGTCCCAGGGCGTCGACCCCAAGGGGTGGAACCTGAGCGTGCCGATCCTGCCGGACACCCTCTTCCAGATTCCGGACCTGTCGTTGGTCGGTGACGTCGACCTGTTCGGCGCCTTCACCCGCATCGGCGTTCTGGCCGCCAGCCTTCTGGTGTTCACCCTCGTGCTGGCCAACTTCTTCGACGCGATGGGCACGATGACGGGTCTCGGCAAGGAGGGCAACCTCGTCGACGACAAGGGCAACCTGCCGGGTATCGGAAAGGCCCTCGTCGTCGAGGGAACCGGCGCGATCGCCGGCGGTGCGGCATCGGCGTCGTCGAACACGGTGTTCGTCGAATCGGCGTCGGGCATCGCCGAAGGCGCGAGGACGGGTCTCGCCAACGTCGTCACCGGCGTGCTGTTCCTCGCGGCGATGTTCCTGACGCCGCTCACCGCGATCGTGCCGATCGAGGCTGCCGCACCTGCCCTCGTGGTCGTCGGCGCGCTGATGATCGGGCAGGTCCGCGACATCGATTTCACCAAGTTCGAGGTGGCCCTTCCGGCGTTCCTGACCATCGTCGTCATGCCGTTCACGTTTTCCATCGCAAATGGAATCGGCGTCGGTTTCATCACCTGGGTCGTACTCGCCGTAGCCGCTCGGAAGGCGAAGTCGGTTCATCCCTTGCTCTGGGTCGTGGCAGCGCTCTTCGTTGCATATTTCGTCGTCGGACCCATCACTGACGCGGTTACGTGAGCCCGAACGCGGCTCTAGGCGTAATCTCTCCGCTGTGACGTCGGGATACAGCGTGAAGGACAACCGTGAACTGGCAAGTGATCTGTCGCTTGCCGTCGTGCGATTGACTCGCCATCTCAGGGGGCGCCGAGTCGATTCGCAGGTGTCGTTGACTCAGCTGTCGGCTCTTGCAACCTTGAGCCGCGAAGGGGACATGACGCCAGGGGCACTCGCCACGCGCGAGAAGGTCCAGCCGCCCTCGATGACGCGGGTCATCGCGTCGCTGGCCGAACTCGGATTGGTCGTGCGCACTCCGCACCCCACCGACGGCCGTCAGGTGATCGTCTCGCTGTCCGCGGCGGGCAAGGAACTGATCGCCGACGAGGCCAGCGCACGCGAAGCATGGATGACGGCTCAGTTGGAGGGGTTGGACGAGCCGCAGCTGGCGGTGCTGCGCGACGCCGTCACCATCATCGGCGCCTTGGTGAGCGACTCGGAGTAGATCGTTACCTAGGGTTAGTATGTAAAGAGTGCCTACTGCCCCGTCGATGTTCGCAGCGCTGCGAACACGCAACTACCGCTTGTGGGCGTCCGGGCAGATCGTCTCGCTCATCGGTACCTGGATGCAGCGCGTGGCGCAGGATTGGCTCGTACTGACCCTTTCCGGGGGAAACGGCTTCGCCGTCGGAATCGTCATGGCCCTGCAGTTCGGGCCGACTCTGCTGCTGTCGGTGTGGGGTGGAGTTCTCGCCGACCGGTACGACAAGCGCACGCTGCTGATGATCACGCAGGCATTCGCCGCGATCTGCGGTTTGGTGCTGGGTGTGCTCGACGTCGGGGGCGTCGTCGCGCTCTGGCACGTCTACCTCATCGCGTTCGTGCTCGGATGCTCGTCGGCGATCGATGCGCCTGTGCGACAGTCCTTCACGATCGAGATGGTGGGCAAGGAAACGCTCTCCAACGCGATCGCGTTGAACTCGATGACGTTCAACTCGGCGCGCATCGTCGGCCCTGCGATCTCCGGGGTCCTGATCACCCTGATCGGTACGGGATGGGTCTTCCTGATCAACGCGGTGTCGTTCGTGGGCGTGTTCGGCGCACTCCTGGCGATGCGTGCGGGGGATCTGTTCCGCGTCGAGCCGGCTCCGCGAGTGAAAGGTCAGGTCCGCGAAGGCTTCGCGTACGTGTGGGGACGACCCGATCTGCGCGTGCTGCTCGCGACGGTGTTCATGGTGTCGACCTTCGGGCTGAACTTTCCGCTGAGTCTGGCCGTGCTGGCACGTAATTCGTTCGGCAGCGGCGCCGACGCGTACGGGCTTCTGTCGACGACGCTGGCCATCGGAACCCTCGCGGGAGCGACGTTGGCGGCCCGACGCACCAGCTCACCGAGACTCCGGCTGTTCCTCGGCGCGGTCATCGGTTTCGGGGTGTTCGAGACACTCGTCGGGCTGATGCCGAACTACGTCCTCGTCGCGCTACTGCTGATTCCCACGGGTGCGTTGACGCTGACGTTCACGACGTCGGCCATGAACATTCTGCAGATGTCGGTGCCGTCGGAGATGCGAGGACGCGTCATGGGCATCTACATGCTTTGCTTTCTCGGTGGGACGCCGCTCGGCAGCCCGGTCCTCGGGTGGTTGGCCGACGTGCTCGACCCGCGCGCACCGCTGTTGTTCGGTGGCGTCGTCTCGCTCGCGACGGGCGTCGTGGCCGGGGTGTACCTGATGCGTCTGGGCAATCTGCGTGTCCGGTTCGTGCGCGGGACCGACCGACTGCGTCTACCCGTCATGCAGGTCTGTCGCCGTCCCGTCCGGGCAGGCGCGCTGCCTCAGATCCAGCCGTAGCGTCGGGCGATCGCGCACGCTTCGTGACGGTTCGCTGCACCGAGTTTCGCCGCCGCGGCCGACAGATAGTTTCGCGTCGTGCCCTGCGTGAGGTGTGCACGTTCGGCGATCTCGGCGATCGACGCACCGTCGGCCGCGTATTCGAGCACGTCGGCTTCCCTCGGCGTCAACGGCGAGTCGCCGGCGCCGATCGCCTCGGCCGCCAGTGTCGGATCGACGTAGCGACCACCGCCGTGCACGGTACGCACGACCTCGGCCAACGTGGAGGCCGACGTCGTCTTCGGCAGGAAGCCACGCACACCTGCGGCCAGCGCCTTCTTCAGATATCCGGGACGGCCATGACTGGTGACGATGATCGCCGCGCACGACGGCAACGCCGCAGCGATTTGCCCGGCCGCTTCGATACCGTCGATGCCGCCCATCTGCAGATCGAGGACCGCGACGTCGGGCGAATGCTTCGTCGCGGCCTCGACGGCTTCTTCGCCGGACTCGGTCTGAGCGACGATCTCTATGTCGTCCTCGAGCGCCATCATCGTCGCCAACGCGCTGCGGATGAGGTTCTCGTCGTCGGCGAGCAGTACGCGGATCATGAGGCCACCGTAGCCGGGAATGCCGCGGACAGTGTGAATTCGTCTGCGGTGCAGGCGACGTCGAGAGTGCCGTCGACGGCGGCCAGGCGTTCGCGCAGACCGGCGAGCCCGGTGCCGTCCGACGACCGTACGGCGTGTGGCCGATCGTTGGTCATCGTGACTCCGTTCTGGCTCAAACCGATTCGACAGCGGGTGGCGTCGGAGTGCCGGAGGACGTTGGTCGCGCCCTCCCGTACGACCCACGCGGCCGCCTCGGTGTAGGCCGGGTCGAGGGTGTCGGCGTTGCCGACGGTGTCGGTCTCGATGCCTGCAGCGTTCAGCAGTGAACGTGCGCCGTCGATCTCGGCGGCGAGGTCGATCTGCCGATAGCCCCGGGCCAATTGCCTTGCCTCGGTCATGGATTGCTGTGCGAGATCGCGCACCTCGTCCATCTGCGCGGCGGCCCGGTCGTCTCCCCGACGCGACAGTGTTGCCGCGAGTTCGCTCTTGACCGCGATGGCCGACAGAGCCCGGCCGACGACGTCGTGCAGATCGCGCGAGAACCGCAGGCGTTCCTCGGCGACGGACAGGGCCGATGCCGCGTGACGCGACGCGTCGAGCTCGCTGACGATGCGCAGCAACCAGATCGACAGGTGCGTACTGGCCGCCATCGCGAGTACGACGAAACACGCGATCACACCGCCGAGCACTCCGAAGCGCGTGGCGATGGTTCCTGCTCCGACGACGACTGCCGTCAGCGCGGCGACGCGCAACGTCATCATCGCGCTGATCGGAATCGAGGTGATCAGCAGCGCCCAGATCCACAGGGCCGGAGCGCTGCTCGTGATACCGGCGGTGACACTGGCGGCGACGCACAGCGCGACCGGCCATCGGATGTCACCTCGAGCAGTTCCGCCCAGCCTGGGCATCCGTCGTATCGCGATGACGGCCGTGGTCGCGCTGACGGCCATCGCGACGGCGGTGGCCCATTCGCCGCGGGACACGGTATCGGTCACCGCGGCGACGAGCAGCGCGACGATGATGCTGATGAAGGACTGACGTGTGTAGAGCCGGACCTTGTCGACCTCGGTCGTGTCCTTCCACGTCGTGCGCGGATCGAGGTAACGGCGCAGTTCCATGTGTTTCACCTTGCCAGAATCAGGCCCGCGGTTCCCAGCGGAAGTGCGTCTTCGCGACGACGACCGAACCGACGATCCACGCGGCGACGACCACCAGCGGCATCACCGCGGGCGAGAACGTCTGGGCGGCCGTCAGAGGCGCGGATTCGGGATCCGTCGTGCCGAGCCAGCCGAGGTTCACCAGATCCAGCACGGCAGCCATCGGTGTCAGATCGATGATTCTGTCGAGTGATTCGGGGACGATGTTTCGCAGGAACGACGTGCCTGCCATCGCGACCAGGATGACGGGAAGGCTGGTGATCTGCGCGGCTTCGGCATTACGCGTGAACGACGACGTGATCAGGGCCAGGGCCGCGAACATCGCTGCGCCACCGCCGAGTCCGGCGACGAACAGGACCGGATTGACGGGAAGCCCACCGCCGAGCAAGGCGATGATCGCCGTCAGCGCGATCGTCAGGATCACCGTCAGCGCGAACGAGGGAACGGCCGGGCCGAGAAGAATTTGGTTGTCCGTCGCTTCGCCGGTGCGAAGTCGCTTGAGCACCAACTCGTCTCGACGCGTCGCGTACGCGGACAGGAGGTTGTAGTACACCAGGAACACGAGCAGGAACAGTGCGAACACTTCCAGTGCTCCGGACACGACGGTGTCGGGCAGTCCGTCGTCGCGGCCGATGACCAGAACGACGATGGGGAACAACAACGGCATGACCATCGCGTTGAACAGCAGCACGCGGTTGCGGAGCAGCAGGGTGAATTCGCTGCGGGACAGTGTTGTCAAGGTGTTCATGCCGCGATCTCCTGCGGTCGGCCGAATTCGTCTGCAATGGACAGGAACACGGTCTCGAGCGATGCGGCCCTGGCGTCGAGGCCGTGGATGCGTACGCCCGATCGCTGTGCCCACAGCATCAATTCGGTGAGGGTGTCCTGTAGTTCGTTCGTCCGGATGACCACCTTGCCGTCCTCGACGTCGACGGTCGACGACACCAGTTCGGGCAGAGGCGCATCGGGTAGTTCGAGCCGAATGCTGGCGGGATGGTCCGCCACGACCTCGGCGACGGTCCCGGCGCGTACGACGCGTCCCTTGTGCATGATCGCGAGCCGATCGCACAGGCCCTCGGCCTCGTCGAGGTAGTGGGTCGTCAACATGATCGTGACGCCGGATCGCTTGAGGTCTTCGATCAAAGCCCATGTGTTGCGCCGACTTTCGGGATCGAGGCCCGTCGTCGGCTCGTCGAGGAAGAGCACGCGAGGTTGTCCGATGATGGCGCAGGCGAGGTCGAGGCGTCGTTGCTCACCGCCGGACAGGAACTTCACGCGTGTGTCGGCGCGATCGGCGAGGTCGACGCGTTCCAGTACCTCGCGGGGCGGCAGCGGGTCGCTGCAGGTTCCGGCCCACATCGTCAGGCTCTCGAGCGCCGTGAGGTCCGACGGCAACCCGCCCTTCTGCAGCATGATGCCGAGATTCGGGCGCACATCGCGGCGATCGCGGATGGGGTCGAGGCCCATGATCGAGACGGTTCCCTCGCTCGGTCGCGAAAGACCCTGTATCACTTCGAGAGTCGATGTCTTGCCGGCGCCGTTGGTGCCGAGCAGGCCGAACAGCTCACCTTCGGTCACCGACAGGTCGAGGCCGCTGACCGCTTCGAACGCGCTCTTGCCGCTGCCGTAGCGGCGCGTCATGTTCGCCACCTCGATCATGCTCATGACCTGCTCCAGCCGCGAAGTCCGATCGCGAAGCGGACGCCGAGGAACACTGCGGCGACCGCGGCGGCGACGAACAGGAGCACGGTCGGCCCGACGAGTGCGAACACCACACCGAAGAGCGCGATCGAGATCACGATGACGACGACCTCGCGGGCCATCGTCGGAGCCGGACCGAATTCCATCAGGTCCGTGAACAGGTTTCCTTCATCCGGTTGCTTCATGCCTAGAAGCATCTCCGGATCCGAGATGCCGCGACAGTGCACGGCATCATCGGTCGGACTGACACCGTCACGGCCCGGTCATGACAAATGTCAGGGAGTCGAGCGCAGCCGGGCTAGAACGCCCACCCCATGACCGGAGCACGGTCGGTGGAGAACGCGAGATCGACCGTGTGCAGCGCGTCGGCGTCGCGACTCGTCAACCGCTCGGCCGCCGCGAACCGCGTCGCCCGGTGCTGCCCGAAGTACATCGAGCTGAGCACGTCGATCTTCATCGTGACGTCGGGTGCGGCTTCGGTGCGGGTGACGGACGCCCGTCCTGCCGTGATCGTGACGTCGAACGTTCCGCCCGCGTCGAGGAACGGGTCGTCGACCTCGATGACGAACTGCGCGTCGACGCCGTACGTTCGGGCCTCGAGCGCAGCCTTGACGTCCATGATGCGGCACCACAACGCGTCGTGATGGTCGGTGACCTTCGGGAGACGATTGCTCGTCAGCAGGAAGGGCAGTGCCTCGTCGGGGGCCTGGTTGACCTCGATGGAGTCGACGAGATCGACGCCTGCGAGCACCTGCCACAGTTCGGCGTACGCGGCGTCGGTGACGGCGATGAACTCCTGGACGACGATCTTGCTCTCGCTCTCGCTGCGCCGGTACGCGGCGTAGCCGTCCGGGTGAACGATGAAGAACAGTTCCGTCAGACCCTGCCTGCGGTTCTCGCGGTCGGCGAAGAAGCGCTCCCACCGGATCGGCGGCTTCGGCTGTGCGCCCGCGGTACGACGCTGCCAGCGGTGGTAGATCTCGGGAAGAAGGTTCGACGCCTCCGCCGACTCGACGAGCCGCACCCCGGTCACCGGACGCACGCCCGAGTGGAACTGTGCAAACCGTCGATCGATCACGACGCGGTGTTCCTCGGTGACGGGTCCGTAGCCGAAGCGGCCGTAGATCGTGGCTTCGCTGGCGGTCAGCAGCGACAGCGGCGCACCCGCGTCCTGCAGCTTGCGATGCTGCTTCGTGAACATGCGACGCAGAATCCCGCGCCTGCGATGCGTCGGCGCGACCGACACCCACGACACACCGGATGCCTCGACCTGAGCGCCGCCCGGCACCGTCACCGACATCGGGAAGTGCATCGCGACGCCGACGGGAGTCTCACCGTGCCAGGCCATCACGACGTGTTCGGAACTCGTCAGGATCTGGGTCTCGGCGAGGTCCTCGGAGTTCTGGTGCTCACCGAACGCGTGCGCGTCGAGGAGAGCTACGGCACCCCAGTCGTCGTCGGTAGCGGTTCTGATCGTTATCGCGTCATCGGTACTCATCACAGTCGAGCTTTTCACACGATGCCAAGATGGACACGTGGTACACGTAATCGACATCGACGACTCAGCCGATCCCCGTCTCGACGACTTCCGCGATCTCAACTCCTCCGACCGTCGCCCGGACCTGCCCGACGGGAAGGGACTGGTCATCGCCGAGGGTGTGCTCGTGGCCGAGCGGCTGCTGTCGTCGAGGTTCGCGCCGATCAGTCTGCTCGGTGTCGATCGTCGCCTGACCGAACTCGGTTCGCGTCTCGACGATGTCGACGTGCCGTTCTATCGCACGACCGCCGACGTGATGGCCGACGCGGTCGGGTTCCATCTCAATCGCGGAGTGCTCGCCGCGGCTCACCGGCCGCCCGAGCTCGACCTCGCCGACGTACTGAAGGATGCGCGCACGGTCGTCGTCCTCGAAGGCGTCAACGACCACGAGAATCTCGGTTCGATGTTTCGCAATGCGGCGGGACTCGGTGCCGACGCCGTGTTGTTCGGTGCCGCGTGTGCCGATCCGCTGTACCGACGCGCGGTGCGGGTGTCGATGGGTCACGTTCTGCGCGTTCCGTTCGCGCGTGTCCCCGACTGGCCACGTGGCCTGAACATACTGCGGGACGCCGGTTTTCAGACCATCTCGCTGACGCCGAACCCGTCGGCGATCTCGCTCGCGGAAGCGATGACGGGGGAGAAGGTGGCGCTGATGCTCGGAGCCGAAGGCCCCGGTCTCACCGAACATGCCATGCGCGCCAGCGATGTTCGCGCACGCATTCCGATGGCACCGGGCACCGATTCGCTCAACGTGGCCACCGCGGCGGCCATGGCGTTGTACGAGCGAGTACGCCTGCAATGAGGCCGGTGAGGAACAACAGCATCCTCTACACCGGCATACCGGTGGCGGCATTCGCCGCGGTACTCGTCGGAACCGCGCTCACGGCGTTCGGGCTCGAACTCGCCGCCATCAACAGTGCGCTCGCACTCGCAATCAACGTCGTCGTGGTCGGCGGCGCCGCTCCGACGATCCTGCGGTGGAGGCACAAGCCGACCGTGCGGTGGCTCGTCCACGGTGCAGTCGCGGGCGCCGTGGTCAGCTTCGTTGCGCTGGGGATTTCCGTCGCCACCAGCGCTTGAACGATCGTTCCGACGCGGGCGCCGGGGCAGGTGCGGCGGTCGGCTCTTCACCGGGGGTGTACAGCGAGAATCCGCTCACCGGTAGGGAGTTCGGGTCGAACTCCTCCCCGCGGGGTGCGCCGGTGTAGCGGAAGCCGAGCCAGTGCGCATTGGCGGCCTCGGCGAATTCCTGAGGATGGAACGGCAGCGACTGCGGATCCGGCATGACGCCCGGCGGATAGACGAGCGGGTGCTCGCCTGCCCAGAACGGGCGTTCCCACACCAGCGGCAGACCGATGTCCTCGTAGATGTAGATCGGTGTCGCGCTGAACGAGCGTCGCAGCGATCCGCGCTCCCAGTAGGCGAACGCGCCCCACGCCGTCTCCGGGTCGGTCGCGATCAGATAGGTCTTCTCCGACGCGAGCGGACGCGACCAGTGCTCGGACAACGATGCAGGAGACGCGTCGGCGATGCGGGTGCTGCACACGACCGTCACGCCGGGATAGCTACCGACGGCGACCTCGTCGACCCCCACCGACGCCGACTTGGATATGGGCGCCTGCTGTGTCGGCACGGCGACCTTGTCGGCGAACAGGCTGCCGACGAGCGCCGTCGCCGCGTCGTGATGGGACGAAGTGGTCTGGCGCAGAACCGAAATCGGATCCGGCGTGTCGACGTACCAGATGGTCGATGCCTTGGCCCCCACTGCCTGCACCCTCCCCGATGTCAGCTGTGCTCGTGTATCAGCTGTGGCCGCTGGAGCGGACACCTAGCAGGACATCCTCCCACGACGGCATCGCAGGCTTGCCCTTCTTGTCCTTCTTCGGCGCGGATGCTTCGTGCTTCGGTTCCGGAGTGCTCGACTCCGGCTCGTGCTCGGCTGCTTCGAGTTCGCTGTCCGACGTCGTTCCGTAGTACTCGTCGAACGATTGCTGGGCGTCCTCGGCGGGTGCGGGCTCCAATGCGCGGACCGGAGCGAGACCACGCAGCTGACGTCCGAAGTCGGGATCGATCAGTTCCGACGCCGCATCGTCGAGCGCGGTGATGGTGCCGCCGTGGCCGTCGGGCATGAAGTGCCAGTGCGCCTTGTTGGTGGTGCGGCCTGCCTGCCACTTCAGTTGGGCGACCCACTTGTTGTCGTCGTCGCGCCACGCGTCCCATGTCGCGTCGTCGAGGCTGTGGCCACGTGCGCGGAAAGCTTGCGTGACAACCTCGGACAGCGTCTGGACGGCGGGACCGTCGGGGCGCATCGGGTGCCCCTCCTGCGCCATCGCGGCGGCCTGCGAACGCTCGAGCAGAACGGGATGGGCGAAGATCTCGACCCGGCTCAGTGCCATCCCGGAATCACTTGCAACCTGTTCGACGCTGGCACCCGCGCGAATTCGAGCCTGGATCTCCTTGGGCCTGAGCAAACTGTCCATTTCGATCTCAATCTGTCCTAGTCGAGCGATGTCACCGCGTGAGGCAGCGCGGAGCTTGTCGTCGGCCGGAAGCCGGAATTTGTCGCCGGTTTTGGGATCCGAACAGATCACGTACTGCCCATCGGGTTCGAGACCGACCACGCGTAGATCTCGCACCTTGACCTCCTCATCGCGCCGACTCGCGATATCGTCCGCTCTCGACTGTAATCCACTCGTGATCTCGGTCGGATGTCCGACACGCGTAGGTTCTCCGGTGTCACAGACTAGTCATCGATGCCGACGGCTGCACGGGTTCGGCCATGACGGTGCGAGACCGATTGTCGATCAACGGTTTTCCATCGCGTCGCAGGTAGAAGGCGCCCAGAGCCAGTCCGATCGACAGTGCCGCAGCGTGTCCGAACGCGGTGAACGACGGGTCCGTCACCACCGACGCGGCGACGAGCGACACCCACCCGCATGCCCACGTCGTCCGCCACGGTCCGCTCAGATAGCGAATCATCGAGCCGGCGACTGCGGCCGCGGCATAGCTGACGCCGACGTCGACGGCCACCGCCAGAGAATCGGCGAGCCAGTCCGCGCGGATTCCGACGAACAGGCCGAGCGCGACGAGTGCCGTCGCGCCGACGTGTCCGGCGACGAAGGTCAACAGGAACCGGGTCGAACCCGACAGCCACTCGGCGACGGCGAACAGAACGGCGACCGATCCGAGCCACAGCCAGTCGGTCTCACCGTCGGTGAGAAAGGCGCTCGCGACGAGGGTGCCGACATGGCCGTCGCCGAGATTGTGGAGGTTGGTGCTGGCCTCGAACAGGACGTGCCACTGGGTGTGTGGGCGGAGATGGGAGAGGAGCGCGGTGGCGGCCAGGGCGAGCGCGAAGTACCCGAGGGTGACTTTCAGTCGAAGAAGGGATGCCAGAACACGCACGGGCGCTCCCTCCGAGATAGTTGCGACTGCCAACTATTTTAGCTCTCGAAGAAAGCGCCCGCCTGTGAGCTTGCTGCTAGCTCAGTGTGGATACGACGTAGTCGATGCTCTTGGTGAGTGCCGTGACGTCGTCAGGCTCGATGGCCGGGAACATGCCGACGCGCAACTGGTTCCGTCCGAGCTTGCGGTACGGCTCGGTGTCGACGACGCCGTTCGCACGCAGGATCTTCGCGACCTGAGCCGCGTCGATCTTCTCGTCGAAGTCGATGGTGCCGACGACCTGGCTGCGATGTGCGGGGTTCTCGACGAACGGCGTCGCGAACTCGCTCTGCTCGGCCCACGTGTAGAGGCGCGACGACGAGTCGGCCGTGCGACCCGTGGCCCAGTCGAGGCCGCCGTTGCCGTTCAACCACTCGATCTGGTCTGCGAACAGCAGCAGCGTCGCGAGCGCGGGGGTGTTGTACGTCTGGTCCTTGCTGCTGTTGTCGATCGCGATCGGCAGCGACAGGAAGTCCGGAGTCCAGCGACCCGACGACTGGATCTCGCTGACGCGCTCGAGCGCAGCCGGGCTCATCAGTGCGATCCACAGGCCACCGTCGGCGGCGAAGCACTTCTGCGGGGCGAAGTAGTAGACGTCGGAGTCGGCGACGTTCACCGGCAGGCCGCCCGCACCGGACGTCGCGTCGATCGCGATGAGCGCGTTCTCCGAACCGGCTGGACGGCTGACGGGGATGGCAACACCGGTCGACGTCTCGTTGTGTGCCCAGCCGATGAGGTCGACGGACGGGTCCGACGTCGGCTCGGGGGCGCTGCCCGGATCGGCCTTGACGACGATCGGATCGCCGATGAACGGGTTGTTCTTCGCGACCGACGCGAACTTCGAGCTGAACTCGCCGTTGGTCAGGTGCAGCGACTTCTCACGGATCAAGCCGAACGCGGCCGCGTCCCAGAACGCCGTCGTACCGCCGTTGCCGAGGACGACCTCGTAGCCGTCGGGCAGCGAGAACAGATCGCGCAGACCTGCGCGCACCCGTGCGACGACGTCCTTGACGGGCTTCTGGCGGTGGCTGGTACCGAACACGGAGGCGCCGACGTCGACCAAGGACTGCAGCTGCTCGGGCCGAACCTTGGACGGGCCGCAGCCGAAACGTCCGTCGGCGGGCAGAAGGTCAGCGGGAATGATCGGCAAGTCGGCCATGTGAGCAGCGCATCCTAAGTTTCGGGGAAAGTGGGCGTTGTTGGAATATGGCGTGTACAGGTTAGTCGATGGGTCGGGTCGACTGTTCGCCGCTTCCTCGTTCGCGCAGGTTGCAGCAGTAGCGCGCGTTGCAACGTGCGCGCTGGCTGGAAGGTGCGCGGTGATGGTGGCTCGCTTCTGCCCGCGCAGGTTGCAGCGGTAGCGCAGGTTGCAACGTGCGCGCTTGCTGGAACCTGCGCGGTCGAGGTTCGCGATCCTCGATGGGTGTGCGCTCGCTTCTGCCCGCGCAGGTTGCAGCACCTGCGCAGGTTGCAACGTGCGCGCTGGCTGGAACCTCCGCGGTCGAGGTTCGCGATGTGCGATCGGTGTGCGCTCGCTTCTGCCCGCGCAGGTTGCAGCAGTTGCGCGGGTTGCAACGTGCGCGGTGGCTGGAAGGTGCGCGGTGATGGTGGCTCGCTTCTGCCCGCGCAGGTTGCAGCCCCTGCGCAGGTTGCAGCAGTAGCGCAGGTTGCAACGTGCGCGGTCGAGGTTCGCGATGTGCGATCGGTGTGTGTTCGCTTCTGCCCGCGCAGGTTGCAGCAGCTGCGCGGGTTGCAACGTGCGCGCTGGCTGGAAGGTGCGCGGTCATGCCGGCTCGCTCCTGACCGCGCAGGTTGCAGCAGCTGCGCGGGTTGCAACGTGCGCGCTGGCTGGAAGGTGCGCGGTGATGGGCGCTCGCTTCTGCCCGCGCAGGTTGCAGCGGCTGCGCGGGTTGCAACGTGCGCGCTGGCTGGAAAGTGCGCGGTCATGCCGGCTCGTCGAACGACGCGGGGCCAGGCAGAGTCGCCGCCAGGTCGAGCGCTTCCTGCAGCCGCGCCAAGAACTCGTCCGGGTGATCGAGGTCGTACCACGTCACGCGTAGTACGACCCATCCGATTCTACGGATCTCGTCCTCGCGAACTTTCTCCGCGAAGACGACGTCGCCCGGGTCCTGACCTGGTTTCGCGTGCTTCGTGTACTTGACCTTCCCGTCGAATTCGAGCGCAACTCCGACGGCGTACCCCAGGTCGAGTCGTCCGACGAAGCGACCGCGCTTGCTGCGAACTTCGATCTGAAGAAGTGGGGGAGGCATCTTCGCGCGGTGCAACAAAACACGAGTTCGCGATTCGCCGACGCTCTCGCTCCGCGCGTCACAGAACGCCAGGGTGCGTCGCGCCTTCACCGCGGCTCGTTTGCCCGACCGTGCCAGCGCTTCCTCGATTCCCGCGACAGTTGCCGTGCCCGCCCGTAGTGCAGCATCGCCGACGCACACGCCGGCCTCGAACGGGAGCACTCTCAGCAGATCCGCGACAGTGCGATCGGCCGACGTCACCGCAATTCCGTCGACCACGGTCACGTCGGCTTCGGTCAGGGTGTTCGCGTGTACGTGGCGAGTCTTCGTGGTTCGACCGCCGGACCCTCGGTCGACCGTGAAGTGGACCTTCCCCAGGTCCGGGGCGAACATCGCGAAGCCGTGCACGACGGCCGCGGACTGGTGGCTCACGACGAGTGCGCTGGTCGCTGCGGCGAGGTGTGCTCGGACATTGAGCAGGTGCCGCTCCTCCGGCCGCAGATCCTTCAGTGTCGTCGTCGGAACGAACGCGCCTCGGCGAAGGGGCGTGATCGAACCGTTGGCCTTCGCGATACGAATCTCGCTGTCCGACGATCCGTCTCGAATCATGTCGCGACGCAGCAGCAGCGGGTCGTTCTCCGGGTACATGCGACCTATGGTGGCCCAGCCACACCTGGTCGACGGCCGGGTGAGCGGTCGCCTGTGGATAAAGCGAACCTGTGGAATTCGGCAGCGAACCGTCATGTCCGCGCAGGTTGCAGCAGCTGCGCGGGTTGCAACGTGCGCGTTTGCTGGAAGGTGCGCGGGCGGCGTTGGGGACGTCCGATCGCTACGCGCTCGCATGTACCCGCGCAGGTTGCAGCGGCTGCGCAGGTTGCAACGTGCGCGCTTGCTGGAAGGTGCGCGGACGGCGTTCGCGGCGTCCGATTGCTGTGCGCTCGCTTTCCCCCCGCGCAGGTTGCAGCGGCTGCGCGGGTTGCAACGTGCGCGCTTGCTGGAAGGTGCGCGGGCGCCCGTCCGGAGGCGTCCGTTCGCTGTGCGCTCGGTACTCCCCGCGCAGGTTGCAGCAGCTGCGCGGGTTGCACCGTGCGCGCTTGCTGGAAGGTGCGCGGACGAGCGTTCGGGAAGTCCGATCGCACCTGCGCAGAACGACCGCCCTAGACGATCTGCCCCCACCCGTCGACGGATTCGGGGGAGCGCGGTGCAGGTCCGGTGTAGATGGCCGCCGGGCGCACGAGCTTCCCGAGTCGCTTCTGCTCGAGGATGTGCGCACACCATCCCGCGGTGCGGCCGCAGGTGAACATGGCGGGCATCATGTGCGCGGGTACCTCGGCGAAGTCGAGGATGACCGCGGCCCAGAATTCGACGTTGGTCTCGATTGCGCGATCGGGGCGGCGCTCACGCAGCTCGGCCAGCGCAGCCTGCTCCAATGCGGCGGCGACCTCGTAGCGCGGTGCGTTCAAGCGCTTGGCCGTCGCACGCAACACGCGGGCGCGGGGATCCTCGGCGCGGTAGACCCGGTGCCCGAATCCCATGAGCTTTTCCTTGCGGTCCAGGATGCCCTTGACCAGCGCGCGGGCGTCGCCCTGCTTCTCGACCTCTTCGATCATCGGCAGCACTCGTGCGGGCGCGCCGCCGTGGAGTGGGCCGGACATCGCGCCGATCGCACCGGACAGCGAGGCGGCGACGTCGGCGCCGGTCGAGGCGATGACGCGGGCGGTGAACGTCGACGCGTTCAGGCCGTGCTCGGCCGCGGAGACCCAGTAGGCGTCGATGGCTTCGACGTGCGCGGGGTCGGGGTCGCCCTTCCAACGCGTCATGAAGCGTGCGGTGACGGTCTCGCACAGGTCGATCTTTTTCTGCGGGACCGCGGGCTGATGGATGCCACGTGCGGACTGGGCGACGTAGGACAGCGCCATGACGGAGGCGCGGGCGAGTTGTTCGCGGGCGGTGGCGTCGTCGATGTCGAGCAGCGGCTGGTATCCCCAGATCGGGGCCAGCATCGCCAGGCCTGCCTGGACGTCGACGCGGACGTCGCCGGTGTGCACGGGAAGTGGGAACGGCTCGGCAGGCGGGAGGCCGGGGCCGAAGCGGCCGTCGACGAGCAGTGCCCACACGTTGCCGAACGTGACCCGCTTGGCGACGAGATCTTCGATGTCGACGCCGCGGTAACGCAGTGCGCCGCCGTCCTTGTCCGGCTCGGCGATGTCGGTGGTGAACGCGACGACGCCCTCGAGGCCGCTGACGAAATCTTCGGGTACCTGTTGAACAGCCATGACGTTAGGACTCTCCTTGTGGCCTCGCGGCTCGCGTTCGAGCTTGCCTGGTCAGCACTGTAACCCGTCGTACCCGGGAGTAACGTTCGGGTACGTGCAGAATGAGCAGAAGCCTCTGGCGGACATGAGGGTCGACTACCGCCAGGACACCGATCTCGACGCTGATCAGCTGGTCGACGGCTGGTTTCCGGTGGCCCGCGCGTGGCTCTCCGACGCGATTGCCGCCGAGATTCCCGAGCCCAACGCGATGGTGCTGGCGACCGTCGACGAGGCGGGTCGTCCGTCGACGCGCACGGTCCTCTGCAAGGACCTCGAGCGGGACGGTGTCGTCTTCTACACGAACTACGACTCGGACAAGGCCACTCACCTGACGCGGACACCGTATGCATCGGTGACGTTCCCGTGGATCGGGATAGCGCGCCAGTTGTCCATCAGAGGGTCTGTGGAGAAAGTGTCGGCGGAGACGACGGCCGAATACTTCGCGACGCGTCCGCGCGGATCGCAGCTCGGCGCGTGGGCGTCGGCGCAATCTCGACCCATCGGCTCGCGCGCGGAGCTCGAACAGGCGCTCGCCGACGTCACGACGCGGTTCGACGGCGAAGAGGTTCCGGTACCGCCGAATTGGGGTGGTTTCCGGTTGATTCCGGACACCGTCGAGTTCTGGCAGGGTCGAACCAGCCGTCTGCACAACAGGATTCGCGTCACCGTCGCGAACGCGGTGGTGGAGCGGCTTCAGCCGTGACGGAAACGCTGAAGAAGAAGAGCAAGCTTCGCGGAGTACTCGCCGACACGACACCACTGCAGAACAAGGCCTACCGACGCCTGTGGGTGGCGAACATCGTCACCGTCATCGGTGCGCAGCTCAGTATTGTGGCTGTGCCGCAACAGATCTTCGAGATCACTCGCAGTTCGGCATACGTCGGTCTGACGGGTGTCTTCGGCCTCGTACCGTTGATCGTGTTCGGGTTGTGGGGCGGGGCGCTCGCCGACGTCATGGATCGCCGCACGCTGCTGACCATCACGACCGTCGGCTTGATCTCGACGTCGACCCTGCTGTGGCTGCAGGCGTTCGCAGATCTGAACAACGTGTGGGTCGTGTTGTGTCTGTTGGCCGTTCAGCAGGCGTTCTTCGCGGTGAATCAGCCGACGCGCAGCGCGATCATCCCCCGGCTGCTGCCCGGTGCACAGTTGCCTGCGGCGAACTCGCTGAACATGACGGTGATGAACTTCGGGGCCATCGCCGGTCCGCTGATCGCGGGCACGATGATTCCGCTCGCGGGCCTGCAGACGCTGTATCTGGTCGACTCGATCGCCCTGTTCGCGACGCTGTGGGCTGTGATCCGATTGCCGCGTATCCCACCGGCGGAGGCGGGGCGGAGGGCCGGATTGCGTTCGGTCGTCGAGGGTTTCACGTATCTCGCGACGCAGAAGGTGTTGCTCGCGTCGTTCGTCGTCGACATCATCGCGATGGTTTTCGGGATGCCGCGTGCGCTGTTCCCGCAGATTGCGCACGACACGTTCGGTGATCCGGCGTCGGGCGGCCTGGTTCTCGGCCTGTTGTTCGCGGCGCTGTCGGCGGGTGCCGTTCTGGGCGGTGTGTTCTCGGGGTGGCTTCCGCGCGTCGAGCGGCAGGGTCTTGCGGTGATCGTCTGCATCGTCGTGTGGGGACTGGCGATGGTGGGGTTCGGCGTCAGCGTCGGAATGGCGACGAGCGGCGGCGTGTCGGTCGCGCTGTGGATCGCCCTTGCCTTCCTCGCGCTCGGCGGTGGTGCGGACATGATCTCGGCTGCGTTCCGGTCGACGATGCTGCAGCAGGTCGCCACCGACGACATGCGCGGCCGTCTGCAAGGCGTGTTCATCGTGGTGGTGGCGGGTGGTCCGCGTATCGGCGACGTCCTGCACGGGGCGAGCGCCGCGATGGTCGGTACCGCGGCCGCGGCTGCAGGTGGCGGCGTTCTCGTCGTCGTCGGTGTGGTGATCGCAGCCGTCGCACTTCCGGCATTCATTCGATATCGAGTCACGAGGGTGGACAATGGACACCATGGCTGACGAACGGAATTACGTGCTGACGAGCGGTCGATACCGCGCCGAAGTCGCCGGGGTCGGTGCCGGTCTGCGCTCGCTCGAGTTCGACGGCGCGCCCATGACCGAGACGTGGGAACTGGGGAAGAAGCCCCCGCTGTCGGCCGGTCTCGTGCTTGCGCCGTGGCCCAACCGCGTCGCCGACGGCAAATTCTCGTTCGGCGGAGTCGACCACGAGCTCGACATCACCGAGCCTGCGCGAGGCAACGCCAGTCACGGGTTCGTCCGACGCGTCGCCTGGACGCTCGTCGACCACTCCGATTCTCGCGTCGAACAGTCGGTCGACGTCGGTCTGCACAAGGGGTGGCCGTACCGGATCACGCTGACGGTGACCCACGAGCTGACCGACGACGGTCTGGTCGTGACGGCGTCGGCGACCAACGCCGGTGACGTCGACGCGCCGTTCGGTATGGGCTTCCACTCGTTCGTACGCGTCGGCGACGTGCCTCTGGACGAGTGCACGCTCGAGCTGTCCGCGGGCACACGGTTGCAGTTGGAGCCGGATCGAATGCTGCCTCATGGTCCTTCCGTACCGACCGCGGGCACGGACTACGACTTCACCACCGCCAAGTCCTTGAAGGACGTCTGGCTCGACACACCGTTCAGCGCCGAGGTTCCCGACGAGGACGGCAAGGCACGCCACGTCTTGTCGGGTCCCGACGGCGCCGCCACGGTGTTGTGGACCGATCGCGAATTCGATTGGATCCAGGTGTTCACGGCCGACCCGAAGAACGACCAGGCCTATCCGGACCGTGGTCGGGCGCTCGCCATCGAACCGATGACGTGCCCGCCCGACGCGTTCAACTCGGGGATCGATCTACTGGTACTGGAGCCGGGCAAGTCCTGGACCGGTTCGTGGGGAATGGAGCATCGCGCCGCATGACGATTCTCGTGTGTGGAGAGGCACTGGTCGATCTGGTACCGGTGCACGAAGGTCCGTTGCTGGCGCCGAAGCTCGGTGGTGGCCCGTTCAACGTCGCCGTCGCGATCGGACGCCTGGGTTCGAAGGTCGCATTCCTCTCGCGGGTGTCGACCGACCCGTTCGGCGACCAGATCTTGGAGAGTCTTCGCGGCGCAGGCGTCGACACGTCGTGGGTTCAGCGCGGCGACGAGCCGACCACGCTGGCGATGACGACCCTCGCGTCGGACGGCAGTGCCCAGTACTCGTTCTACGCGGACGGCACCGCGGATCGTCTCGTGCAGGATCCGGGTGACATCCCGGACGACGTCCACGTTCTGTCGTTCGGCACGTTGTCGCTTCTGTACCAGCCGGGTGCGTCGGTGTACGCGAAGCTGCTGAAGCGAGCGCACGCCGCCGGAAAGTTGACGATGCTCGACCCGAACATCCGGCCTGCGGCCATCGACAGCACGAGCGGCGACATCACCGCCGACGAGTTCCGCACGCGATTCAAATCGTGGCTTCCCGACGTCGACATCCTGAAGGTCTCGGAGGACGATTCGCACTGGCTCGGGCTCGGAACCAAGGGGACGACGGTCGACGACTGGCTCGCCGCGGGCGTCTCGGCCGTCGTCATGACGCGCGGCGGCGACGGTCTGTCGGTGTTCCGGGCGTCGGAAGAAATTTCCGTTCCCGGCGTGGCCGTCGACGTGGTCGACACCATCGGCGCAGGTGACACCGTGCACGGGGCTTTACTGCAGTTTTTGAATGAAGAGACCATTGTCACATCCAGCGCCGTTCGTGACATGGGTAGGGAAGATTGGGAAGAAGCACTGAGCTTCGCCGCTCGGGCAGCTGCCATCACGGTTTCTCGCCCGGGTGCCGACCCTCCGTGGGCGTCCGAGGCGCCGAGAGACTAGTTTCTCTATCGACGTAAAGAACTGTCCGATTTAAGTACGTGTCCGTTACATGAGTTCGAGAGGGACCATTCGTGCCCGCTGAGAATGACGCCAAAGCCACCCTCACCTACCCCGGTGGCGAATACAGCATGTCCATCGCCAAGGCCACCGAAGGCAACGATGGCATCGAACTGGGAAAGCTGCTGGCTACGACCGGTTACACGACTCTCGACGGTGGGTTCGTCAACACCGCCTCGACGAAGTCGGCCATCACCTACATCGACGGTGACAAGGGAATCCTTCGATACCGCGGGTACCCGATCGAACAACTGGCAGACAAGTCCAGCTTCATCGAGGTCAGCTACCTGCTGATCTACGGCGAGCTCCCCACCGAGGATCAGCTCGAGACGTTCACCGACAAGATCCGTCGGCACACCCTGCTGCACGAGGACCTCAAGCGGTTCTTCGACGGCTTCCCGCGCAACGCGCACCCGATGCCGGTGCTGTCCAGCGCTGTCAACGCGCTGTCGGCGTACTACCAGGATTCGCTGGATCCCAACGATCCCGCGCAGGTCGAGCTGTCCACGATCCGCCTGCTCGCCAAGTTGCCGACCATTGCGGCGTACGCGTACAAGAAGTCCGTCGGCCAGCCGTTCCTGTACCCCGACAACTCGAAGAGCCTCGTCGAGAACTTCCTGCGCCTGACGTTCGGCTTCCCGGCCGAGCCTTACGAGGTCGATCCCGAGATCGTCAAGGCCCTCGACATGCTGCTCATCCTGCATGCCGACCACGAGCAGAACTGCTCGACGTCGACGGTTCGTCTCGTCGGCTCGTCGGACGCCAACCTGTTCACGTCCATCTCGGGCGGCATCAACGCTCTGTGGGGCCCGCTGCACGGCGGCGCCAACCAGGCCGTTCTCGAGATGCTCGACAAGATCAAGGCCGAGGGCGGCGACGCCACCGACTTCCTGCGTCGAGTGAAGAACAAGGAAGACGGCGTGAAGCTCATGGGCTTCGGACACCGCGTCTACAAGAACTTCGATCCGCGCGCGACGCTGGTCAAGGAAACTGCGCACAACATCCTCGGCAAGCTGGGCAACGGTGACGAGCTCCTCGACATCGCCCTGAAGCTCGAGGAAACCGCGCTCACCGACGACTACTTCGTCGAGCGGAAACTGTACCCGAACGTCGACTTCTACACCGGCTTGATCTACCGCGCGATGGGCTTCCCGCCGCGCATGTTCACGGTGTTGTTCGCGATGGGTCGCCTCCCGGGCTGGATCGCGCACTGGCGTGAGATGCACGAGGATGCGACGACGAAGATCGGCCGTCCGCGTCAGATCTACACCGGCTACACCGAGCGCGACTACAAGGATGTCGCTTCCCGGTAGAGCTACGACGAAGGCCGCCCACCCTGTCCGGGGTGGGCGGCCTTTTCCGTGCGTTTCGAAAGGTCAGAACTGGCGACGGTTGGCCAGAACCGGCAGCTTCTTCCGGACGCCGTCCAGCACGGCAGTGTCGATGTCGACGGTCAGCATGCCGGGCGTGGCGTCGAGCTCGCCCATGACCTCACCGATCGGGGAGCTGACGACCGAATGTCCGACGCCCAAGGGTGCGGTGCCCGCAGTTTCCTCGGGCTCCGGCTGGTCGCAGGCTGCGACGAACGCCGTCGAGTCCAGCGCACGTGCGCGCGCGAGCAGCGACCACTGCTCGACCTTGCCCGGGCCCGATCCCCACGACGCGGCGACGACGATCAGTTCGGCCCCGAGGTCGCCGAGCTTCTGGAACAGCGCAGGAAAGCGGACGTCGTAGCACGTGGCGAAGCCGACCTTCACGCCGTCGATGTCGACGACGAGCGGATCCTGACCGGGTGCGACGGTGTCGGACTCGGCGAACCCGAACGCGTCGAACAGGTGGATCTTGTCGTAGCTGGCGTCGACGCCGTTGCCGGTGACGAGCAGCGTGTTGGCGACGCGCTCGGAGTCGGCGGGGGTGAACATCCCCGCGACGATCGTGATGCCGTGACGCCCCGCGATCTCGCGGACGGAGTCGGCCCACGGCCCGTCGACGGGTTCGGCGATGTCGCGCAGGGGAAGGCCGAAGCGTCGCATCATGGCCTCGGGGAACACGACGAGCGACGACCCGGCTGCCTTCGCGGCCTCGGCATGGGTCTCGATGATCTTCAGATTCTCCGACGGGTCGGCCCCGCTGTTGACCTGGGCAAGGCTGATTCGGACGGTGGTGCTCATACGAGAACTCCTGGTTTCATCTGGCGCCGGCAGGTATACATATCGTATGCAATCGCTGTCGGGTAGGGACAAGGCTTACGTCTTCGTGCGTGATCAGGTGCTCACGTCGCCCGCTGCGACCGGCACCTTTCTCAACGAACAGGATCTTGCGACGCGAATCGGCGTGTCTCGCACGCCCGTTCGCGAAGCCCTGCTGATGTTGCAGGCGGAAGGTCTGGTCGAGATGGTACCGAAGCGGGGCGCACACGTCCCGGCCATGTCGGGACGTCAGATCAGTGAACTGATGGATCTGCGCGGTGTCCTCGAGCGGCACGCGGCGACGACGTCGCTGCGTGCCGGGAACGTTCCGGCGTCGGCGATGCGGTCGATTCTCGTCGAGCAGGAAGATCTCGCCGACAACCGAACCGACGACGCCGCAAAGGATTTCATCGATCTCGACGGAAAGTTCCATCAGATCCTCGTCGACGCGGCCGGAAGCGAGCTGCTGTCGCGGACGTATGCGGGACTTCGGGCCCGACAGTTGCGCGTCGGGCTGACTGCTCTGTTCTCGGCGGCCGATCGTCAGCGCAACGTGTGCACCGAGCACGAAGCCATCGTCACCGCGTTGGAAGGCGGCGACGAGGGCCTCGTGCAGCGAGCGATCGACGATCACCTCGAGGTCACACTGCAGATCCTGCTGCGGGCGTAGCGTTCGCAATCACGTCGTGGTCCTCTTCCTCGGCACGATCGGGGTTGCGGCCCAAGGCGAGTCCGAGGACGGTGAGTGCGCCGACGACGGCGATGTAGCCGACGATGAGCACCCAGCTGTCGGTCTTGTCGAGCAGGAACACGAAGATCAGCGGTGCCATCGCGCCACCGAAGACGCCTGCGATCGTGTAGGCGAGCGAGCTACCGGTCGAGCGCAGACGTACCGTGAACTGCTCGGTGACGAACGCAGCCTGCGGTCCGTACATGAACGAGTGGAACGCGAGTCCGACGACGACGCCGAGAATCAGCAGCGGCAGCGAGCTGCCGCCGATCATCAGGAAGAAGATCGCACTCCACACGACGCCACCGACCGCCGCGACTCCGTAGACGAGGCGACGGTTGATGCGGTCGGAGATCGCGCCTGCCAGCGGAATGAGTCCGAGCTGGAACGCGGAGCCGATGAGGATGGCGGTCAACACCTCGCTGCGGGCGAACCCGAGCTTCTGGACGCCGTAGGTTATGGAGAAGACGGTGAACAGCGCGTAGATGACGTCGGGCGCGATGCGCGAGAGGATCGCGGCGACGAGCGGACGCAGCTGCGTCTTGAAGACCTCGCTGATCGGAGCTTCCGAACGGTCGCCGCTTTCCTGCAGGGCCTTGAAGACCGGGGTGTCCTCGAGCTTCAGGCGGATCCACAGACCGAAGCCGACGAGTACTGCCGAGAACAGGAACGCGATACGCCAGCCCCAGGATTCGAACTGGTCCTCGGTCAGAGCGATGGTCAGTGCGGCGAGAGCGCCGTTGGCGAGCAGGTTGCCTGCGGGCGGGCCGATCTGGGCAGCCGACGACCAGAAGCCTCGCTGCCGCGGGTTGCCGTACTCGCTGGACAGCAGCACGGCGCCACCCCACTCACCGCCGACGGCGACGCCCTGAGCGAAGCGCATCGTGACGAGCAGGATCGGCGCGACGATGCCGATCGTGTCGTAGCTGGGGATGAGACCGATCAGGAACGTCGTGACGCCGATCAGCAGCAGCGTGATCACGAGTAGTTGCTTGCGTCCGATGACGTCGCCGAGGCGACCGAAGACGAATCCACCGATCGGACGGGCGATGTAGCCGACCGCGTAGGTCGAGAACGCGAGCAGGGTTCCGGTCAGCGGATCGCTGTCCGGAAAGAAGATGATGGGGAACACCAAGGCGGCGGCAGCCGAGTAGACGGCAAAGTCGTACCACTCCAATGCCGTCCCGGTCAGGCTCGCGGCGAATGCCCTCGCCAGGCCTTTCTTGTCGACTGTCTGCGCAGTCATGGCAACTCCTTCGCTGTGCTTGGAATCACGCGGATCCGTTGAACAGTCTCCATACTTGCTGTATACAAGACGTATGCGCAAGCTTTTCGGCGTATTGGAAACAAAAAAGTAACGGGAAGAGGTCCTTAGGCTCATGCTCACTTTCACGCTGCCCGACGGCACGACCGAAACCGTCGAACCACTGAATCTTCTCAACGCGGGATACGCGGGCCGCAACCAGGAAGAGGTCGCGCACCATATCGCCGAGCTGGCCGAACTGGGTGTTCCTGCGCCGACCGTCACTCCCGCGATGTACCCGATTTCGCCGTACCTGGCGCAGCAGACCGACACCGTTCACGTGCAGCACGGCCGCACGTCCGGCGAGGCCGAGTGGGCACTCGTGATTCTCGGCGACTCCGAGGACGACGTCCTGCTGACGGTCGCCTGCGATCACACCGACCGTGACCTCGAGGTCCACAGCGTCGCATGGAGCAAGAACGCGTCTCCCGACGTCCTCGGCCTCGGCGCGTGGCGGTTGTCCGATGTCGCCGACCGCATCGACGACATCACCCTGAAGGCATGGGTCGGTGATACCCCGATTCAGACCGGATCCCTCGGCGATCTGCTGGCTCCGAAGTACTGGCTCGACGTTCTGCGCGAGCGCGGCCTGTTCAAGCGCGGCACCATCCTGATCTCCGGCACGATCTCGATGCACCCCGGAGTCGACCAGTTCGCCGACACGTGGAAGGTCGAGATGACCGACCCCACTACCGGCAACGAGCTGACCTGCGCATACGACGTGATTCGCATGGCTGACCCGATCGGCTGACCTGTACGACGTAGGGTGGGTTCCGTGACGAAGCCAATTATCGAGTTTCAGGCCGGCCCTCCGCCCACCGACCTCGTCGTCGTCGACTTGGTCGAGGGTGACGGCGCGGAAGCGGTCGCCGGCGGCAATGTCGAGGTCCACTACGTCGGCGTCGAGTTCGACAGTGGAGAGGAGTTCGACTCGTCGTGGAACCGCGGCGAGTCGATCCAGTTCCCGCTGCAGGGTCTCATCCAGGGATGGCAGGACGGCATCCCCGGCATGAAGGTCGGCGGACGCCGTCAGCTGACCATCCCGCCGGAGCTGGCGTACGGTCCTGCAGGTGCAGGCCACCGTCTGTCCGGCAAGACCCTCGTGTTCGTGATCGATCTGCTCGACGTCAAATAAGTGCGCTTCGCACCCGTGCGCGGATAGTCGGTCCAGAGGCCGACTACCCACGCACGGGTGGCGCAGCCGCACTCAGTTCCATCACCAACCTGGCCCCGCCGAGCGGGCTGTCGGTGAAATAGGCTGTGCCGCCGTGTAATTGAGCCTGCTGTTCGACGAGGGCGAGTCCGAGACCCGACCCGCCCTTCGCGGCGGCCGCTCCCCGGTAGAACCGCTCGAAGACCGCGTCGCGTTCGTCGACGGGCACGCCGGTTCCATCGTCGTCGACGGTGAGTACGACGCGACCCTCGTCGCGGCGAATCGCGAGAACGAGGGTCTTCGCGTCGCCGTGGCGAATGGCGTTGACGATCGCGTTGTCGACGGCCAGACGCAGGCCCGCAGGAAAGCCGCGCATCGTCACCGACGGTTCGGATTCGATCCGCACCGTCAGATCGGGGTGCTGACGCATGGCGTCCTGCGCTGCGACGTCGCAGATGTCCACGATGTCGGTGTCGACGCGGTCGCTGTCGTCCTGCAGTTCGCCCGACGCCAACTTCTCCAGCGCTCCGAGCGTCGTCTCGACGCGACCCTGGGTTCGGTCCAGATCACCGAGAATCTCCTGCTGCTGCGCACGTTCCAGATCGAGGGTCCGCAACACTTCGATGTCGGTGCGCATCGCGGTCAGCGGCGTGCGCAGTTCGTGTGCCGAGACCGCAGCGAAGTCACGGGCGGTCGCGAGCGCGTCGTTGGTGCGTTCCTGCGCGTCGTTGACGCGCTGCAACATCCCGCCGATGGCCGTCGCCAACTCGTCGGCCTCTTTGACGCCGGTCTTCGTGTCCGGAGGTAACGGCGGCTGGGCGCTCACCTGGCGGGTCAACGTCACGAGAGGTTTCACCGCTCGACCACCGAAGATCCACCCCAGGCCAGTCGACACGGCAATCGCCCCGAGTCCGATGAACAGGACGAGGCGCTGCTGCTCGTCGGTCACCTGCTGCGCCTCGATCGCAGGCACTCCGATGGCGATGGACAGATCGATCAGCGACGTCGTGGTCGTGGTGTACACGCGGAATCTCTGGCCGCCGACGTCGACGGTCTGCGAACCTTCGGGCAGGTCGGGCAGTTGGATCGGGGTGGATGCACGGATGGTGTCACCGGTGCGGATGGTGACGGCGAACGCCGACGACAGCTGGTTCAGGAACGTTTCGAGCACTGCGGTGTTCGGAACCAGGGCCTGAGACGCGGTCGTCAGCCGTTCGTCGAGCTGGTTGACGTTGTTGCGCGAGATGGCCACCGACGTGACGACCGCGAGCGACGCGACGACGATGGTCGCGCCGAGCGCCGTGGCGGCCGCGACACGAAGGCGCAACGACAGCCTCACGACGCGTCCCTGAGCACGAATCCGACTCCTCGCACCGTGTGCAGGACGCGGTATGCGCCCTCGACCTCCATCTTTCGGCGCAGGTATCCGACGAAGACGTCGACGACGTTGGTGTCGGCGACGAAGTCGTAACCCCACACCAGCTCGAGCAACCGCTCACGCGTCAGGACGACTCCTTTGTTCCGTGCGAGCACCGCGAGCAGTTCGAATTCACGTTTGGTGAGGTCGAGCTCCCGGCCCTGACTGTGGGCCCGGTAGCCGGGGATGTCCACCGACAGCGGCCCGACGACGATTTCCGACGACGAACCGCCACCCGACGGCTCAGCCACCGGCGCGACCGCGCGTCGTCGCAGCATTGCTTTGACGCGGGCGACGAGCTCGGCGAGGACGAACGGTTTGGTGAGGTAGTCGTCAGCCCCGTTCTCGAGGCCGGAGATGCGGTCGTCGACGGACGAGCGTGCGCTGAGCACGCAGATGGGGACGTCGTTGCCCATCGCGCGCAGCGCCTTGACGACGCTCGCTCCGTCGAGGACGGGCATGTTGATGTCGAGGACGACGACGTCGGGTGACTGGCTGGCGACGACGCTCAGAGCGGCGGCGCCGTCGACCGCGGTGATCACCGTGAAACCGGACAGGCGCAATCCGCGCTGCAGTGACGACAGAACGTCCTCGTCGTCGTCGACGACGAGGACGGTCGCGGTGCTCTCGGGCGCTGCGTGGTTGCTCGGTGCTGTCTCGGACACAGCCCCATTGTGCCTAGGCAGCCCAACTGTCGACGGTCTTCTGCCGTTCCTCGGGCGTTTGTGCGAAGAACTCCTCCAGGGCGCTACGACGCGTCGCGTCGGTGTCGAGCGACCAGGCGACCGTCGGCGCCTGAGAGTACAGGGCCTCGTAGTACTTCTCGAAACTGCAGGTGCTGTTCACCAGAGACTGCGCTCCCGGGAACCTCGGCGTGGTCTTCATGATGTGCTCCTTTCCTTCTCGTTCGTGCGTGTTTCCCAAGCTAGGGGGCGATTCTGCGGCGACTGTGAAGCAAGATTGGCGTTTCTCTGAGAAACCGGCGGGTATGTATCGGGCCATGTCTGTCATGTGGTTTCGACGCGATCTCCGACTCGACGATCTGCCCGCTCTCGGTGCCGCGTCGGCGTCGGGTGACCCGGTCCTCGGCCTCTTCGTGCTCGACGACGCCCTGTTGAAGCCGTCGGGTGGTCCTCGTCGCGATTTCCTGTTCCGAAGCCTGTCCGCGCTCGACGAGCAGTTGGACGGACGCCTGCTCGTCGTCAAGGGTGACCCGGCGACGGTGGTGCCGAAGGTCGCGAAAGCCGTCGACGCCGACGAGGTCCACATCAGCGCCGACTACGGCCCGTACGGGCGGGAGCGGGACGAACGTGTCGGGAAGCGGGTGTCGTTGCACGCGACCGGCTCTCCGTACGCCATCGCGCCGGGGCGAGTGACCAAGGACAACGGCGAGCCGTATCGCGTGTTCTCGCCGTACTTCCGGCAGTGGATGAACCACGGTTGGCGCGGGCCGGCCGAGACGTCGGAGAAGACCGCGACGTGGCTCGACCCGTCGGACGTGTCAGGCCTTCCGCGACGAGCGAAGATCCCGACCGAGAAGGATGCGTCGGAGGCGCCCGCGGGGGAGAAGGCGGCGCTCGACGAGTGGAAGGAGTTTCTGGGTCGGATCGAGGGTTACGACGACGAGCGCAACCGCCCGGATCTCGATTCGACGAGCCGCATGTCGGTGTACTTGAAGTACGGCAACATTCATCCGCGCACGATTCTGAAGGACCTGTCGAAACTCCGCAGCGAAGGAAGTGCCGCGTATCGACGGCAGATCGCGTGGCGAGACTTCTACGCGGACATACTGTTTCAGCGACCGGACAGCGCGCGAGAGAACTACGACAAGAAGTTCGACGGTATCGATGTCGACTCCGGCAAGCACGCCGACATCATGTTCGAGGCGTGGAAGGAAGGCCGCACGGGCTTCCCGATCGTCGACGCTGGAATGCGTCAGCTCGCGTCCGAGAAGTGGATGCACAACCGGGTGCGGATGATCGTCGCGTCGTTCCTCGTCAAGGATCTGCACCTGCCGTGGTGGCGCGGCGCCCGGTACTTCATGAACCAGCTCGTCGACGGCGACCTGGCCAACAATCAGCACGGATGGCAATGGACCGCGGGCACGGGAACGGATGCGTCACCGTACTTTCGCGTGTTCAACCCGATTACGCAGGGCGAGAAGTTCGATCCCGCAGGCGATTACGTGCGTCGCTGGGTACCGGAGTTGCGCGGCATCGAGGGCAAGGCGGTGCACGCCCTGAAAGGCGGTCGGCCCAAGGAGTATCCGGAGCCGATCGTCGATCACGGACACGAACGTCAGGTGGCGATCGCGCGGTTCAACTCGCTACCTCCGCGGGAGTGAAGCCTGCGGGAACGACCCGATCAGCGCCGCCGTGACAGTCCGACTCCGACGAGGCAGACGACTCCGCCGAGGACGGCGAGGTAGTGCGGGACCTCGCCGAGGAGCGCCCAGGCCATGAGAATAGTCAGCGGCGGGACGGCGTACGTGGTGACGCCCAGTCGGCCGGCGTTCATGCGTGACAACGCGAATGCCCACGTGCTGAACGCGAGTGCCGTGGGAACGAGGCCGAGGTAGATCAGTCCGCCGGTGGCGCCCGCCGATGCGCGGCTCAGGTCACCCAGAAGCGCGGGTGCGAACGGCAGAGTGCATAGCGCGCCGATCGCGCAGGCCATCCACGTCACCTGCAGGCCGGGAATCGTGCGGAGCACCGGCTTCTGGCTCAGGACACCGATCGCGTACGTGACGGCCGAGACGAGGCACAGCGCGATGCCGAGGGCGTCGGCGTCGGTCCTGGTGGTGTCGGTCGTCGTGACGGCGGTGACGACACCGACCATGACGGCACCACCGAACGCGACGGCGGCACCGATGACGAGCCATTTCGGAAAGCCCTCGCCGAGCAGCAGTCCGGCGAACAGGGCCACCAGGATCGGGCCGATCTGGATGAACATCGATGTCGTGCCCGCGTCGACCCGTTGCTCGGCGGCGTTCAGCGCGACGTTGTAGATCGCGAACCAGAACACTCCGACGCTGAGGATCTCCAGCCACTGTGTTCTGCTCGGCCGCACCCATGTCCTCCGGACGAGCAGGACGAGTCCGAGCGCGACCGTGCCGATGAGCAGACGCCCGAGCGCGAGAGGTCCCGCGCCGAACGACGTTCCGACGCCGCGGATCGCGACGAACGCCGACGCCCACGACAGCACGGTGATCGTGACGGCGCCGAGAGCGAGGAGGTCGGGCTTCGGGCGCGTGTCGAGCTCGGTCATAAGGAGAAACAGTAGGCGACGCCGTCACCCGTGCGTGCGAATGTGTAGAGGGGTATACATTCCCACTCACGAGCGGCGAAGCCGCTCCGCCAACGCGTCGAGCACCGCCGGATCCTCGATGGTCGACGGCACCCCGTACTCCTCACCCGCGACGATCTGACGCATCGTCTTGCGCAGAATCTTGCCGGACCGGGTCTTCGGCAGCGCCCCGACGACGGTGACGTCACGGAACGTGGCGAGTGCACCGATCTGATCGCGCACCATCGCGACCAGTTCGTCGCGCAGCTGGTCTTCCTCGATCGTCTCACCTGCTTTCAGCACGACGTATCCGCTCGGGCGCTGGCCCTTCAGGTCGTCGTGGATGCCGATGACGGCGCATTCGGCCACGGCCGGGTGACTCGCGACGACGGCTTCCATCGAACCCGTCGACAGTCGATGTCCCGCAACGTTGATGACGTCGTCGCTACGGCCGAGCACGAACACGTACCCGTCGGCGTCGATGTATCCCGAGTCGCCGGTGAGGTAGAAGCCGGGGAAGGTGTCGAGATAGGAACGCTGGAACCGTGATTCGTCGTTCCACAGGCCCACCAACGTGCCGGGCGGCAGCGGCAGTTTCACGACGACGTTGCCTTCGGTGCCCGCCTCGACGGGAGTGCCCGTCGCGTCGAGAATCTCGACCTGGAAGCCGGGAACGGGGACGGTCGCCGACCCGGGTTTGATCGGAAGAGGTTCCAGCCCACGTAGATTGGCGCAGATGGCCCAGCCGGTCTCGGTCTGCCACCAATGGTCGACGACGGGACGATTCAGCGTGCGGCTGATCCACTCGTACGTATCGGGGTCGAGGCGCTCGCCGGCGACGAACAGCGTCTCGAGCGACGACACGTCGTACTTCTCGAGTTCCGACGCGTGCGGATCGACCTTGCGGATCGCGCGCAGAGCCGTCGGCGCCGTGAACAGCGCTCGCACACCGTGATCGGCGATGACGCGCCAGAACGCACCCGCGTCGGGAGTTCCGACGGGTTTGCCCTCGTACAGAACCGTGGTCGCACCGGCGAGCAGCGGGCCGTAGACGATGTACGAATGTCCGACGACCCATCCGACGTCCGACGCCGTCCACATCACCTGGCCTGCTCCGACGTCGTAGATGTGGCGCATCGACCACGTCAGTGCGACGGCGTGACCGCCGTTGTCGCGCACGACGCCCTTCGGCTTACCCGTCGTTCCCGACGTGTACAGGATGTACAGCGGATCGGTGGATTGCACCGAAACCGGTTCGGCGGCAGACGCGTCGGCGATCTCGGTGTCCCAGTCGAGCCAGGCGTGGTCGGCGGGAATCTCGTCGCGTTTCTTGACGATGACCGTCGTCGGAGAGGACAGAGACAGGGCCTTCTCGACGATCGGAAGATATTCGACGGTACGTCCCGGCTCCAGACCGCCCGACGCGGTGACGATCAGCTTCGGCTTCGCGTCGTCGATACGCGCGGCGAGTTCCTTGGCGGCGAATCCACCGAACACGACCGAGTGCACGGCACCGATCCGCGCGCACGCCAGCATCGCGACGACGGCCTCGGGGATCATCGGAAGGTAGAGCACCACGCGATCGCCGCGAGTGACGCCGTGTTTCGCCAGGACACCCGCGAACGTGGCCACCGACTCCAGTAACTCCGCGTACGTGTAGGAACGCTGGGTGCCGACCATCGCCGAGTCGTAGATCAACGCCGTCCGATCACCGTGACCGGCCTGAACGTGGCGGTCGAGCGCGTTGAAGCAGGTGTTCAGCCGACCGTCGGGGAACCAGCCCGCGCCGTCGTACGCCCTGGTCGGCGGCGCGTCCCACGTGACGCTCTGGGCCGCATCCAGCCAGAACCCTTCGCGATCGGTGATGCTGCTGTCGAAGCTCTTCCGGTACTCGCCGCTCATGAAAACCACACTAGTTGCGGATACGCGCAACTGAGTGCACATTGTCGGGCCGAACTGGCGGGATCCCGCCCACCTGGCCCGATAATGTGCACTCAGTCGCGGGTTGTCCACAGGACGAAAATTGCCCCTACCACCGGGGGTCTCCATAGGCGACGGTTGTTCGTCATGGGGGTATCGACAGCGGCACAGCTGGTTGCGTCAGGTATGAGTCGAAGTGCGATTTCGCGACGCGTGAAGTCCGGGGAGCTAATACGTCTGCTTCCGGAGATCTATGCGACCGAGAAGCCGGACTACATGGATCTGTGCCGGGCCGTCGTGTTGTGGAAGCCGAAGGCGGTGGTCAGCCACACGACCGCAGCGTGGCTCTGGGGGCTGATCGACTACGAACCGCAGCGCGTCGATGTCACGATCGATCCGTCGGGCCGATCACGTGCCCCGATTGGGTGCGTATCTATCGCCGTACGCTGCCGACCGTCGCAACGTATGGAGGATTTCGGATCGTCCCGATCGAGCAGGCATTCGTCGATGTCGCTGCGGTTCTGCCGAAGCCCGAACTGGAGAAGTTCTTCGACGCTGCGATCGGCGCACGGATTCCGTGGCGACGAGTCGCGGAGATCTGCGATATCTCTGCCGGCATGAAGGGCATGGCGGCTCTTCGAGAACAGCTTCGACGCTGCTGCCCCGGCACCCGCTCCGAACCGGAGCGAATCGTCGCGCGTGCCTTGACCGCCCGAAATTTTCGGATGGCGATCAACGCGAGGGTGGGTCCGTTCTACGGTGACCTCGTCGACTTCCGTGCCCGCGTCATCGTCGAGATCGACGGGCGCGAGTTCCACAGCGATCCGGCGACATTCAACAACGATCGCCGACGGCAGAACGCTTTGGTCCTCGAAGGATGGTTGGTGCTGCGGTATTCGGCCGCGACGGTGCTTGCCGACCTCGACCGCGTCGTCGAGGAGATCATTACCGTGGTGCGGCGGCGTCGGAAGTCGATCAATTCGTCCAGTCGTACTCTTCCGCGCAACTGAGTGCACATTGTCGGGCCGAACTGGCGGGATCCCGCCCGTATCGCGTCAACACTGTGCAGCCAGTCGCGGCTGGTCCGTAAGGGTTTCGTCAAAAACCTGGTAACCGCGGCGAACCCGACGAACACTCGACGACGTGACCCTTTTCGAACAGCTTCCCTCCCTCCGAGCCGCGTGCCCGTCCCGATTCGACATGGCGATCTGGCCGTCGGCGACGCATTTTCACCTGGGGCGCCTGATGGTCGACGGCGTGTGCGTCGAGGATCTCGCCGACTGCGACGGAACTCCGACACGGCTGGGTGGCGTCGTCGTCACGCGGGTGAGGTCGGTACTCGCCGGAACAGTGCGTGTCGACGCGGCCGCGTGCGACTGTGTTGCAGCCGAGGTCGCCAATCGACATTCGGTGGCCGGACGGGAGTTCTTCGCGTTCGGCGACGGCAAGGTCGCATTGCCGTCGGACGTTCGCGCCGGCGACCTGCTAGCTCTGATCCCGCACTCCGAGCCGCCGGTACCTTTCCATACGCAGCGAGACGCGGTCCGCTCCGCCGGTCGCGATCTCACGTAGCTCGCGGGCGATCGCACCGGCGACGCGTGTCGAGAACTCGACGGGTTCGTCTGCCGCGTCCGGGTTCTCGGGGACGATGGCGTCGACGATGCCGTCACGCAACAGGTCTACCGACCGAATGCCCTGTGCCTCCGCCATATCGGGGGCGTGGGCGGTGTCTCGGTGGACGATCGCACTGGCACCTTCGGGCGGCAGCGGCGCGAGCCACGCGTTCTGCGCACACAGCGTCCGGTCCGCAGGCAGCAGGGCGAGAGCGCCGCCTCCCGTCCCCTGTCCGAGCAGCACCGAGACGGTCGGTGTGTTCACGGTGACGAGATCGCTGATGCACCGCGCGATCTCGGGTGCGAGACCACCTTCCTCGGCCTCTTTCGACAGTGCGGCACCGAACGTGTCGATGACGAGTACCAGCGGAATGCCCAGTTCCTCGGCCAAGCGCATTCCCCGACGCGCTTCTCGGAGTGCGGCCGGCCCCATGGTTGCGGTGACGCTGTGACTGCTGCGGTCGTTGCCGAACACCACGCACGAGATTCCGCGGAACCTGCACAGCGACAGAAGAATAGTGGTGTCCGACTCGCCCTGGCCGGTGCCGCTCAACGGAACCTGTTCGGTCGCAGCGTGTTCCAACAGCTCCCGGACGCCCGGACGGTCTTCGCGTCGGGATGCCTCGACGGAATGCCACGCGGAGTGCTCCGGAATGTCGGCCGGGGCGGGTTCCAACTCGGCGGGAACCTCGGTCTCACCAGTGACGACGCGCAGGGCACGTACGAGCAAGTGGCGGAGGCTGTCGATCGGCACGACGCCGTCGATGACGCCGTGGTGGTACAGATTCTCGGCGGTCTGGACGCCGTCGGGAAATGGCTTGTCGTACAACGCCTGATACACGCGGGGTCCGAGAAAACCGATCAGTGCGCCGGGCTCCGCGAACGTGACGTGCGCCAGCGATCCCCAGGACGCGAACACACCACCGGTCGTCGGATTGCGGAGGTACACGAGGTATGGCAGTCCGGCCTTCTTGTGTACGGTGACGGCGCCTGCGATCTTCACCATCTGGACGAACGCGAGCGTCCCTTCCTGCATACGCGTTCCGCCCGACGTGGGAGACGCGATCAACGGCAGTCCCTCGGCCGTCGCCCGTTCGATGGCGGTGACGATCCGTTCCGCGGCGGCCACACCGATGGATCCGGCGAGAAAGGCGAATTCGCAGGCGACGACGGCCACCGGCCTACCGTCGATCATGCCGCGTCCGGTCAGAACCGACTCGTCGACGCCGCTCTTCTCCCGCGCCTTGTCGAGGTCCGCCGCGTAGGCCGGGCCGGGGGAGACGTCGAGCGGCGGGGAATCCCACGACACGAACGATCCGCCGTCGAGAATGGCATCGAGAATCTCGGCGGCGGACGTTCGCGTGCTCATGGAACTGGAGCTTAGCGGGCGAATGCTTCCTTCCACGTGACGGTCTTGCCGATCCGCAGGATCGAGCGCTGGTAGATCTTCGCGGCGACGACGGCCAGGGCTGCGGTGGTGGCAGCCATGATGAGCACCGTGCCGACGACTTGATAGACCGGCGCCACACCGGCCGCGATGCGCAGCGGCATCATGACGGCGGAGAACGGGGGAATCCAGCTCAGGACGTTGCTGAGCGTGCTCTCGGGATCTCCGACGGAGTAGAACGCGGAGAAGAACATTGCCATGATCAGCAGGAGCAACGGCATGGTCGTCGAATTGACGTCCTCCTGCCGCGAGACCATCGAACCGCCTGCCGCGTACAGCACCGCGAAGAACGCGAAACCGAGGACGAACCAGCCCAGGGTGCTGGCGAAGACCGTGATGGCCGTTCCGGTGACGGTGAGAGTGCCGGTGGCGAGTCCCGCTCCGACACCCGCTGCCCCGTACAACGCGAGTTGCAGAATGCCGACCGCGCCGATCCCGATGATCTTGCCCCACAACAACTGCAGCGGCCGAACCGTCGACAGCAGCAGTTCGACGACACGCGACGACTTCTCCTCGACGACGCCCATCGCGACGTACATTCCGAATCCGATGATCTGCGCGTACAGCACGAACACCGCGGCGAGTGACAGCGCAACACGTTGTCCCGCTTCGGGATCGGGAGGATCGATCGCCTCGACCGTCACGGTCGCCTGCGACACTGCTGCTGCCAACGCGTTCTGGTCGACGCCTTGCGCGGCGAGAGCGGTGTCGGTCGCCTGCGTCTGCACGCTTCCTTCTACGACGGCGCGGAGAGTTCCCTCGAGCTCCGAATCGGTGATCGCGGTGTAGGCGCCTGCACTACCCGGTACGAGAGCGACTGCGACATCACCGGATTCGACGTCGGCGCGCGCGGTGTCGGCGTCGGAGATTTCGCGGACCTCGACCGGGCTTCCGACGGCGGTGCCGGTCTGCTCGAGGACGGACGCGATCGAAGAATCGCCGACGACGCCGACGACGTCACGTTCCTCGTCGTCACCTCCGGAGAAGATGGAGTAGGCGATGATGCCGCCGATGATGACGGCGAGAATGATGACGTTGCTGATGACGAAGCTCTTCTTCATCACCTGAACGGTGAACTCGCGCTTGGCGATCAATCCGATGGCGCGACTCGAACTCATCTGTTGGCTCATGCCACTGCCTCTCGGAACAGGTCGCTCAACGACGGTTTGCGGAAGGAGAATTCGTGCACGGGTCCGGTGGCCAGCGCTGCGCGGAGGATGGCTTGGTCGTCGGCGCCGCTCTTGACGCTCAGGATGGTGCGCCCGTCGGAATGACCGATCGGCGTGACGCCTGCGATGGCGTCGGCCCAGCCTTCCTGGGCGCCCGGTGCGTGTACGAGGAGTTGTGCGTCACCTGCCCCGCGAAGCTCGTCGACGGTGCCGACGGCCTTCATCGAACCGCCGGAGATGATGCCGACCCGATCGCACAGCCGCTGCACGAGATCCAACTGATGGCTCGAAAAGATCACGGGCACACCGGAGGACGCCTTCTCTCGCAGCACGTCGCTCATGACGTCGACGGCGACGGGATCGAGGCCCGAGAACGGTTCGTCCAGAACGAGTACCGCGGGGTCGTGCACGAGTGCGGCGGCGAGTTGAACGCGCTGTTGGTTGCCGAGACTGAGCGCGTCGACCGTGTCGTTCAATCGCTCGGCGATGCCGAGTCGTTCGGTCCATCGCGCGACCGCGGCCTTCGCGTCGGCCGACGACAGTCCGTGCAATTCGGCCAGAAACGCCAGCTGCGGCCCGACCTTCATCTTCGGGTAGAGCCCGCGTTCCTCCGGCATGTAGCCGATGGTTCGGCGGACGTCGAGGTCGACGGGATTGCCGCCCAGGAGAACTCGTCCGGAGTCGGCCGACAGCACGCCGAGGACGATGCGCATCGTGGTGGTCTTGCCCGCTCCGTTGCTGCCGACGAAGCCGAAGAGCTCGCCCGGCCGAACGTCGAAGGTCAGGGAATCCAGGGCGATCTTGTCGCCGTACCTTTTCGAGATGTCGTCGATCGTGAGGGTGCTCATGGTGCCTCTTTCAGAGATCTTCGGGATCGGGGTCGGGGGTTATCCAGGCAAGAATGATTGCGGGAGAACAGATTCCGGTCAGGAGGGCAACCAGGGTCCAGAGGCCGCCCGCGTAGGCGAGGCGGTCGTTGTCGAGGGCGGTGGACAGGAAGACGAGCGCGATGACGGCGGTGAGAACGGTACCTTGGGTGACCGTCAGGCCGATGGAGCGAGCTTCGTTGCGCTGCTCCACTTCCCACTCGTCGAGTGCTCCCACGGGTGCGTCGCTGTGACGGCCGGACACGGTCTGCAGGATCGTCCACAGGACGAGGAACGCTGCAGTGGCCGGGAGCCACGCAAGGGGCGCCCACTTCCAGAACAGGGTGGAGATCGACAGAACGAGAAGAACGAACAGGGTGGCCAGAACGGCGACGGCCAGAACGCGTCGGCGATGCTGTGTGCGCCAACCCGGCAACCAGTGGCGCGTCTTGGCGTCGTTCTCCAGGAAGCGCCGCGTTCGATAGGTCTGGTAGCGGCTGAGGATGTTCGTGTCCGGGGTACTCATGGTTCCCTTCTGAACAGTTCGGCGGAGAGTGGTCCGAGCTCCGTGCGCGAGAAGACGGCCTCGATGGGGAGGTCGAAGACGTCGCAGATGCGCATGGCCAGGTCGAGACTCGGGTAGTGGTCACCTCGTTCGAGCGCCCCCACGGTCTGTGGGTTGACGTCGACGAGTTCGGCCAGTTGCGCGCGGCTCATCTTGCGTTCGGCTCGCAGAACTCCCACCCGGTTGTAAATCGGGAGCGTGGTCGCACGCTTGGGGCTCATAGAACGAAGTGTTGTATGAACCCAACGATCTGTCAACCTTCGACGACGCTCCAACGCATCGATGGACCGCGGCAACTGTCTATCGGATGCCACGGTCCATCGATGCCGACGGGGAAGTCACACCTCCGTCAACCGACCGCCGTCCATGACCCACCGTCGCGTCGCGCGGACGGTGTCGAGCATGCGGCGATCGTGCGTGACCAGCAGCAACGTACCCTCGAAGTTCTCCATCGCCCGTTCGAGTTGCCCGATCGCGGGCAGGTCGAGGTGATTGGTCGGCTCGTCCAGCACGAGCAAATTCACGCCACGCGCTTGCAGCAGGGCCAAGGCCGCGCGAGTGCGCTCACCCGGAGACAGAGAATCGGCGGCCCGCAGCGCGTCGTCGCCCCGCAGTCCGAATTTTGCGAGCAACGTACGCACATCGGCGTCGGGCCAGTCGGGAACTGCGGCACTCAATGACTCGGCCACGGTCGCAGCCCCGGTGAACAGCCCTCGCGCCTGGTCGATTTCACCGACCGCGACGCCGGAGCCCAGCGACGCGGTTCCTTCGTCGGGCACCAGTTTGCCGAGTAGTACCGACAACAACGTGGTCTTTCCCGAACCGTTCGCGCCGGTGATCAGCACACGGTCACCGAACTCGATCTGCGTCGTGACGGGTCCGAACGTGAAGTCCGGCCGACGCACGACTGCCCCACCGAGCACCGAGACGACGGTGCCGCTACGGGGTGCCGCGGCGATTTCCATCCGCAGTTCCCACTCCTTGCGGGGCTCCTCGACGACCTCGAGCCGTTCGATACGCCGTTGTGTCTGACGCGCTTTCGCGGCCTGTTTCTCGGTGGATTCCGCGCGTGTCTTGCGGCTGATCTTGTCGTTGTCCGTTGCCTTGCGACGCGCGTTCCGGACGCCGGATTCCATCCAGTTCCGCTGCATCTGCGCGCGGGACTCCAACGCTGCCTTCGTGTCGGCGTAGTCGTCGTACTTCTCCCGTGCATGCTGTCGCGCGATTTCCCGTTCGGCGAGGTAGGACTCGTAGCTGCCGTCGTACACGTCGATGCGGCGCTGACCCCGATCCAACTCGACGATGCCGGTGACCGTCCGCGCAAGGAATTCGCGATCGTGACTGACGACGACGATTGCCGCTCGCGTTTCCACGACGAACCGTTCCAACTGCTCGAGCCCCGCCAGATCGAGATCGTTGGTCGGCTCGTCGAGCAGAAGAATGTCGTACCGGGCGAGCAGAATGGCGGCGAGCCCTGCCCGCGCGGCCTGACCACCGGACAACGACGTCATCAGGGCAGAACCGTCGACCGCGAGACCGAGGTCGGCAAGCACCTTTTCGGTCCGTTCGGCCAGGTCGGCGCCACCCAGCGCCAGCCACTTCTCCAGCGCGGGCGTGTAGAGGTCCTCGTCCGAGCCCGAACCGAGCGCCTCGGCCGCGTCGTTCATCGTCTGTTCGGCGGCCGTGACTCCGGTGCGGCGACCGATGAACTGGACGACGGTTTCTCCTGCCAGGCGGTCCGGCTCCTGCGCGAGATATCCGACGGTGGCGTCGGGCGGGCTCGTGTATATCTCACCCTCGAACTCGGCTGTTCCGACGCCCGCGAGCAGCGTCAACAACGTCGACTTACCTGCACCGTTCGCGCCGACGAGGCCGATGACGTCGCCCTCGGTGACCGTGAGGTCGAGCCCGGCGAACAGGGTGCGGTCGCCGTGGAAGGCAGAAAGATCGTCGATGCGGAGCGTTGCAGTCACACCGGTCATTATCGCGTGCAGGGAACAGAGAAACCCCCTCGGGAGTTGGCATTCGTATGACGTTTTCACCGAAGACCAGTTCTGTTCCGACGATCGTGCTGAACGACGGGCACGCGATTCCCCAGCTCGGCTTCGGCGTGTGGCAGGTTCCCGACGACGGCGCGTACGACGCGGTCGCGGAGGCACTGAAGGTCGGCTACCGCAGCATCGACACCGCGAAGGTGTACGAGAACGAAGCCGGCACCGGTAAGGCGATCGCGGAATCCGGCATCGCACGCGACGAGCTGTTCGTCACGACCAAGTTGTGGAACGACGATCAGGGCTACGACTCCACGCTGACCGCCTTCGACGCCAGCATGGACCGTCTGGGACTCGACTACCTGGACCTGTACCTCATTCACTGGCAGCAGCTCGACCGTGACAAGTACATCGACACGTTCAAGGCGTTCCAGAAGCTGAAGGCCGACGGTCGGATCGGTTCCATCGGCGTCTCCAACTTCACCATCCCGACGCTCGAGAAGCTGATCGACGCGGTCGGCGAGGTTCCGGCCGTCAACCAGATCGAGCTGCACCCGCGGTTCAATCAGGAAGAGCTGCGTGCGTTCCACACGTCGAAGGGCATCGCGACCGAGGCGTGGAGCCCGCTCGGTTCCGGCACGATTCTGGACGACCCGGCGTTCGCAACCATTGCCGACGCGCATGGCGTCACCCCGGCCCAGGTCATCCTGCGGTGGCACATCCAGCTCGGCAACGTGGTGATCCCGAAGTCGGTGACGCCGGCGCGCATCGCGAGCAACTTCGACGTCTTCGGTTTCGAGCTGTCGAGCGACGAGATTCAGCAGATCAACGCGCTGGACACCCCGGACGGCCGCACCGGCCCTGATCCGGACGTGTTCGCGGCATAGCCACCCCTGCGTGCATAGTTGGGCAGGAGTCCGACTATGCACGCACAGGTGCGGAGCGCCTATCCTTTCCGGCATGGCTCCACTGTCGGGGAAGACGATCGCGCTGACCGCCGAACGGCGGGCGGACGAGTTCGCCGCGCTGCTCGAACGCCGCGGCGCACGGACCGTGCACGTCCCCGCGATTCACGTTCTCCCTCTTCTCGACGACTCGGATCTCCGTGAGAAGACCGCCGACTTCATCGAACGCCCTCCCGAACTGACGGTCATCAGTACCGGTATCGGTTTCCGCGGCTGGCTCGACGCGGCCGAGGGCTGGGGCAACCGTGAGGAACTTCTGGCGGCCCTCGGGTCCACGCGCATCATCGCGCGAGGCCCCAAGGCGCGCGGCGCCATTCGCGGCGCCGGCCTCCGCGAGATCTGGTCGCCGACGACCGAGGCATCCCAGGAAGTCGCCGATCATCTTGCAGCGGAAGGCGTTGCGGGCGTGGACGTCGCCGTCCAGTTGCACGGCACCATCACCGAGTGGGAGCCGACGATCCACCTCAGCGAGGCCCTGGGCAGACTCGGCGCCGACGTCCGCGCTATCCCCGTCTATCGCTGGATTCGGCCGGTCGATCAGCAGCCGCTGATCGACCTTCTGGCCGAGATCCTGAACCACGATGTCGACGCCGTCACCTTCACCAGCGCCCCGGCCGTCGCATCGATGTTGTCGACGGCCAAGGACAACGGCCTTCTCGACGAATTCCTCACTGCGCTACGAGGTCCCGTCGTCGCGATCTGCGTCGGACCGGTCACCTCGGCGCCGTTGGACGCTCTCGATGTTCCGACGCGTATGCCGGAGCGGGCTCGGTTGGGTTCTCTCGCGAAATATGTGGTCGAGCAGCTGGGCGCGGGTGCGCAGCCTGCGGAGTAACCCGGGTTCGCAGCCTCGTGGGTGTCCACCAATTCCATTGCCCCAGAAGCGTCATCGTCACCGGGACGAGCACCATGCGTACCACGGTGGCGTCGAGGAACACCGCCGTCGCGAGTCCGACGCCCATCATCTTGACCGTCACGTTGGCGTCCATCGCGAAGCCGAGGAACACCGCGACCATGATCGCTGCCGCGCTGGTGATGACCCGTCCGGTCGAGGCGACGCCGTCGACGACCGAGGTATGAGCGTCGCCGGAGCGCAGCCACAGTTCACGGACGCGTGAGAGCAGGAACACCTCGTAGTCCATCGAGAGCCCGAACAGAATCGTGAACATCAGAATCGGTACCCAGCTCGACACCGGTACCGCGTGCGGAAGCCCCAACAATTCTGTGCCCCAGCCCCATTGGAAGATCGCGACCATGACGCCGTATGCCGCGGCCACCGACAGCAAGTTCATCGCCGCGGCTTTCAGCGATACGACGATCGAACGGAACACCGCGGTCAGCAACACGACCGACAGAGCCACGACGAACGCGACGACGAGCCAGATCCGGTCGGCGAGTTTGTCGGTGATGTCCGCGAAGATCGGGGTCACACCGGTGACGACGACGCCGTCGCCTGCAAAGTCGGAGCGTAGTCGGTCGAGCAATTCGGTGGTCGCTTCGTCGGCGGGTCCCGTCGTCGGCTCGATCACGACGATCGCCGTGTCTCCCGCTGCGTTGACCATCGGCGGCATCACCGTGGCGATCCCCGGCTCGTCGGCCAATCGCCTTGTCAGGGAATCGATGTCGACCGTTGTCAGATCGACGGCCAGCGTGAAGGGCCCGTTGGCGCCCGGACCGTATTCGGCGTCGATCAGGTCGTAGGCGACGCGCGTGGTGTTCGACGTCGGCTGCGTTCCCGCGTTCTGCGGCCACAGTCGCATGTCGAGCACGGGTGCGGCCAGGATAGCCATCAGTACCAGTGCCGATACTGCCCACGCCACTGGTCTGCGACACACCATGCGTGCCCACCGCTCGGTTCGGGACGGGCCCACCGTGGTCCGCACCTTTCTGCCCAGAACGCGCGGGCCGGCAAGCGCGCACAGTGCAGGCACCAGAGTGACCGACGTCAGCATCACGGCGCCGACGACGGCCAGCGTCGCATACCCCATCGACGCGTAGACGGGCACGCCGGCGAGGCGCAGGCCGAGGAGGCACAGCAGAACCGTCGTACCGGCGAACACGACGGAGACGCCTGCCGTCGAATTGGCCTGTGCTGCAGACTCCGTCCGGGAGAGGCCCGATCGAAGACCGTCGGCGAAACGGGTGACGAGCAGCAACGCGTAATCGATGCCGACGCCGATGCCGACCATCGTCGCGATCGTCGGGGCCATGGGGCCGATCTCGGTGACGGCCGACAGCAACGCGATGATTCCCGTTCCGATCCCGACTCCGACGATCGCCACCGCGATCGGGAGCCCCGCCGCGACGACCGATCCGAACGCCACCAACAGAATGGCCAGCGCGACGACGATGCCGACTGCTTCGGCGACGCCACTCGGGGCGCTGATGTTCTCGGCCACCTGCCCGCCGAGTTCGACCTGCACGCCCTCGCGTTCGAGCGGTGCCGTCGCCGTCCGCAGTGCATCGATGCCCTCGGTCCCGGCGAAGTCGGTCACCGGAACGGAGTACTGGACGGCGATCAGCGCGGTGTCGCCGTCCGAGGACATCCGCGGGGGCGCTACCGTTCCGACGCCGTCGAGATCGCGGAGCCGACTGCCGAGGCCGGCCAGATCGGCCTGGTCGAGACCGTCGGGATCGTGGACGACGACGCGGGCGTCGGTTCCTGCCATGTCCGGAAATCGTTCGGCCAGCAGGTCGCTGCCCGCGACGGATTCGAGTCCGTCGACGTGATAGTCGTCCTGCATCTGGCCGCCGAACGCGCCTGCAGCGGCGAGCGTGGACACCAGCAGTACGACCCAGACCGTGATCGTTCGCCAAGGGTGTGCGGCGCACAGTGCGCCGAGTCTTCCGAGCAGAGTGCTCATGATGGTGCTCCTTCGGGTGTGGTGTGCACACACTGGCCGGAGCGACTTGGAGGGTTCTTGCAGCTTTCTGAAACGGTGTCAGAAGAACGCGCTCAGAGCGGGCCCGACGTCGCGGTACGTGCGGACCGTGCGGATCCGTCCGTGCCCGAGGCGCGCCAGATCGCGTCCCAGATCGAGGTCGTTCTCGCCGGACGTGTCGAGCAGGACGTCGAGACGCGGGATCGACGCGGCGATGTACCGCGGGTCGGGTCCGGCGTTGTGGACGCAGTCGGACAGCAGCACGACACGCGCATCACGCGACGACGTCCCGCGCAGTAGTCCGGCCGCGGTGTCGAGGGCGAACTGAACGTTGGTGAGTCCCTGAGCCGGAATTCGCAGAATCGTGTCGAGAATGCCGAGCGGCGTCATCGGATCGCCGAAGCGCGTGAGGACGGCAGCGTCGGACCAGAATGCGACGACCGCCAGGTTGTCCTGGTTCAGCTCGCCCGCCAACGCGCCGACGGTCGCCGCGGCCGTCCTGACCCGCTCACCCTTCATCGATCCGGAGATGTCGACGACGAGCACGATCGAGCGCTTGGTGTGCAGACGTTCCCGCACGACGATGTCGTCGTCCTCGGGCAGCGGATTCGCCGCCAGGATGTCGAGGGTGCGATCCATGTCGATCTCGTCGGACCCGCCGCGGTAGCGCAACGACGTCAAGTCGCCGATGCCGCGCCGAGCCCGCGCGTCGCGGCGTGGCCGTCGCACCGCCAGACGGGCAGCGATCTTACGGGCCCGAGCACGGGTGGCCGCGTCGGCCGACGACTCCTCCTCGGTCGCGTCGCGCAGCGGAATCACCTCCGCCGTCTCGTCGGTGAAACCGGGCGCCGACGGGTTGTTCTCACCCGTCGCCTTACCTGCCCGGCTGCGGCCGTCGACGACGAGGACGGCGCCGCTGCCGCCGGGCTTGAACAACGACGGGGACTCGTCGAGTTGTTTCGGCTTGCGGCGCAGTGGTTTCAGCGTTCCGGGCGTCGTCCTGCTCCCCGGCCTGCGCACCGGGGAATCGGCTTCGACGGCTCTTCAACCAGGCGCGGCCGCAGCAGGATTCAGGACGAAGTGGTCCTCCCAGAGTCGACGCAGGATCGTCTCCGGTGTCGCACCGGCGGTTTCGTCGACGTGGATTCGGCCGGACAGGGCCACGAGGACGGCGTCGAGCATCAGTGCCTGGTAGTCCTGCGGCAGGTCGCGCGGTGGCGCGATATCGGCGACGACGGGTATCGCGACCGATCGGAGATCGGCCAGCTGCTGCGCGACGAGCGTCAGGTCGATCGCCCCGCGGACACTGCTGCCCTGCGTGATGTCGTCCTGTTCTCGGGTCGCGCGGGTGATCGCGACGGCATCGGCGATCAGTCGTGGCGAGTCGGATTCCGTTCGGAGTGCGACGATTCCGCGTTCCGCTTCGGCGTCCTGATAGTCGATCGCGAGTCGGCAGAGGCGGTCGTGCACGCTCGTGGACAGGCGCGTCGTCCCGACGTTGTCGTACGGATTCATCGACGCGATGACGCGGAACGTGGGCAACGCATGCACCGTCCCGACGCGCGGGATCGTGATCCGACGCTCGGCCATCGCCGTCAGGAGCGTGTTCAGCGTGTCCTCGGGCGCGCGGTTGAACTCCTCGACGTACAGGAATCCGCCGGAGCGCATTGCCTCGACGAGCGGACCCGGTACGAAGTTGTCCTCGCTGTAATCCTCCCGCAGAACGCGAGCAGGGTTGTGGTGTCCGACGATTCGTGCAGGCGTCAAGTCCGCATTGCCCTCGACGAACAGCAGCGGAATGCCCCACTCGGCGGTGATCGCACCGAGAAGTGTGCTCTTGCTGGTGCCGGGCGGGCCTTCGATGAGCATGTCTCGCCCGGCCGCTACCGCGGCGAGCACCAGATCCAGTTCGTAATCACGACCGACGAGATTCGCCGCGATACGGCGGCGAATCTCGGCGATCGACATCAGCGACGTCATTTGATCGTGTACCCGGCGTCCACGGGAAGTGTTGCGCCGGTGATGTATCGAGCCTCGTCGGACACCAGGAACGCAATGGCGTTGGAGATGTCGATCGGCTCGACCCACGGAATCGGCAGCGTGTTCGTCGTCGCGAAGATCGGTTCTGCCTTCTCGCGGGTCGGATTCGGATCGTCGGGTGCGAACAGTCCCCACGTCTTGCGGTTCTGGATCATCACCGTGTCGACGCCGGTCGGGTGCACGGTGTTGACACGAATGCTGTGCTGGCCGAATTCGTTCGCGAGTGTGCGCATGATGCCCACGACGCCGTGCTTGGTGGCGGTGTAGTGCACGGTGTTCGGTGTGCCTTTGAGACCCGCGGTCGACGACGTCAGCACGATCGACCCTCCGCGGCCGCCGGTGATGAGATGGGGGAGTGCGACCTTGCACGTGTTCCAGACGCCGGTGAGGTTGACGTCGATCATGTTCTGCCAGGCGTCGTCGGTGATGTCGAGGGCGGGCGCGATCTCGAACACGCCCGCGTTGCCGAGGACGATGTCGAGGCGGCCGAGTTCGGCAACCCCGTCGTCGACGGCTTTCTTCAACGCGGCGCTGTCCCGCACATCGGCTTTCGTCGCGACGATCCGACGGTCCAGTGCCTCGACCTGCTTCACGGTGTCTTCGAGATCCGATTCCGTTGCAGCCGGGTACATCTCGATGGTGTCGACGGGTCCGCACAGGTCGACGGCGATGATGTCCGCGCCTTCCTGGGCGAGTCTGAGAGCGTGGCTGCGGCCCTGGCTGCGTGCTGCCCCAGTGATGAAGGCGACCTTGCCTTCGAGTTTGCCGGTCATTTGATCACCGATCCTGCGTCGACGGGAAGTTGGACGCCGGTGATGTACCGGCCCTCGTCGGAGACGAGAAATGCAATGGCGTTGGAGATGTCGACAGGTTCGACCCACTCGATCGGCAAGGCGTTCAGCGTCTTGAACGCCTCGGCCGCGTGGTCCTTCTGCGGGTTCGGGTTGTCGGGGAGAAACGTCTTGTACGTCTGTTCGTTGTGGATCATATCGGTGTTCACCGACGTCGGATGCACCGAGTTGACCCGAATGTTGTACGGCGCGAACTCGTTTGCGAACGTCTTCACCAGGCCGACGACACCGTGCTTCGCGGCGACGTAGTGCGCGAGATTGCCCAGGCCCTTGATGCCCGCCGTCGACGACGTCAGCACGATCGCACCGCCGCGTCCGCCGGCCTTCAAGTGTGGCAACGCCGCACGGACCGTCTTGAACACGCCGGTGAGATTGATGTCGATCATGTCGTCCCACATCTCGTCGGTCAGTTCGTCGACCGGCGCGAAGCTGGCGATCCCGGCGTTGGCGAGGACGATGTCGAGTCGGCCGAGTTCTGCAACGCCGTCGTCGACGGCCTTCTTCAGTGCCGCGGTGTCGCGGACGTCGGCTTTCGTGGCGACGATGCGACGATCGAGCGCTTCGACTTCCTTGACCGTCTGTGCAAGATCCTCCTCGGTGGCGAGCGGGAACCCGACGGTTCCGACCTGCTCGCAGAGGTCGATCGCGATGATGTCCGCGCCCTCCTGGGCGAGTCTGACGGCGTGGCTGCGGCCTTGTCCGCGGGCGGCGCCGGTGATGAACGCTACTTTCCCGTCGAGCTTTCCCATGGATGAAATCCCTTATTTCGCAGTGAAGCCCGCGTCGACGGGCAGAGTGACTCCGGTGACGTAGCGGGCGTCGTCGGATACGAGCCACGCGATCGCGTTGCTGATGTCGATCGCCTCGATCATGGGGACGGGAAGCAGATTGCCGATCATCGCGGCTGCTTCGGGGTTCTCCGTCAACCATTTCTGCATGACGTCGTTGTCGACCATCGGCGTGTTGACGCCGGTGGGATGCACCGTGTTGACGCGAATGGAGTACTGCGCCAACCAGTTCGCGAACGTACGCATGAGTCCGACGACCGCGTGCTTGCTCGCCGCATAGCCGTCGCCTGCTCCGGTGCCGTTGCCACCCGCGCCCGACAGGCCCTGCGTCGAACTCGTCAGAACGATCGAACCGCCCTGACCCTTCTCGATCATGCTGGGCACCCCGACCTGGACGGTGTTCCACACACCGAACAGATTGACCTCGACGACGTCGCGGAACGTCTTCGTCTCGTCCACCGCTTCCGCGCCCTGCGGTGCGATGCCCGCATTCGCGAGGATGATGTCGACCGGCCCGAGCTCGGCGACCGCACCGTCGACGACGGCTTTCAGCGCGTCGTAGTCACGGACGTCGGCTTCCTTCGCGACGATACGACGGTCGAGGGCTTCGACCTCCTTGACCGTCTGCGCCAGATCCTCCGACGTCGCCATCGGGTAGAAGACCGTGTCGATCTGCTTGCAGATGTCGACCGCGATGATGTCGGCGCCCTCCTGGGCGAGTCTGATGGCGTGGCTGCGGCCTTGTCCGCGTGCCGCGCCGGTGATGAGTGCTACTTTCCCGTCGAGCTTTCCCATGGTCGAACTTCCTTGTTCGGTTGGTGAAAACAGTACGAGCGCAAAACGATTGGCCCGCCGGGGCGCTGTGTGTTTCGCGGCAGGATGTCCGAATTGGAGGACATGAGAAGAAACGTATCTGACACCGAGTGCAGAAGTGGGCGATTTGGTCGAAATTTCTATCTGGTACTCAGGGTGTCAAGTAAGTAGGTGTCGTCCGCACCCCTTGCGACCGCGCATCTTCCAGTAAATGCGCAGGTTGCAACGTGCGCAACTGTTGAAACCTGCGCGGAGCGGGTGGCACATCTCCTGCCGCGCACCTTCCAGCGAATGCGCAGGTTGCAACGTGCGCAATTGCTGAAACCTGCGCGGAGCGGGGTGTTCGGACCCCCGAGAATCAACCCAAGGTCTCCAGTAACTCCGATACCGCTGCTCTGCCCGCGCGGTTCGCGCCGATCGTGCTCGCCGACGGCCCGTAGCCGAGCAGATGCACGCGGTGATCCTTCGCGACGCGGGTGGCGAGCCGCCCGTCCATGACGATTCCGCCGCCGTGACCACGCAACCTCAGCGGCGCCAAATGGTCGAGCGCACTGCGGAATCCGGTGGCCCACAGTATGACGTCGGCGCGCACGAAGGATCCGTCGTCCCACCGGACGCCGTCGGGCTCGACCGAGGTGAACATCGGCCGCCGCACCAGAACTCCGCGATCGCGCGCTGCCTTCAACCTGTCGGTCAGCAGCAGACCCGTCACCGAGACGACCGAGCCCGGCGGCAGGCCTGCGCGCACGCGTTCCTCGACCATCGCCACGGCCGCACGTCCGGCTTCGGGGCCGAAGTCGCTGTCACGAAACTCGGGTTCCCGACGCGTCACCCACGTGGTCGAGGTGACCAGTGAGATCTCGTCGAGCAGTTGCACCGCCGAGATTCCGCCGCCGACGACGATGACGTGTTGGCCGGCGAACTCGTCGGCGGTCCTGTAGTCCCTGGTGTGCAGCTGTCGTCCGCGGAAGGTCTCGGCGCCGCGGTAGCGGGGGATGAACGGCTTCTCCCACGTGCCGGTCGCGTTGATCAGGCCGCGCGCCGACAGTACGACGTCTCCGGCCTCGACGCGGAAGCGCGGTTCGCGGTCGCAGACGACCGTGACGGTGACGGGCCGTCGTACCTGCAGGTCGAACTTCTCTTCGTAGATCCGGTAGTACCGAGGCACCGCTTCGGCGGCGACGACGCCGTCGGGGGCCTCGCCGGTCAGTGTGTGCGCGAATTCCATGCCGGGGAGGTCGTGGACGCGATTGACCGTGCTCAGCGTCAACGACGGCCAGCGGTACTGCCAGGCGCCGCCGGGTTCGGGGGATCGATCGAGCACGACGAACCCGTCGCCGGGCGCCAGGCCCGCCCGACGCAGGTGATATCCCGCGGAAAGGCCGGCCTGCCCGGCGCCGATGACGACCACGTCTGTCTCGATCACGGTTCCCAGTAGATCAGCCCGTCGAGCGCAGTCGTTCGTACCCATGAGTAACGTCTGCACTCATGATCGGACAGACACGGGACGGCGCTGTCGTCACCCTCGAACTTCAGCGTCCCGAGCGGCGCAATGCACTGAACACCGAGCTGTGCACGGCCTTGCGGGCCGGCATCGAAGACGCGGTCGCGACGGACGCGCGGGTCGTCGTCATCACCGGGCAGGGTTCCAGCTTCTGTGCGGGCGCCGACCTCAGTGGTGACGATTTCGCCGCGGACTTCCCGCGAGCACTGGAACTGCTGCTCCGGTCGGTCGACGGCGCGCCGATCCCGATCGTCGCGGCCGTCAACGGGCCGGCCGTCGGCGCAGGCACTCAGTTGGCGATAGCCAGCGACCTCCGCGTCGTCGCGGACGGTGCGTACTTCGAGATCCCGTCGACACGCCTCGGTATCGCCGTCAACAACTGGACGATCAAGCGACTCGCCTCACTGGCTGGGTCGAGTGCCGCGCGCACGATCCTCATGGGAGGGGAGCGGCTCGACGCCGAGCGCGCTTTCTACAGCGGTTTGGCGAACAAGCGTGGCGACCTTGCCGACGCGCAGGAGTGGGCTGCGTCGATCACCGAGCTCGCCCCGCTCGCCCTTCGCCACCTCAAGCTCGTGTTCAACGACGACGGAACGCACGAGGAGGCCACCCAGGAGCAGCTCGAAGCGTTCGGGGCAGCGTGGACGAGCGAGGACATGAAGGAAGCGCGACGCGCACGCAAGGAGAAACGCGCTCCGAAGTTCCAGGGCCGATGAACGTCCGGCGTGGGAAATAGTAGGCTCCCCGTTACCATTAGTTGAAAGTTTCCAAATCCGTTCTGTCCCTTTGATGTGACTCTGCACCGTTGTTTACGCGACGGCCTTGCCGTGGATGCGTTCGGGTCATGTGCAGGTCCCCGTTCTCCCCGTACGTTTGCGCCGCACCCGACCGGGTGCGTACGTACTTTCACCGGGAGACGGGGAACATGAGAATCGGTAAATTCGCAGCCACGTCGGCATTGGTCGTCGCGGCCATGACGACCGCAATGGGAACGTCCTACGCGGACCCGGCTCCGGCTCCGGCGCCGGTCGGGTGGAACGTCACGCAGAGCGGCAATCAGGTCATCGTCGACACTTCTGCCGGAAGTCTCAGCAACGAAGACGATCACCTGGTCGTCCGCGACGCCAGCGGCGCCGTGGTCGACTCCGTGCCGCTGTCCCTCGCCGTCGACGGCTTCGCTCACCCCGTCGCCGCGGACATCGACGGCAATCACGCCGTTCTGACGGCCGACGTCACCCCCGCCGCTGCCACCCCCGTGTCGACGCAGCTTCCCGGTCTGCAGCAGGTCGACCTGCCTGCCGCCGTCGCAGGCGTCAAGGACAACCTGAGTCTGACGGCTTCCGTCGGTGGATTCCTCGGTGCCGCAACGGGTCTCGTCGGCGGATGCCTTCTCGGTGCCGTCGCCGCCGGCGTCGTCTCCGCACCGGCGGCGCTGTTGTTCGGCGCAGGTCCGATCGCCGGATGCATCGGTGGTGCACTGCTGCTCGGCTCCACGGCGTCGCTCGCCGGAACCGCTGTCGGTGGCCTCGGTGCCGTCGCCGCCAATGCGCAGCAGTTCATCATCCTGCTGAACGCGCCGCCTGCCAAGAAGTAGCCAGCGATCGCCGCTACGTCTTGCTCTGACCGAGTCCGGGAGAGCAGGATGTAGCGGTGAGTGGGGGCGAACACGAGGATCCGCGGCTCCAATACGAGGGCAAGGGCGGCGAGCGGCACGAGGTGACACTGTCGCCGGATCGCAGCCGCCTCACCGTCGGTAGATCACCACACGCCGACATCGCGTTTCCCGAGGATCACGAGGTATCGCGTCTGCACGCGGCCATCGAATGGATGGGTACGCACTGGACCGTCGTCGACGACGGTCTTTCTCGTAACGGCACATTCGTCAACGGAGATCGATTGACGGGCCGACGCAGTCTGCGTCAGGGCGACACCATCCGCATCGGCAGCTCGTTGCTCACGTTCCACGACTTCTCCGGACTCGGCGACGAGGCGACGCGTATTGCCGCCGAGATGCCGAACACCCGCTCGCTCACCGACACTCAACGGTCGGTCCTCGTCGCACTGTGCCGGCCGTACAAGCACAACGCGACGTTCGCCAACCCGTCGTCGAACCAGCAGATCGCGACCGAGATCTTTCTCAGCGTCGACGCCGTCAAAACGCACCTGCGAGTGTTGTTCGCGAAGTTCGGCGTCGAGGACCTTCCGCAGAATCAGAAGCGCGTGCGACTCGCCGAACGCGCACTGCAGAGCGGCGTCATCTCACAGCGCGATCTCTAGCGTCCTGGTATCGGCGATCGCGCGCTCGACGAGCGTCGCCACCGCGTCGGCAACCTCGCGTGCACGTTCGAGGACGACCATGTGACCGGCCTTCTCGACGGTGACCAGGCGCGCTGCCGGGAGGTGGCGCGAGATCGCCTCCGAATGCCGCATCGGGGTCATGACGTCGTCGGACCCGCAGAGCACGAATGTCGGGACGACTGCCAGAGCGGCGATGGACTTCGACTCGTCGAAATCGTGCAGCGACTTCAGGAACGCGGCCATCGTGACCACGGACGTGTCGTTCAGCATCGCGGTAGCCACCGCGACGACCCGTGGGCTGACGCGCCGGGACCCGCAGCCTGCCGCCCGGACGATCGGGGCGCAGATTCCCCTGCTGAGACGCTTGGAACGCCCCATGACCGACGGTGCGTGACGCACCGCGGACTGGAACATCGACACCAGCGGATGTGCCAGATAAGCCCCGAGACCGTCCTCCGCCAGGCCCGATGCAGCGGTGGCGACGAGGCCGACGCCGACCAGCCGATCACCGAGTTCGCCGAGCTGCTGACGCGCGTACGCCATGGCCGTCATGCCGCCCATCGAATGTCCGACGACCACGTAACGGCCCGTCGGAACCGTGGTTCTGACGACGGCGGCGAGATCACGGCCGAGTTGTTCGATCGTGTACGTGGATGCGTCGGCGCTGCCGGACGCGCCGTGGCCGCGGTGGTCGTAGGAGACCATGTGGATGTCGTCGCCCCACGTCGCGGCGAGCTCGTCCTGAACGTCGGCCCACGATTCCTTGGCGAGACAGTGACCGTGCACGAAGACCACCGTCATCGGTGCATTCGGATCGCCCGATTCGCGGACGGCAAGGGCTGTGCCGTCGTCCGCGACCACTGTGCTCCGTCCCTGCGTCCGCTGCCTCATGGGTCCTCCGATGTCCGGTGGTGTGTACGGGGTTTCGCCTGTACCGCTGAATGCGTTACGTCCCACTACTGTCGTCGACTTGCACGCGTCGTCGAACCCTCCCGACGACTGACGAAAGATCACCCCCCGGGGTGCACTTGTTCACCCTGGGGTGGGTAGTGACCAAACCGGAATCGCCGCAGTATCGAATCATCGACAGGGGAGTTCGGCAGGGAGGACGTGAGCGATGACCGTGGTAGACATCGTGGACACACTCGAGGCGCGCGTGCCGCAGGCAGTGGCCGGTGACAAGGACGCATTGGGAGACGTGATCGCTCTGGTGCGGCCACACCTCGAGCGTTACTGCACAACGCGTTCCGGCAATCTCGACGTGTCCGCGGACGACGTGGTGCAGGAAGTCTGTCTGGCGCTCGTGACGGCGGTGCCGACGTATCGTGATTACGGCAAACCGTTCATGGCCTTCGTCTACGGCATCGCATCGCACAAACTGGCCGACGCGGGCCGCAAAACCGCTCTGCGACGGGCGTATTCACTCGAACTCGTGACCGACGAACCGAGTACCGACGACGGTCCGGAACAGCACGCACTGAATTCCGAATTGCACAGCGACGCCACAGCGTTGATGAACACACTTGCCCCGAAACTGCGCAAGATCGTTCTGATGCGCGTCGTGTGGGGACTGACGGCCCCCGAAACCGGTCGGGCGCTCGGAATGAGCGCGGGCGCGGTGCGGGTCGCCCAGCATCGGGCGATGAATCAACTCCGCGCGGAAATGGCGATGAGCGCGTAGCCCGTGCGTGCGAATGTACAGCCCGCTGTACATTCGCACGCACGAGGCGCGTCAGCGGCCTTCGAACCTCGGCTCCCGCCGGTCCAGCATCGCGTTCACGGCTTCGGAGTGGTCCGACGTCGTGTGCGCGATCGCCTGATACGCCGCGGACAGTTCCAGCAGCGACTCGAGGCTCTGGTGCTGACCTTCGCGCAGGAGTTTCTTCGTCATCCGCAACACCTGCGGTGGGTTGACGGCCACACGTGCCGCCAGCGCGTGCGCCGCGGGGAGCAAGTCGTCCGCGTCGACCACCTGCGACACCATGCCCCACTCGAGGGCCGTCGACGCGTCGATCGCCTCACCGGTGAACGCCATCTCGCTCGCCCGAGCCATGCCGACGGCCCGCGGCAGCAGCCATGCACCGCCGTCGCCGGGAATGATGCCGACCTTGACGAAGCTCTCCGCGAACTTCGCCGTCGTCGACGCGATACGCAGATCGCACATCAGCGCCAGGTCGCACCCCGCCCCGACGGCCGGACCGTTGACGGCGGCGATGGTCGGAATCTCGCAGTGGTACAACGCTTTCGGAATGCGCTGGATGCCGTGACGGTAGCCCTGCCGCAGTTCGGCCGGGCTGCCGCCGAACATTCCTTCCTTGTTTCGCATGTGCTTGACGTTGCCTCCGGACGAGAACGCGGACCCGGCGCCGGTCAGAATCGCCACTCGCACACTGGGGTCGCCGTTCACGTCCCGAACGGCGTCCTCGAGCGCGTCGATCGTCTCGATCTCCGAGATCGGGTTCCGCGCTTCGGGATTGTTCAAGGTCCATACGACGACGTCGTCGCTGCGTTCGATCAGTACCGGGTCCGTCACGTCCAAGGCCTCCATTCGATGGTCGGTGCCTACAGTGCAACACGCTCCGGCTCGGCGACCGAGCTTGCTCGCACGATCGACGCGCGTGTCGCGGCCGTCGTCGTGCGGTGTCCGACGGCCATGAACACGCCACCCAGCGCGACCCATGCGATCAGCACCCACCACGCCTGAGCGGTCGATGCCTCGGGAAAGTAGGACAGCGTCCGCATCAGTGTCGACCCGGCGCCCGGCGGCAAGAACTGTCCGACGGCACCCCACGGCGCAGGCAGGAACTGCGCGGGTTGCGTCGCGCCGGCGATCTGATTTCCGACGAACATCATCAGTACCGCGACGACGCCGATGCCCGCCGGCCCGATGATCGACGTCAGGCCGACAATCGGGGCACTGACGGCCAGAACCGCGAGGGCTGCCGCGGCCACGTCGAGAAGCACGGGTCCGTGGAGGATGCCGAACCACCCCTGGGTGATGGCCACGACGACAACGCCTGCGCCGACGCCGTAGACCGCGGTCGCGAGAAGCCGTCGCCAAACGCCCCTGGTGGTCATCGAGATGACGACACCGCCGATGATGCCCCCGATCACCAGCGGGAACGCCATCGCCGACAGGCCGGCGCCTCGCGCGTCGGTCGACGCCAGCGGCACGACGTCGGTGACCTGAGCATTCATCGCCGACGCAACTCCGGTGAGCATCTGACCGACGACCGCGCCGTTGGCGGAGGCCGTCAGAACCTCCGGGGTCGGGCCGAGAACGACTGCGCCGTACACGTCGCGCGATTCGATCCGCTGCACAGCGTCGTCACGGCTCGCCGCCGTCGTGACGTCGAACTGCTCCGACAATCGGCTGGTCACAGCGGGTGAGTCGCCGACGACAGCGACAGGAATCTCGTGGAGCTTCGACGTGACGGACGGCCACAGGAAGGCGAGGACGACGACGGCCAGGGCTGCCGAGCCGGCGAGTGCGACGGCGACGGCGCGGGGCCAGGTGGTGAGCTTCATGGTTCGACTCCTAAAGAAAACGAATAATCGTTCTTTTATGCTGGGACGTCAGGGGCCAGTTGTCAAGAACGAGCATTCGTTTTTAATATGGCCCGGTGCCCAAAGTGAGCGAGGACCACCGCGTCGAGCGTCGACGTCAGATCATCGATGCGGCGATGACGTGCTTCGCGCGATCGGGGTTCGAGGGCACGTCGATGGCGGACATCATCGCCGAATCAGGGTTGTCGGCCGGCGCGATCTACAGCTACTTCAAGAACAAGCAGGAGCTGATCCTGCAGGTGACGCGTGATGTCCTGAGGAGCCGGTCCGAGGACCTCGACGGGCTGGAGAAGCAGGATCCGTTGCCTCCGCCGCAGGCTGTCATCCGCATGTTCCTGGCGGGGATGACACGCGACATCGGGAACCCGAGCATCCTGGTGCAGATCTGGGCGGCGGCGGCAGCAGAGCTGCGCGAGACGTCGACGGTGATTCCGGTCGTGGTGGAACTGCGGGGGCTGTACGAGCGCTACCTGCGAGTCTGGTTCGCGCAGAAGGGTTTCGAGGACTCCGACGATCGTGCGCGGGCGGTCGCGCCCCTCGTCGTCGGGCTGTGTCAGGGGTACATCCTGCAGTCGGCGCTGCTACCCGACTTCGACGGCGAGCACTATCTGGCCGCGTTGGACGAGCTCGGGTTCGCCTAGCACGTGAGTGGGAATGTAGAGCCTGCTCTACATTCCCACTCACGTGCGACGAAGTCGCCTACACCGTCCGCGTCAACCGGTCGGCCAGCAGACGCGAGAACTTCGCGGGATCCTTCAACTCGGTGCCCTCGGCGAGAAGTGCCGTGGCGTAGAGCAATTCGGCGGTCTCGGCCAACGAAGGGTCGTCACTGCGATCCTCGCGTGCCTTCTTCAAGCCCGTCACCAAGTCGTGTGTCGGGTTGAGTTCGAGGATGCGCTTGGACGTCGGAATGAACTGTCCCGACGCCTTGTACATCTTCTCGAGCTGCGGGGAGAAGCTGAACTCGTCGCCGACTACGCACGCGGGCGACGTCGTGAGACGTGACGACAGGCGAACTTCCTTGACGTCCTCGGACAAGGTTTCGCTCATCCACTTCAGGAGCTCTTCGAACTCCTTGTCCTGCTCCTCGCGCTTGGCTTCGGCTTCCTTCTTCTCCTCCTCGGTGTCGAGGTCGACCTCGCCCTTGGAGATGGACTGGAATGGCTTGCCGTCGAAGTCGGGAACGTTGCCGACCCAGACCTCGTCGACCGAATCGGTCAGCAGCAGAACTTCGAGGCCACGAGCCTTGAACGCCTCCATGTGCGGCGAGCTCTCGATCTGCTGACGGGATTCGCCCGTCATGTAGTAGATCTGCTCCTGGCCGTCCTTCATCCGGTCCACGTACTCGGCCAGCGTCGTGAGGCCCGACTCGGAATGAGTCGACTCGAACGACGACACCTGCAGCAGCGTCTCGCGGTTGTCGGAGTCGGAGATCAAGCCTTCCTTCAGCGCCCGACCGAACTGCGACCAGAACGTCTGGTACTTCTCGGCGTTCTCGCTCTGGAGTTCCTTGATCGTCGACAGGACCTTGCGCGTCAGACGTCGTCGGATCGCGCGAATCTGCCTGTCCTGCTGCAGGATTTCACGTGAAACGTTCAGCGAGAGATCCTGTGCGTCGACGACACCCTTGACGAACCGCAGGTACTCGGGCATCAGCTCTTCGCAGTCGTCCATGATGAAGACGCGCTTGACGTACAGGTGCACGCCCGTCTTGCCCTCGCGCATGAACAGATCGAACGGCGCCTGCGACGGAATGAACAGCAGCGCTTGGTATTCGAACGTTCCCTCGGCCTTGAACGGGATGACCTCGAGCGGCTCGTCCCATGCGTGGCTGACGTGCTTGTAGAACTCCTTGTACTCGTCCTCGGACACTTCGTCCTTGGGGCGAGTCCACAGTGCCTTCTGCGAGTTGATCGTCTGCGTCTCGATCGTGGTGGTGTCCTCGGCGCCCTCTTCGGTTGCCTTGACGGTCTTCTCGACGTCGATGCGAATCGGCCAGGCGATGAAGTCGGAGTACTTCTTGACGAGCTGCTTGATCTTCGATTCCGACGCGTAGTCGTGGAGGTGGTCCTCCTCGTCGGCCGGCTTGAGATGCAGCGTCACGGACGTGCCCTGCGGGGCGTCGTCGACGTCGGAGATCTCGTACGTGCCTGCGCCGTCGGACTCCCAGCGCGTCGCGGTGCTCTCCCCGGCCTTGCGCGTCAGCAGCGTGACCTTGTCGGCGACCATGAACGTCGAGTAGAAGCCGATGCCGAACTGACCGATCAGCTCTTCGGACGCGGCCGCGTCCTTGGCTTCCTTCAGCTTCTTGCGAACCTCGGCGGTGCCGGACTTGGCGAGCGTGCCGATGAGGTCGATGACCTCGTCGCGGGTCATGCCGATGCCGTTGTCGCGGATCGTCAGGACCCGCGCCTCCTTGTCGATCTCCAGTTCGAGGTGAAGATCGGAGACGTCGACGTCGAGGTCCTTGTTTCGGTACGACTCGAGCCGCAGCTTGTCGAGTGCGTCGGACCCGTTCGAGATGATCTCGCGAAGGAAGCTGTCCTTGTTCGAGTAGATGGAGTGAACCATCAGGTCCAAGAGCTGGCGCGTCTCGGCCTGAAACTCACGCTGTTCGGTGGTCATGACTGGGTGCGATCTCCTTTCAGAGCAAAAACGACATCGAGAATTCTACTTCCGTACCGGGGCGCCGAGCTGCGGGAGATGGCCGTTACGCCCAGGGAGAACACGACGGGAACATCGGTCCACGTCAGGGACCGCAGGCGACGGGATCGACGCGGTGACCACGCCCTCGATCGCAGCAGTTCACCTATCGTGGCTTCGGTGACGAGCAAATCGATCGTGCCTCTTGCCGTGGGTGTAGCAGCTGCTGCCTGGGTGACGCGTGCCGCGTGGGGTCTGCCCGCGCAGATCGGTGCCACCGCAGCGAAGATCGCGCCGTACGCCGCGAACTCCGCGCGCTACCGCGACCGCCGGTTCCACAACAGCGAGCCGAGCTCGAGTTTTACCGGCGGCAGCGGCGAGTCCCTCCTGGTGTCGTTCCTCAAGCGTCGATCTCACGGCAAGCCGCAGCGACCGGTCCCGTTGGCGCCGACGATCGCGCCGGTCGACGCCGGGGAAACGGCCGTCACCTGGTACGGGCATTCGTCGGTGCTGATCGAGCTCGACGGTCGACGGATCCTCGCCGATCCGGTGTGGAGCAACCGTGTGTCGCCGTCGCGCACGCTCGGGCCGGCCCGGCTGCATCCGACGCCTCTGCCGCTGCGCGCGCTTCCGAAGGTCGACGCCATCGTCATCTCGCACGATCACTACGACCATCTGGACAAGGCGACCATTCAACGGCTTGCGAGCCTGCAGGACGCGCCGTTCGTCGTGCCGATCGGCATCGGTGCGCACCTGCGGCACTGGCGGATTCCGGAGGACAGGATCGTCGAACTCGACTGGGACGAGCAGACCGAGATCGACGGTCTGACCATCACGTGTACCGAGGCCAGGCACTTTTCCGGTCGCGGACTCAGGCGTGACCTGACGCAGTGGGCGTCCTGGGCGTTCGCCGGGCCGGAGCATCGCGTCTTCTTCGGTGGTGACACCGGATACACGGTCAAGTTCGCCGAGATCGGTGCCCAGTACGGCCCCTTCGATCTGACGCTGCTGCCGGTCGGTGCCTACGACCCGCGCTGGGCCGACATTCACATGAACCCCGAGGAAGCGGTCCGCGCGCATGAGGACCTGAACGGTGGTGTTCTGGTCCCGGTCCACTGGGCTACCTTCAACCTCGCCTTCCATCCGTGGTCGGAGCCGATCGTCCGGCTGAAGGCCGCGGCGAACGAGGCAGGAATCACGACGGCAGTGCCGATGCCGGGTCAGCGGGTCGACGTCGCTCACGGCGTCGCCGACGACCGTTGGTGGGCACGGCTCGGATGACGGCGAACGCATAGGCAGGAGTGGAGCCTGCAGGAACGACCCGATTAGGCTAACCCCCATGTCGATCGAGACGGACGAGCGCGAGGGCGGATTGACCGAAGCGCAGGTGGCGCAGCTTCGGTCCGAGGGGAAATCGAACGACGTCCCGGCTCGTGCGAGTCGGTCCGTCAAGGACATCGTTCGGGGCAACGTCTTCACCCGAATCAATGCGATTCTGGGTGTGTTGCTGCTGATCGTGTTGTCGACCGGGTCGATCGTTGACGGCATGTTCGGCCTGCTGATCATCGCGAACAGCGGTATCGGCATCATCCAGGAGATTCGCGCCAAGAAGACGCTGGACGAACTGGCCATCGTCGGCCAGAACAAGCCCGTCGTACGACGCGACGGCGTGGCCCGCGAGGTCGCGCCCGACGAGGTCGTCCTCGGCGACGTCATCGAACTCGGACCGGGCGATCAGATCGTTGTCGACGGCGAGATCATCGAGACGGCCAGCCTAGAGGTCGACGAGTCCCTGCTCACCGGCGAGGCCGACGCTGTCCACAAAACCGATGGCGCACAAGTACTTTCGGGAAGTTTCGTCGTCTCGGGCAGCGGCGCCTATCGGGCGACCAAAGTCGGACGCGACGCGTACGCCGCCCGGCTCGCCGAGGAAGCCAGCAAGTTCACGCTCGTGCATTCCGAACTGCGCAGCGGCATCGACAGGATCCTGAAGTTCATCACGTACCTGATGATTCCGGCGGGTGCGCTGATCATCTACAACCAGCTGTTCTCGAGCGGTCAGTCGCTCGGGCCCGCGCTCAACGGCATGGTGGCCGCGCTCGTGCCGATGGTGCCGGAAGGCCTCGTGCTGATGACGTCGATCGCGTTCGCGGTCGGTGTCGTTCGCCTCGGCCAGCGCAAGTGTCTCGTGCAGGAACTTCCCGCGATCGAGGGTCTCGCGCGCGTCGACGTCGTCTGCGCGGACAAGACCGGAACCCTCACCGAGAACGGTATGCGCCTGTCGGAGCTGCGTGTCGTCGAGGACGGCGACGGCGGCCTGCTGACGCAGGTGCTCGCTGCCCTCGCACACGACGATCCGCGGCCGAACGCCAGCGTGCTCGCCATTGCCGAGGCCTTTCCCGACGATCCGAACTGGACCGAGACCGCCGTCGCACCCTTCTCGTCGGCGAAGAAGTGGAGCGGGCTGTCCTACGGGGACCACGGCAACTGGCTCCTCGGCGCCCCGGACGTACTGCTCGACGCGGACACTGTCATCGCGCGCCAGGCCGAGGATGCGGGCTCGTCCGGACTGCGTGTCCTGCTGTTGGCCAGCAGTGACCTGCCCGTCGACGACGTGAACGCTCCCGGCCTCGTGACGCCTCGGGCCCTGGTGATCCTCGAGCAGAAGGTGCGTTCCGACGCCCGCGAGACCCTCGACTACTTCGCCAGCCAGTCCGTCTCGGTCAAGGTCATCTCCGGCGACAACGCGGTGTCCGTCGGCGCGGTCGCGGGCTCGCTCGGATTGGAGGGCAGCCCCGTCGACGCACGCACGCTGCCCGAGAACGACGACGAACTGGCCGACACCGTCGAAAGCGGCATCACCTTCGGACGCGTGCGTCCCGATCAGAAGCGGCAGATGGTCGGCGCGCTGCAGTCTCGGGGGCACACCGTCGCGATGACCGGCGACGGCGTCAACGACGTGCTCGCCCTCAAGGACGCCGACATCGGCGTCGCGATGGGTTCGGGAAGCGCGGCAACGCGCGCGGTCGCACAGATCGTGTTGCTGGACAACAAGTTCGCGACGCTGCCGTATGTCGTCGGTGAAGGTCGACGCGTCATCGGCAACATCGAACGCGTCTCGAATCTGTTCCTCACCAAGACGGTGTACTCGGTGCTGCTCGCGTTTCTCATCGGGATCTCGGGTGTGCTGTCGCAGATCTTCCACTTCGAACCACTGCCGTATCCGTTCCTGCCGAGGCACGTCACGATCGCAGCGTGGTTCACCATCGGCATTCCGGCGTTCATCCTGTCGCTCGCGCCGAACAACGAACGCGCACGCACTGGATTCGTGGGCCGCGTCATGCGTCTGGCGGTGCCGTCGGGACTGATCGTCGGTGTCGCTACGTTCGTGTCGTACCTGCTCGCGTACCAGGGGCCCGAGGCGTCGGAAACCCAGGTGACGCAAGCCAGTACGACGGCACTGATCACGTTGATCATGATCGCCGTCTGGGTTCTCGCCGTCGTCGCGCGGCCGTACGTGTGGTGGAAGATTCTGTTGCTCGCCGGGTCGGTCGTCGGCTACCTGCTGCTGTTCACGATCCCGTTCTGCCGCACGTTCTTCAAGCTGGACCCGTCGAACATCGCCCTGACGACGACGGCGCTCGTCATCGGCGCAATCGGCATCGTGGCAGTCGAAGCAGCCTGGTGGATCAGTGCGGCGCTGCACGGAGAAAGACGACGCCTGTTTGCAGGCGCACCGGCCTGAGTAAGCTTTTCGGGGTCGGACACAACCACACGAGATGGAGCGATCATGGGTTTCGCAGACAATCTGAAGGGTCTCGTCGACAAGGGCAAGAAGGCCGCTGCCGAGAACTCGGACAAGATCGAGAGCGCCGTCGACAAGGCCGGTGACTTCATCGACAACAAGACCGGCGGCAAGTATTCCGACAAGGTCGACAAGGTTCAGGAAGCCGCGAAGAAGGCGATTCCGGAAAAGTAGGCGCGTAGCGCCCGTGCGTGAATAGTCGGCCCCTGGACACGGCCCCTGGGCCAACTATCCACGCACGGGTGCGTTGGCGCACTATGTTCGTGTGGACGGACCGATTCTTCTCCTCGTGGTGATTGCCGCCGTCGCAGTTGCCGGTTTCGCGAAGCGTCTCGATCTGCAGGTTCCGCTCGTCCTGGTGACTGTCGGGTCCATCGCATCGTTCGTTCCCGGCGTCCCGCACATCACCCTCGCGCCGGATCTCATCCTCGGTGCGGTTCTGCCCCCGCTCCTGTACTCGGCTGCGCTCGACTTCTCGTTCGTCAGTTTCCGTAAGAACCTCGGCCATATCCTGCGGCTCGGCATCATCATGGTCGTCGTGACGACCTTCGCCGTCGGCTACTTCGCCAACTGGCTCGTCCCGGAACTGACCCTCGGTGCAGCACTCGTGCTGGGCGCCGTCGTCGCACCTCCCGACGCGGTCGCGGCCGTCGCCGTCGGCCGAAAGCTCGGCCTGCCGTCGCGCATGATGGCGATCCTGACGGGTGAGAGTCTCGTCAACGACGCCGCCGCACTGACACTGTTCACCCTCACGGTCGCGTCGGTTACCGGTAAGAAGATCGCCATCGACTCGCCCGTTCTGTTCTTCGCATACGAGATCGTCGGCGGAGTTCTGATCGGGCTGATACTGGCGAGAATCGTGCGTTTCGTCCGATCCCGTATCCAGGACTCGGCCTTGGAAACCGTTCTCGGCCTCGTTCTTCCGTTCGCCGCGTACCTCGCCGCCGAGGAGATACACGCGTCGGGTGTGCTGGCCGTGGTGACGGCGGGATTCGTGCTCGGACGCGTCACCGCCGACGTCCCGGTGACGACGCGAATCCAGGAGCGGCAGGTGTGGCCGACCCTGGACCTGCTGCTCGAGGCATTCGTGTTCGCGTACATGGGTCTTCAGCTGAAGTCGGTCATCGCAGAGGTCGAACGGAACGGCCTGCCCGTGCTGCACATCTTCGCCTACTCGCTGCTTATTCTCGCGGTCGTCATCGCGGTGCGGCCGGCGTGGATCTTCGTCAACACCGGTCGACGGGCCGCAAGCCGAAAACTGCTGCGACGGAACGGATCCTCCGGCACCGATGCGGTGGGTCTCACGTGGCGGCAGAACCTCGTGCTGTCCTGGGCCGGGATGCGCGGTGTCGTCACGCTCGCCGCGGCATCGGGTGTACCACTCGTGACGGTGACGGGCGATCCTTTCCCGGGCCGCGGCGTCATCCAGGCGGTCGCGTTCGTCGTTGCCGTCGGAACACTGTTGATCCAGGGTCTGACGCTGCCGATGCTGATCCGCCGCCTCGACGTCGCGGATCCGCTCGAGCAGCAGCAGACGGAGCAGCAGCATGCGTTGGCCCGCGCGATTTCTCGGGCAGCCGCCGAGACGTACCTGTCCGAGGTGGCCTCCGACGGCATCTCGGGGTCCGACAAGGAATCGGTCGACGCGGTGCTCGACCGAGTGCGACGCTCGGTCCGCGCCCGACTCGAAGCCGACGCGGCCGAGGACCACGAGGAACGGAAGAAGTCGGTGAGTGCGACGTTCGACCGGTTGCGACGAAACGTTTTGGCGGCGCAGCGAACTGCGCTCGTGAAAGCGCGTGACTCCGGCGATCTCGACGACGAGGTGCTGCGGGAGGTTCTGGACGGTCTCGACGTCGAGGAGGCTGCCGCCGAGGCGCGAATCGAACGGCGTATTCGGTGACGCGGGTGGCAGCGATATTGGCCGTCGCGGTCTGCGTGCTGGCGGGTTGCGCTCAGCCACAGGCAGAGACGAAGCCACAGGCGGAAACACAGCCGCATTCGGCGGTCGTGCCTGCAGCCCCGGTCGGCGACGAGAGGGGCGCAGTGGTCTCGTCGTTCGCCATGGGTCATGCGGACTTCGCGGTCCGTGTGCTCGGTGCGACGGCGACCCGCGTCGTCTACCGGTCCACGTCAGGGGACGGCACTGCAGGTACCGAGGTGTCGGGCGTCGTGTTCGCACCGAGCGGAGCGCCGCCCGCGGGTGGATGGCCCGTCGTGTCCGTCGCGCACGGGACCACGGGCGTCACCGACGAATGTGCACCGTCGCTGTATCCGAACCTGTTGGGCACCATCGGAACCGTCGCACCGTTCCTCGAACGCGGCATGGTCGTCGCCGTCACCGATTACGAGGGTATCGGCACCGACGGACCGCACCCGTATCTCGATCCCGACGCCGCCGCGTACAACGTGATCGACATCGTGCGTGCGGCACGTGCGCTCGTGCCGGGAACCGGAACGCGATGGGGTGCCATCGGCAATTCGCAAGGAGGACAGGCGGTCTGGGCTGCGGCGGAGCGCGCGGACTACGCTGACGGTCTCGATCTCGTCGGCGCGGTCGGTCTGTCGCCCGTGTTGGATCTGAGCCCGCTGTATCGAAGCGGTGCGACACCGACCCTTCCGCAGGCGTTGCTGACGCCGTTCCTGGTCGACGGTGTGCAGTTTCGGCAGCCCGACGTCGACGCGTCCGAGTACATCCGCGGCGTCCTGAGCAGCGAACGACGTGCACTCACCGCGTGCACGGATCTGCTCGGAGTGCAGAAGGCCGAAGCCGCAACGCGTCTGACGCCCGGCGATTCCGCGCCTGCCACCGAGGCGTCACGACTGCGCATGGAGGAGTGGCTGACGTCCGTCGCGCTTCCGCGTGCGCAGTCGTCGGTTCCGTTGGCGGCGTTCGTCGGCGACCAGGATCAGTTGATCGACCCGAAGTGGACACAGGACGCCGTCGCCGAGGCATGCTCGTTGGGAGACGTCGTCGAACTCCGGCGGGACCCGGGACAAGGTCATTCCGACCAGGCTGCGATTCCGTACGGAGTGTCGTGGCTGTCCGACCGTTTCGCGGGTGTGCCCGCACCGAACACCTGCGCAGGAGGCTGAGGGCCGTGCTGGATCGACCGACGCAGCTCGACGCGGAGCGGCAGCCCGAGTGAACTCTGCGCCTCTCTGGCTCGCCGTCATCGCCGCGTGTGCGGTGGCGGCGATCGCGCTGATCAGCTTCCGTGGCCGTCGCGCGCTGACGACGCCCGAGGAACGAGCCGTGCATTCGACGCTCCACACCGCATCCCTGGCTGCGCGCCCGCTGCGGCAAGGGTTGGACGCGGAGTCCGCCGCCGAGGCGGCACCGCATCTGCGGGCCCTGACCGGCGGCGATGCGCTCGGTGTCGCCGACGCGGACGCGAGACTGCTGACGTGGAACGGCCCCTACGACGAACTGGCGGGGCCGTTTCTGGAGGCGTCGTCCCGTGCGATCGAGGGTGAGCGACGCGTGCTGCTGTCGTATCCGCTGGGGCCGGATCACGCGGTACGTGCTGTCATCGCGCAACCGCTGCTGATCGAGGACGTCGGCGTCGTCGGCGTTCTCGGAGCCGTGACGACGTCGGTGCCGGGGCCGGGCATGCTCGGCGCGATCTCGGAGGTCGCCCGGTACGCGTGCGGGCAGATCGAACTCGCCGAGCTCGACGCGTCGCGCGCTCGATTGGATCGCGCCGAGGTACGCGCACTGCGAGCGCAGATCAGTCCGCACTTCATCTACAACGCACTCGGCACGATCGCGTCGTTCGTGCGGACCGACCCGGACCGGGCTCGCGAGCTGGTGCTCGAGTTCGCCGACTTCACGCGCTACTCGTTCCGGACGGCAGGCGAATTCACGGTGCTGGCCGACGAGCTGCGCAACATCGACCGCTACCTGACTCTCGAACGCGCCCGCTTCGGCGACACTCTGCAGGTGACGCTGCGGGTCGCGCCCGAGGTGTTGAGCGTGGTGCTGCCGTTCCTCGCGCTGCAACCGCTCGTCGAGAACGCGGTTCGACACGGGCTGTCCGGACGTTCGGGCGGTGGCACCATCACCATCGTCGCCGCCGACGAGGGGACCGACTGTCTGATCAGCGTCGAGGACGACGGCGTCGGCATGGATCCGGACATGTTGCGCTCGGGCTCGTTGAACGTGGAGGAAGGTGCGCACGTGGGACTGTCCAACGTCGACGACCGATTGCGTGCAGCGTTCGGCAACGACTACGGACTCGTCGTCGACACCGCGCCGGGCGCCGGAACGAAGGTCAGCATGCGGGTACCGAAATTTCGAGCAGGTATTCGGGCATGACCGGCGCGTCTGGCACGATGACGTCCGTGGATACTGCGTCGTCGACAGGGCTCGTCGTGCTCGCGGTCGACGACGAGAAACCCGCGCTCGACGAGCTTGCCTTTCTGCTGAGCAGACAGGAGTCGGTGGCCGAGGTCAGTACGGCCTCGGACGCCACCACTGCCTTGCGTCGGCTGCAACATCCCGCCGGACCGGGTGTCCCTGCTGTCGACGCCGTGTTCCTCGACATCAACATGCCCGGACTCGACGGCATGGAACTCGCTGGAATCCTGTCGAATTTCGCGCGCCCGCCTGCCGTGGTGTTCGTGACCGCGCACGACGACCGTGCACTCGCGGCATTCGACCTCGGAGCGGTCGACTATCTGCTCAAACCGCTGCGCGAGGAGCGGCTCGCGGAATCGCTTCGCCGGATCGTGTCGGCGGGTAGACAGAGCGAACCGCAGGACGCCGTCGCCTCGGACGAGATCATTCCCGTCGAACTCGCCGGGACGACGACGCTCGTCCAACGCTCGAGCGTCGGATGGGTCGAAGCCGAGGGCGACTACGCCAGGCTGCACACCACGTCCGGCTCGCATCTGGTGCGTATCCCGATCTCGACACTCGAAAGCCGCTGGGGGAGCAGTGGTTTCCTTCGGGTACACCGATCTTTCCTCGTGTCGCTCGCGCTCGTGACCGGAATCCGCAGTGTCGGTTCGGGTTTGGTCGTGTGCCTGCGCGCCGACGGCGCACTGCCCGCCACCGAACTGCCGGTGAGTCGCCGTCACACCAGAGAACTCAAGGACCGACTGGTCCGCGGTCCGCTGCAGTCCTGGTCGAGCCGGTGACCGGGCCACGACGCCGGCCGAGGGAACGCGTCGTTCTCGCGGGCAGGCGCGGAGCACGCATGGTGCGCACCCGCGTCGAGGTCCAGGAGCAGACCGAAGTCGGCGACGCGATGGTCCGTGGTCTCGTACGTGCACAACTGATGCTGTCCGTCCGGTTGGCGCTGCTGACGTTGGCCGTGCTGTTCGCCATTCCGCTCGTGTCCCTCGTAGTGCCCGCGTTCGCCGACGCGACGCTGTTCGGAATTCGGCTGCCGTGGCTGGTGTTGGGTGTCGCGGTCTATCCGCTGCTGCTGGTCGTCGGGTGGGTGTACGTGCGTCAGGCCGACCGCAACGAACACGAGTTCGTCGACCTCGTGGACGACTAGATGGACACCGCGTAGATGGAGACCGTGCCTTGGGTGACGGTTGCCGCGCTGCTGCTCGCAGCCGTCGCCACGGTCGCGATCGGTGTCTACGGCGTGAGACTGGCACGCACGACGTCGGACTTCCTGGTGGCGTCGCGCAGTGTCGGGCCGAGGTGGAACGCGGCGGCGATCTCCGGTGAATACCTCTCGGCTGCGTCGTTTCTCGGCGTCGCCGGTCTCATCGCGAAATACGGTGCGGACGCGCTGTGGTATCCGATCGGATTCACCGCGGGTTACCTCGGACTGCTGCTGTTCGTCGCCGCGCCCTTGAGACGCAGCGGGGCGTACACCGTCCCGGATTTCGCCGAGTTCCGCCTCGGCTCACGGCGATTGCGCACACTGGCGATGTTCGTCGTCGTCATCATCTGCGCGCTGTATCTGGTGCCGCAGTTCCAGGGTGCGGGCCTGACACTGAACATCCTTCTCGGCGTTCCGAGTTGGGTCGGCGCGGCCGTCGTCGGTCTCATCGTCATCGCGAACGTCGTCGGGGGCGGGATGCGGTCGATCACGTTCGTGCAGGCGTTTCAGTACTGGCTGAAGCTCACGGCCGTCGCCGTTCCCGCCGTCGTGCTGGCCATGCATTTTCTCTCGGACGACCGCGTCGTCGGCAGTCCGGCGCCACCGACCGTCGATCGTGAGACGACCGTCGAGATCTCCACCGACGTTCTGGTGCAGGTTGATTCGCCGATCGAGGTGACCGCGCGGGGAACCGTCGACCAGGAGGCCGTGGACGGACGTGTCGTTCTCGACCCCGGAACGCACGAACTCGGCGACGGTACGACGCTCGTTCTCGACGCGGACTCGCCGGTCCCCGTCGTCGCGGGGGCGCCGACGACGGATCGACAGTGGGCGCAACCGGGGTGGGGACTGGGCGGGACGCACCCGCTGTACCAGGTCTACTCGCTCATTCTCGCGACGTTCCTCGGTACTCTCGGCCTGCCCCACGTGCTGGTGCGGTTCTACACGAACCCCGACGGACGTGCCGCGCGCATCACGTCGCTGACGGTGCTGGGTCTGCTCGGCGTGTTCTATCTGTTCCCGACGCTGCTCGGGGTGTTCGCTCGCCTCTACGTGCCGCAACTGTCGATCACCGGCACGTCCGACGCCGCGGTGTTGCTGCTGCCGGGGTCGGTCCTGTCGGGTGTCGGAGGCCAACTGCTCGCTGCCGTCGTCGCCGCGGGTGCGATCGCGGCGTTCCTGTCGACGTCGTCCGGCCTGCTCGTCAGTATTGCCGGCGTGCTCAGCACCGATGTGCTGCGCGGTCGGGTCCGCGACTTCCGTATCGCGGCCGTCCTCGCCGGCATCGTCCCGCTTGCTCTGTCTCTGGGTGTGGTGTCGCTGGATCTCTCGCGCACGGTCGGGTTGGTGTTCGCCGTGGCAGCGTCGACGTTGTGCCCGCTGCTCGTGCTCGGAATCTGGTGGCGCGGCTTGACGGCTGCGGGCGCCGCGGCGGGGCTGATCGGCGGCGGCGTCGTGTCCCTCACCGCGGCGACGCTGTCGGTGTTCGGAGTGTCCGACGCCGTGTGGTCCGGCTGGCCCGCAGCGATTCTCGGCTACCCGGCGGCGGTCAGTGTTCCGCTCGCGTTCGCGCTCATGATCCTGGTCAGCAAGGCCACGGCACGATCGGTGCCTGTCGACGTCGGACGCATCTTCACCCGGCTGCACGCGCCGGAACGTCTCGACATGGGCCGCGATCGCGAGCGCGAGCTGTAAGTCCGTTCGTCGTCGTTCGGCGACCGTTCGTCGCATCGACAGTCGGTTCACCGTGCGATCGCTGCCGCATCGTTCCTTTGTGATGTGGCTCTCATTATCGTCTCCTTCAGTTCCGAGTCACAGACCGTGACGGCCGAAAGAGGGAGCAACGACGGTGACCAAGCCGGATACAACACCCCCGGATGCGCAAGCGTTCGTGGAGATGCAAGCAAGCCCGGAGTTTCAGGAGCTGCGACGACGCCTGCGCAGCTTCGTCTTTCCGATGACCGCGTTCTTTCTGATCTGGTACATCGTCTACGTGCTGCTCAGCAACTACGCGCACGACTTCATGTCCACCCCGGTGTGGGGCAACATCAACGTCGGCCTGCTGCTGGGTCTCGGTCAGTTCGTGACCACCTTCGCCATCACGGGCATCTACGTCCGGTTCGCGAACCGTGAGCTCGATCCCCGCGCCGAAGCGCTTCGCAACGAAATGGAGGCTCGGTCGTGAACGTTCTGGCTCAGGCCGCCGACACCACCGTCGGCGAACCGATCGTCAACATCGCGATCTTCGGCGCGTTCGTCGCCGTCACCATGTTCGTCGTCATTCGCGCGAGCAAGAAGAATGCGACGGCGTCGGAGTTCTTCACCGCGGGCGGCGGATTCTCCGGGCCGCAGAACGGCGTCGCGATCGCCGGTGACTACCTGTCCGCGGCCAGCTTCCTCGGCATCGCAGGTGCCATCGCGGTCTACGGGTACGACGGCTTCCTGTACTCCATCGGGTTCCTCGTCGCGTGGCTCGTCGCGTTGCTTCTCGTCGCCGAATTGCTTCGCAACACAGGCAAATTCACGATGGCCGACGTGCTGAGCTTCCGTCTGAAGCAGCGTCCGGTCCGTACCGCGGCCGCGTTGTCGACGCTGACGGTATCGTTGTTCTACCTGCTCGCGCAGATGGCAGGTGCGGGTGGACTCGTCGCACTGCTGCTCGACATCTCCGATCGCACCGGGCAATCCATCGTCATCGCCGTCGTCGGTGTGCTGATGATCGTCTACGTCCTCGTCGGCGGCATGAAGGGTACGACGTGGGTGCAGATCATCAAGGCTGTTCTGCTCATCGCGGGCGCGCTGTTCATGACGGTGCTCGTGCTCGCGAAGTTCGGATTCAACCTGTCCGACCTGCTCGGTAGCGCACAGGCGACCATCTCCGGCTCGGCCAGCGAGACCGTCGCTGCGACGAACGTGCTCGAGCCCGGTGCCCAGTACGGCGGCAGCAACATGTCCAAGCTGAACTTCCTGTCGCTCGGTATCGCACTCGTGCTCGGAACTGCCGGTCTCCCACACGTTCTCATGCGCTTCTACACCGTGCCCACCGCGAAGGAAGCCCGTCGCAGTGTCGTCTGGGCCATCGCCCTGATCGGTGCGTTCTACCTGTTCACCCTGGTTCTCGGCTACGGCGCCGCGGCCATCGTCGGACCGGATCGCATTCTCGCGTCGGCAGGCGGACAGAACTCGGCCGCACCGCTTCTCGCGTTCGAACTCGGTGGTGTCGTCCTGCTCGGCGTCATCTCGGCCGTCGCCTTCGCGACGATCCTCGCCGTCGTCGCGGGTCTGACGATCACCGCGTCGGCGTCGTTCGCACACGACATCTACGCGTCCGTCATCAAGAAGGGCGACGTCGACGAGCGGAAGCAGGTCAAGGTCTCGCGGATCACCGCCGTCGTGATCGGTTTGCTCGCGATCGGCCTCGGCATCCTCGCGAACGGGCAGAACATCGCGTTCCTCGTCGCACTGGCATTCGCCGTCGCCGCAGCCGCGAACCTGCCGACCATCGTGTACTCGCTGTTCTGGCGTCGCTTCAACACCACCGGTGCGCTGTGCAGTATGTACGGTGGCCTGATCTCGACGCTCGTGCTCATCGTCTTCTCGCCCGCAGTGTCCGGGTCGAAGACGTCGATGATTCCCGGCTCGGATTTCGCCTGGTTCCCGCTGTCCAACCCGGGCATCGTGTCCATCCCGCTGGCCTTCGTGCTCGGCATCGTCGGCACCCTGCTGTCGAAGGACAACGAGGACAAGACCAAGCAGGCCGAGATGGAGGTGCGGTCGCTGACCGGCATCGGCGCCGAGAAGGCCTCGGTCCACTAGGAACTGTCACAAACCGACGACGCCCGTGTGAGTCATGCCTCACACGGGCGTCGTGGCATGTGTGGTTACTATCCCTGCGTGGCCAAGCTGAAGGTTTCCGTCAACGTTCCCCTCGACCCCGACACGACGTGGTCTCACGCGTCGGATCTCGCGGACTACGAGAAGTGGTTGTCCATCCACGAAGCATGGCGAGGCGAGCTCCCCGACCAGCTCGCTGCCGGCACCACCCTGGAGAGCGTGGCCACCGTCAAGGGCATGCGCAACCGGGTCCGCTGGACCATCGAAAGCTACGACCCGCCGAAGAAGTTGAAGCTGAAAGGAAACGGAAAGGGCGGCGTCAAGATCTCGCTCGTGCTGTCGGTGTCCGAAGCCAAGGCTGGAGGATCGGACCTCGCGCTCGACATCGATCTCGGCGGAGCGCCGTTGTTCGGGCCCATCGGCTCGGGCGTCGCACGAGCCTTGAAAGGCGACATCGAGAGCTCGCTGAAGAAGTTCGAGACTCTGTACTCGTAGAACCCGTTACTATCGCCGCCAACCGCACAGCGGGAGCCATCGCAGTTCGGCTTCTGCTCACTACGGAGAGGTTCTGCAATGCCAGGCAAACACAGCGCGCCGTCCGCCGCGTCCGGCTCGACGGGATTCGTGAAGTACGGCGTCATCGCCGTGGTGGCGCTGCTCGTGGTCGGCGGCGGTGTGTTCGCAGCACAGAAGGCCTTCGGTTCCGATTGTTCCGATCCGGCCACGTACAGCCTGGCAGCCGATCCTGCGATCGCGGACGTGGTGGCCGGCGTTCTGGCGGACAAGTCGGCCGACGAACTCGGGTGCGGCAGCGTCGACGTCACCGCCCAGGATTCGGCCGACGCGTCCGCCGCGGTGTCGAAGGGTGCCGACGCGCCTGCTCTGTGGATTCCCGACTCGTCGCTGTGGGTCGGCAAGACCGTCCGTGCGACGGGTGCCCTCGTCGACCTGGCCAGCCAGTCGGTGGCCAGTAGTCCGGCGGTCATCGCTGCCCGCAAGGACGAGGTTCCGTTCTTCGACACTTGGCTCACGGCACTGCAGTTGAGGGGCCTACGAATCGGTAATCCGCTCAGCAACACCGTGTCCGACGCGGCCATCCTCGGCGCGCTCGCCGAAGCCGGGTCCGACGCCGAGGCCGTCGACTCGGTGTCCGCTGCCCTCGTTCCGATCGCGCAGGCGCAGGCCGCGACGCGCGGGGAGGCGGACCCCGTCGTGCGTCTCGACGAGATGTCCTCCGACGGCGGCGTCGCCGTCGTGTCCGAGCAGTCGCTGCTGACCTACGAGAAGGACACCGGCACCGAACTCGGTGCGACGACACCACCCACCGGCAGCTTCTTTCTCAACTTCCCGCTTGCCGTCACCGAGCCCGCGGGGGAGCGGCACGACGAGGCCAAGGAGGTCGGCCGCGCCGTCGCCGACGCCCTCGCTTCCGAGGCCGGTCTGTCGGCGCTGTCCGACGCAGGCTTCCGAGCTCCCGACGCGACCGCCCTGAGCGACGGCCGCGGTTTGGGTGATGTCACAACGTTGACCATCGCGGATCAGCAGACCGCCGAGGACACGTTGCAGCGGTATCAGGTTCTGGCGCTGCCGTCGCGCACGCTCGTCATGGAAGACGTGTCCGGCTCGATGGGCTACAGCGCGGGCGCCGACACCCGGATCGGACTGACCGTCCAGGCCAGCGACACCGGCAACCGACTGTTCCCGGACAACGCAGCTCTCGGGCTCTGGGCGTTCTCGATCGGACTCGGCGGCGGCAACCAGGACTACCGCGAACTCGTGCCGATCCGGCGTCTCGACGAGAACGTGAACAGAACTTCGCAGCGTGAGGTCTTGCTGCAGCAGACGCGGACTCTGCCGAGCCTCGTGGGTGGCGGAACGGGCCTCTACGACACCACGTTGGCGGCGTTCAGGAAGGTCAAGGAAGGGTACGACCCCGACTACATCAACAGCGTCATCATCCTGACCGACGGCACGAACGAAGATCCCGACAGCATCTCCCTCGACGAACTGTTGTCGACGCTACGGGCGGAGCAGGACCCGACGAAGCCCGTCATCGTCGTCACGATCGGGATCACCGACGACGCCGACGCCGGCGTGCTGCAACAGATCTCGGCGGCCACCGGCGGAACCAGCTTCTTGGCGAGAAACCCAGCGGAAATCCCCAACGTCTTTGTGAATGCTCTCAAAAGCCGGTCCGGCCGCTGATTCAGCAGCTAGGTTGGTTTGCCGGATGCACAGAGACTCGTTTGGGGGCGAAGGAGAATGTCGGGGCGGCACGGAACTGGATCGCGCACACATCCTGCCCTGACGTGGGGTGCCGTCGTCGTAGTCGCCGTGGTCGTGGTGGTCGGGGGGTACTTCGGAGTTCAGGCCGTCCGGGCCGGATCCGCCGGGTGCGACGGCACCCGGCAGGTCTCTCTCGCCGTCGATCCGACCATTGCGCCGGTGATCACCGACGTCCTCGCGCAGTCCGACGAGGTGTCGCGTGGCTGCACCGATTTCGAGGTCCGTGCCGAAGCTCCGAGCGACACGGCTGCGGAATTGGCGGGCGAGAACACGAACCGTCCCGATCTGTGGATCCCGGATTCGACGCTGTGGCTGCTCAAGACGTTGCGATCCACGGGGGCGCTCCCGGAGCTGGCCAAGTCCTCGGTGGCCAACACGCTTCCGGTCGTTGTCTCGCAGGACGATTCGCTGCCCCCTGCCGTGACGTGGCTTCAGGTTCTGCAGAAGCAGGGTCAGCGCATCGGCGATCCGCTCACCAGCAGTGCGTCGTTGGCGTCGATTCTCGGTGCGCTCGCCGAATCCGAGGTCGCGATCACCGACGCCAACGCGGTGTCGGCGGCGCTCGTGCCGATGGCTCAGGACTTCGGGCGCATCGCCGACACGCCTCACGAGGTAGCCGACCTGGTGAAGCAGGTCGCGACCGACGGCGGTACGAGTGTGTCGACGGAACAGAGTCTCGTCGCCTACAACGACGCGAATCCCGGTGCGCCGCTGACGGCGTCGGTGCCGCCGACGGGCAGCTACTTCCTGAACTTTCCGCTCGCCGTCACCGCCGCAGCCGGACCCGACTACGACAGAGCCAAGGACGCCGGCGCGTCGCTGTCGTCGGTGTTGTCGACGAAATCCGCCACGGATGCGTTGACGGCCGCCGGTTTTCGGCAGTCGAACGGCACGTCGTTGCCCGACGGCAAGGGCGTCGGATCGGCGGCATCGCTCGAACTGAAGAACCCGTTGGCGATCGAGACGACGCTCCGCGACTGGGCCGTGCTCGCCTTGCCCCTGCGCACGTTGGTCGTCGAGGACGTGTCGGGTTCGATGGCAGCGAAGTCCGGTGATTCGACGCGCATCGCGTTGACGGTCGATGCCAGCCTCGGTGCGAATTCGTTGTTCAGCGACCAGACCGAGATGGGTTTGTGGGCGTTCTCGATCGGCCTCGGTGGTGGCAACCAGGATTTCCGTGAGCTGGTTCCCCTGGGCCCGGTGAGCAACATGGTCGACGGAGTGCCGCAGCGCGAAGCCATTCTGTCGGCCATTCGCACGCTGCCCTCGCTCGTCGGCGGTGGAACCGGTTTGTACGACACGACTCTCGCCGCCTTCCGCCGGGTGAAAGAAGGCTACGACCCGAACTATGTCAACAGCGTCATCATCCTCACCGACGGCGCGAACGAGGATGCGGGCAGCCCGAGCCTCGACGAACTGCTTGCCACGCTGCAGCGCGAGCAGGACCCGGTTCGTCCGATCGTGATCGTGACCGTGGGAATCACGACGGACGCGGATCCTGTTGCTTTGCAGAAGATTTCGGCTGCAACGGGCGGAACCAGCTACATCGCCGAGGATCCACGCGACATCCCCGAGGTCTTCGTCAAGGCACTCAATTCGCGCACCGAACGGGTCGGCGGGCAGTAGACGCGGCGCCGATCAGCCGAGCATCACCGTGAGCACGATGCCCAACGCACAGCACGCCGCGACCACGACGAGTGCAATGGCGTCGGCCATGCCGGGCCTGCTCGGGTACGCGGTGATCTGGCCGGTGCCACCACGAGCGGTGATGGCCTCGCCCATCTCGGTGGCGCGCCGGATCGCGATCGACATCGTGGCGGTGACGAGGTCGACGATCGAGTTGTCGGCCGCGCTGTTGAGTACCGATTTCGGACGCAGTCGACGTGCCGCGTTCATGACCCGCATCTCCTCGATCAACAGCGGAAGCGATCGCAGGCACAGGGCGACGGTGGCTGCCCACTCGTCGACCGGCAACCGCATCTTCTTCAGCGGATAGCCCAGCACGGCGACTGCAGGCGCGATGTCGCTCATCGACGTCGTCCAGCCGAGCATCATCGACGCACCCAGCAGCACGAACGCGAACGTCGTCGCACGCAGGAACAGCAGGATCGCGTCGAACCCGAGCGGCGCGTTGATCAGCGCGCCGATCACGAACAGGCCCCAGATCCAGATGGGTGGACGCGGTATCGCCGTCGGCGGCACGCGCGCGACGATTGCCGTGACGACCAGAAGTGCGACGATGACGCCGATGGTCGGCCACGACGGTGCGACCACGAGCAGAATGCTCAGCAGCAGAACCGAGATCAGTTTCGTACCCGCCCACAGCCGGTGGATCGGCGACGTCCGCGGAACCTGCCGCAGCACAACGGTTGTCACGACGTCACTCCTCTTCTCGACAGGTCCTGTGCGATGCGGCCGTTGTCCAACACGATCGTTCGGTCGCAGATGCGGTCCATACCGTCGACGTCGTGGGAGATGACGACGATCGCGATGCCGCGTCGCCGGAGATTCCCGAGTACGCCGATGATCTCCGTTCGGCCCGGCGGATCGAGACCGGCGAGGGGTTCGTCGAGCACGAGCACGCGAGGTTTGTTGACGATCAATCCGGCGATGACGACCCGACGCATCTGCCCGCCGCTGAGTGCGTCGATGTCGCGGCCCGCCAGACGTCGATCCAGTCCGACGGCGTCCATCGCATACGCCACGTGCGCCGAGCCGACTTCGGGACCGCCCGCCGCTTCGATGTCCTCCGAGACGGTCCGGCGTTGCAGTTGCAGACGAGCATGCTGGAAAGCCAGGCCGACGGTTCCGACGTCCCGGGAGATCGGGGAGCCGTCGAACTCGGCCGTGCCGTGCGACGGCGTCGTCAGGCCCGCGAGAACCCATGCGAGCGTCGATTTCCCGGACCCGTTTCCGCCCAGAATCAGAATGCCGTCGCCGTGACGAACGGTGAGGTCGAGGCCGTTCAAAGCCTTCTGCGACCACGGCGTACGCCGGTTGTACGTGTGCTCGACACCGCGTAGTTCCATCAGCGGAGCCCCCGCGCGGAACGGCGTCGGGTCGTCGTCCAGGAAGCGTGCACGCATCCAATCCTGGGCGTGCTCGACTTGTCTTCCTCCGTCGAGATGGACGACGCGATCGGCAGCTGTCGTCTCCGATTCCTGATGCGTCACGAGCACGACCGACATGCGGTGCCGCTTCGGGAGATCGGCGAGCAGCGCGACCAATCGGGCCCGGCCGTCCGCGTCGACCATCGTCGTTGCCTCGTCGGCGATCAGCAACGCGGGCCGTCTCGCCAAGGCTGCGGCCACGGCGAGCCGCTGCATCTCACCGCCGGAGAGAGATGCGGTTTCACGTGGACCCATTCCTGCCAGACCCACTTCGGCGAGCAGCGCGTCGACGTCGGTGTCGCAATCCGGTGCGAGACCCCACACGACATCGTCGGCGACGCGGCTGCCCAGGATCTGACTTTCCGGCCGCTGCAACACCACTGCCGTGCCACCGACACGTCCGAGACCCGCGATACCGGGACGTTCGACGACGCCCGACGTCGGGACGCGGCCGGCCAGGATCCGTGCAAGGGTGGATTTTCCGGAGCCGTTGTGTCCGACGATCGTGACGAATTCGCCGTATCCGATTGTCAGGTCGATGCCCTGCAGCGCGTCCGAGTGTGCGCCGTCGTAGCGAAAGTGTATGTCGTGCAACCGAACCGGAAGTGGTCCGATGTCACCGTCGCCACCTGCGGGCAGATGATCGACGACGGGAATGGTGGCGAGGCGGTCCAGAACGGCGCCGAGGATCAGCCAGGTGAAGAATGCGCCACCGACGGTGCTGACGCTCATCGTGCCGAGAATCCACCACCACCAGTTGTCGATCACCGCGCCTGCGCTCGATCGCACGACGTCGGCTGTCGACACGAGAGCATCGGCGCGGGCGAGCAGTCGGGCGATGCCTTCGATGGTGTTCTCGATCGTTCGGAGGAACAGCTCTCGAAGCGGCGTCAGGACCCACAGTGCGAGGACCGTCACCAGACCGAGCGACGGGCCGACGATCGACGCGGTCCCCAGAACCGACAGCAGGCCGTGTCCTTTGCGTTTCGCCCGACCGACCAGCCCGCCGAGCAACGCCGACGTCGCAACAGTGATGGCCGTCGTGGTTCCGGCCGCGACGAACGCGACGAGTGTGCCCGCCACCGCGGCGGACACGAGCGCGCGCGTGCGGTGACGTTGCGCGACGACGGCCATCGGCACAGCGGCAACGATCTGCAGCGCCGTCGCAAGGGGGACCACCATCGCGACGACGGACAGCGCGACGGAGAAACTGCTCATGACCGCAGCCGTGGCCAGTTCTGCAGGCGTCAGGGCCTGTCTGTGGACACGGGGGTTCTTACTCACTTGTCCAGTGTGCCAGGAACGGACTTAAACTCTTGATCAGCGAAAACGAGAGAGGCGCACGAATTGGTCACCGTGAACGAAGAGAGCTGGGACACCCCCGTGGGCGCCCAGCTGCGTGCGGCTCAGCGAGCAGAATTGGATGCTCGCTACGGAAACAGCAACCACGAGCCGGGCAGTGCACCGTCTGCAGACGACATCGCTGTCTTCGTCGTCGCCCGCGACGAGAATGCGGTCGGCATCGGCTGCGGCGCTTTGCGACTGCTCGGCGACGGTTCTGCCGAGATCAAACGGATGTACGTCATCCCCTTCGAGCGCGGAGGAGGCGCAGCCGTCGCCATCCTCCGCGAGCTCGAACGTCTGGCCCGTGACCGGGGAATCGAGGTACTCAAACTCGAAACGGGGTCGGGGCAGCCCGATGCGGTGAAGTTCTACGAACGCGAGGGATATTCGCGAATCGATTCGTACGGCCCGTACGTCGACGAGCCGACCTCACTCTGCTTCGCGCGGAGCTTGTAGAAACTCAGCGCGTCCGCTGGCTCGTGGCAGGCCCCGCAGGACGACGGCGACGGCGTCCGCCGCCTGCTGCGTGTTGACGGCCGTCGGCTCCGGCTGCTGCCGCACCTGCACCTGCACGCGGGTTGCCCGACGCGCTGCGGGAGTTGCCGCCGCCGCGAGCAGCGGTGCTACGCGGATTGCTGCTGCGGCCCGAACCGTTGCGGGGCTTGGCCTGACGCGGCTGCTGCGGAGCGTCCTTGGGCGCCGGCGCGACGTAGGCTGCCTGCTCGCCGACGAGGCGTGCCACCTCGGGGGAGTCCGCGGTGACGCGGATGGGGGTGACCTTGATGTCGGCCTTGCGCAACAGAACTGCCGTGTCCTTGCGCTGTTCCGGGAGCACGACGGTGACGACGTCTCCAGCGCTTCCGGCGCGCGCGGTACGACCCGAACGATGCAGGTAGGCCTTGTGTTCGGCCGGCGGATCCACGTGCACGACCAGCGCGACGTCGTCGACGTGCACACCGCGGGCGGCGACGTCGGTGGCGACGAGAACCTTTGCGTCACCGGACGAGAACGCGAGCAGGTTGCGGTCGCGCGCAGCCTGGGACAGGTTGCCGTGCAGGTCGACCGACGGAATTCCGGCCTCCGTCAACTGTTTCGCGAGCTTGCGAGCCTGATGCTTGGTACGCATGAACAGGATTCGGCGGCCGGTGCCCGACGCCAACGTGTGCACCAGCTTCTTCTTGGTCTCGACGCCGTCGACCTCGAATACGTTGTGCGTCATGGCAGCAACAGGGGAGGTGGCTTCGTCGACCGAGTGCGTCACCTGGTCGGTGAGGAATCGCTTCACGAGCTTGTCGACGCCGTTGTCCAGCGTCGCCGAGAACAGCAGGCGCTGTCCCTTCGCAGGCGTGGCGGACAGGATGCGGGTCACGCCGGGGAGGAATCCGAGGTCGGCCATGTGATCGGCCTCGTCGAGGACGGTGATCTGCACGTTCTCGAGGCTCACGTAGTGCTGCTTCATGAGGTCTTCGAGACGTCCGGGGCAGGCGACGACGATGTCGACGCCTGCGGACAGTGCTGCCACCTGACGGTTCTGCGAGACGCCACCGAAGATGGTGGTGACCTTCATCGAGTAGGCAGCGGCCAACGGCTCTATCGTTGCGGCGATCTGGGTGGCCAGCTCACGGGTCGGGGACAGAATGAGGCCGCGCGGCCGACCCGGCCTGCGGCGTCCCGTCGATCCTTCCGCGAGGCGGGCGACCATCGGGATGGAGAACGCCAGGGTCTTGCCGCTGCCGGTCTTGCCGCGGCCGAGCACGTCGCGTCCCGCGAGTGTGTCGGGGAGCGTGTCTGCCTGGATCGGGAAGGGCTCGGTCTTGCCCTGGGCGGAGAGAACTTCGGCGAGTGCAGTCGGGACACCGAACGAAGCGAACGTAGTCATAGAAAGTGGTGTGCCTTTCGGGCAAACTAGTGCACCCATGGGCGAATTCGCCCGCGAATGCAAGGTGGCGAGACTGCCGGTGGGCAGTATCGATCGCCGTAAGAAAAGCCTGTGCAAGGTGCACATGGACAACGCGGCCGGAGCCGGGCGGAAAGTCGAAGCATTCCACGACGTCTGACGAGCAGCTACGCGCGCCATCGTCGAGTGTAACGGGTGAGGCCTCGAAATCATTTCCCGAGTGATGCATCAGGCACTCACGCAGCCGACAGACCGTCGTCGAGATCCTGCTCGACGAGCGACACATACACCCTGCCGACGGGCATCGGCGGTGCCTCCGAGGTGTACCGATGCCCGGTCGGAGTCTCGAAGTCGTACCCGTGCACCACGCCGTATCTACGCGGTCGTGGTGTCGATACCCAGCCTTCGGCTTCCTTCGCGTGGTTGCACGCCGCGCACAGACCTGCCCCGTTGTCCGCGCTCGTCTTTCCTCCCCGTGCATGGGGGCGTATGTGGTCGCGGTGACGAATCGGCGCGTCGCACCACGGTGTTCGGCATGTCCGGTCACGGATGTCGATCAGCCTCGCCAACGCTGTCGGGAAGTGTCGCGATTTCGACTCCATCGCGGTGAGGGCGCCGGTCGCCGGCGTGGCGTAAAGCCTCCGCAATTCGACGTCGGTGTCGGACTCGCATGCTTCCTTCACGAGATGCCGCGCGATGGTCGCTGGGATGTCTCCGTAGCCGACGAGGTGCGCGGGCTTGGCCCCGTCCGACAGTAGTGAGTCGTCGGAGATGACCAGGTTCACCGACACCGGCGCACTGCTGGTCGCCGACGCGGCGCCCGTAATGCGCTCGTACGCAAGGTCGGCCATGATCTGGTCTCGTGTCCTGGGCTCTTTGCCTACGCCCACCATCGAGTCGGCGTCACGCTTCAAGGTGGCCCACATGGAGACAGCGCGATCCATGGATGTCAGCGTGGTGAACTGGGCCATGAAGTCCGGCTGCGGTCGAGTGGCGGTGCGGCGCTGCGAAAATGCCTTCGCACGCTTCTTCACTACGGACGCCGGATCGAGCTCGGCAGCCAGTGCCCGCGCCTTCCCCTCGATTGCCTTGTCGCCGAGCCCCTTCAACGTGTCGGGGTTCTCGCAGAGCCGCTTGTCGATCTCCCGCCGGTCCTCAGCGGCCAGGCATGCGGTCTCGCGGGCAATCATGGTGACGCGCCATTCGTTGAGTTCGCCTGCGAGCAGACGTCGATAAGCATTGGGCATTTCATCGACCAGCGCGCGTGCGAGCCCGAGGAATCTGCCGCCCTTGCTGGGTGATTCGCGGCGAGCCAATCCGATCTGCGACGCAATCCCTTTGCGTCACTGCGATTTCGGCTTTCCTGATTCTTTGCGCGTCGTCTCGATGGTGGTTGCAACCGACACCGTCGCCGTGGCCTGCACGGCCGACGCTGCAGATTTCACGGTTTCGAGGGCGGAGATCAAATCGACGCCGGCCGCTGCGTCGGGCAGGTCGAGCCGCTGTTGCAGCCTCGACACGAACGCGAGCACTTCTGCCGCCCCCAGTGAGTCCTGCGCGTCGGCGATTGTTTCCACGAGATCCCCCAATCTCTTTCGAACACATGTTCGAGACTAGCGGATTGCCACGAGCCGTGCAAGAGATCGCGACGTGCTAGTTGTCGATCAGGGAAAGGTGCTCGGGGCAGTAGAGCGTGACCGAATTGTCAACGAGGAACTGAGAATCCGCGGGAACCCACGACGCCGAATCTCCTGGCGGCGGGTAGTTCTCGAGGTAGCCTGCCAGCGAAGTCTCGACCGATGAGGTCGATTCGCCCCGGTCGAATGCTTGGCAGACCGATCTGGCCCAGTCGACCACGGGTACACCCGACGCGACGTATCTGTCGAACAGTCGACCGAAGTCCGCAGGGTCGGACGGAGTTCGTTCGGGCGGAGTGCTGGGAGAAGCGGCTGTCGTCTCGGTGGCCTCGACGCGCGCGCTCGCCGACGGTGCGGCGTCAGCTGACTGGTCGGACGCGCTGCATCCGGCAACGACCGCGCCGACGGCGCAGACCGCCAAAACTGACAGAACGCATGGTTTCATATGCCGCATAGTAGCCAGTGACTTGGAACGTCTCGGTTGTACGTGGTGCCCTCGGCAGGATTCGAACCTGCGACCTACCCTTTAGGAGAGGGTTGCTCTATCCCCTGAGCTACGAAGGCGCACGGTCAGGGTACCCGATGACTTCGAGAAAGAAGGAAGCCGCCCACATGATGTGTGGACGGCTCCCGAGCTGACAGTGTCCGCCAGTGCGCCTCTCGGCAAGTGGCCGCTCGCAGCGGCAGAGTGTTGGTACCCGGGGCATGGATCGAACACTGTCGACAAGTGCAACTGCATGCCTTCTCGAATAATTCCCGCGATGGTTACGCAGCCCCCTGCGAAGCCTCGAGCCGGCGCGCGACCAACGCCGCCTGTAGATGCCTGATGCCCGACGGCCGGGTCGGATCGAACCCGGTGAGCTGCGCGATCCTCTTCAACCGGTAGTCGACGGTGTTGGTGTGCAGGTGCAGCTGTCGGGCCGAGCGCTGACGGTTGAGGTCGTGTGAGATGTGGATCTCCAACGTCTCGAGAAGTTCGGGGGACGCGTCGAGCGGTTCGAGGATCTGCCGGAGGTGACGTCGACCCGGTCCCGGACGTGTCAGCTGATATTCGAGAACCAGATCGTCCATGCGGTACAGCCCGGCGGGACGGTGAAGTTGATGTGCGAGCACGAGCAACTCGTGAACCTGGTCGGCGGCCGTGGGAATGTCGGCGATGGCCGACTGCTCGGCGGTGGCGGTCACCTGAACCTCGGCGGCGGTGCTGATCCGATGGACGAGCGCCTCGACCCATTCCTCGTCGTGCACACCGGGAATGAGAACGGTGCCGCCCTCGGGGCTGAGCATCGACAGCGGCGTGCGACCGCAAATGGTCGCGAGTTCGGCTTGAATGCGACGTAGTTTCCGACGCGCCGCGACGGTCCTCTGGATGGCCGGGTCGTTCTCGTCGGGGTGAGGAGGAACGGACAACGCGAGCACCAGGTAACTGTCGGCCAGCTCGATTCCGCTCTGACGCGCGAACGACACCGCGTTGTGTCCGCTGAGCAGCGACGACACGAGAGTGTGCGCCGCAGTGTGGTGCTCGCTGGCGACGGCTTGAAGTTCTTCGACGTAACTCTTCGATGCGGCGATCGACACCTTCTCCGACAGAAGTACGAACACTCGCGCTGCTTCGATGAGGCTGCGTGCATCGCCGTCGCCCGCTCGCTTGGACACGAGGTTCCAGCCGATCTGAATTCCCTCGTGATACACGGTCAGCACCGATTCGAGTGGCACACCTTCACGCGCCCACTGGCTCGCCTTCGCACGAAGTTCGGCGAGGTCCGCGTCGTTCGGAGCGCGACGCTCGTCGAGCATCTGGACCGCGATGCTGATGCACTTGACCGTGAACTCGGTGACGTCGCCGTGCAGTTGCTCGCCAGGTAGCGAACCGCACGGCGTGTTGGCGGCGAAGTGGCCGACGAGCAGCCGGGCCACGGCACGGAAGTCGCGAAGCGGAGCGGAAGCGGGCTCGCCCGCGACCATGATTCCAAGGCTCGTCGTGTTGTGAACGGTCACAGATCAGCCCTTCGTGTAGGAACTTCAGCTCTGGCGGAAACAAAGTTACTGGTGCGTAGTATGGCGTACTTACCTAGTTGTCGTAGGCAAACTTCGACGAAATTTCGCTGTTTTCGAACTTCGAGTTTGTTTCGAGCCCCCTAGCGGACTCGATCTTAGGTTGTTATCAACGCGTTATCCATAGGTTCGGCCAAAGAACTTGTGAGGACTCTCGAGGCCCGGCGATCGGGCCTTGCGACATTGCCTAAACCTTCGAAAACCGGTTCCCAGCGCCGTGATCCGGCGCCTACGTTTTCACGGTGCGGATCCGACGACGCCGACGCACGACGGGGGCGATCACCATCGAGTCAGGGGGTAGGCAGTGCGCGGACAGGTGACTCAACTGGCGTTGCTCCGAGAGCTGGAGCCTGTCATGAAGGTGAAATTCGGTGAGTACCTCGGCGACTCGTCGACCTGGACGTCGTCGGACTACGTCGAACCCGAATCCTTCTGGAGCGCACAACGTTCCACGCTGACCGAAACCGCCAAGGCAGCACTGATCACGACGCTTCTGACGCACAACAACTATCAATCGGTGGAGTCGCCTGCCATTCCCAGCGCGTGGACGTCGTGGACGTCCGCCTGGTCCGACGAGAAGGCGCGTCACGCGACAGCGATAGAGGACTACCTCGTCGCCACGCGCAGCGTCGATCCCGTTGCGCTCGACCGCGCCCGGTTCCAGTGCATGACGGTGGGAATCGCGTCGTCGATGGAAGGCGACCACCTGCTTCGATCGATCGCGCACGCCACGATCGACGTCATGGCCACGATGGTCAGCCACCGCAACACATCCGTCGAATGTGCCGATCCGGTGGCGACGGCTCTGCTCGGTCGCGTCGTCGCCGACCAGGAACGTCAGGTCGAGTTTCTCCGCAGCATCGCGGCCGCGGCCTTCGACATCGTGCCCGCGCAGACGGCGTCGATCGTCACCGAGGTCATCATGAACTTCCAGATGCCGGGAAGCGGCCTTCCCGGGTTCGAGCGCAGTTCGATGCTGATCGAACGCGACGGCATCTACGACCTCCGACTCCACCTCGACGAGGTGGTGCGACCGATTCTGAAGTTCTGGCGGTTCTTCGAACGGACCGACCTCGACCTCGGCGCCCGCAGCACGAAGATCCTGGCCGATTTCCTCGGCGATCTCGAGGCTCGAGCGACATCGTTCGAAGCGAGAAGACTGCGCGCGTCCTAGATCGGGCGCGCGACCGAAGAAGCCCCCGGGGGGTCCGAGGGTAGCGTGCCTCTCTCCGGTGTCGAGCCGGAGAGAGGCACCTTCGTCTATCCTGAGGCCGGACATCCGATCCCTACCGGAGGTGGTCTCGTGTCGGGCGCGCATACGATCGTAGTGGGCATCGATGGTTCCGAAAGCGCCGACCGCGCCGTCGTCTGGGCCGCGCTGACAGCTGCACCACGCGGTTGGACGTTGCGGATCGTCACCGCCGTCGATCCTCCTGCGCATCTGACTGCAGACGACACCACCGAATACCGAGCGGTTGCCGATGCCCGTCTGACATCGGCCGAAGTCCTCGCGCGCGAAAGCGTCGACGAACCCGGGTTCGACATCGTCACCGCGGCGGTGGACGGCAAGGTCGCCGAGGTGTTGATGGCCGAGTCGCACGGTCGGGAAGCGATCGTCCTCGGTGCGAGTGGCTTGGGCGAGTCCGAGTCGGGAGTGCTCGGGTCCGCAGCTGTGGCGTTGTGCGCGCACGGGTCGTCGCCCGTCGTGGTGGTGCGAGGTCGCAGTATCGACGGTCGCCCGCCCACGCTCGGTCCCGTCGTCGTGGGTGTCGACGGTTCCGAGCAGAACCAGGCAGCGGTAGGCGTTGCGTTCGAGGAAGCCGCACAACGTAATTCGCCGTTGGTGGCCGTGCACGTCTGGTCCGACGTGAGTCTTGCTCAGGTGGCGGGTCCGCCGCGCGACTGGGACACGATCGCCGCGTCGGAAGAAGTGCTGCTCGCCGAGAGCCTCGCAGGATGGCAGAACAAGTACCCGGACGTCGAGGTGCGACGCGTCGTCGCGCAGGACCGTCCGGTGCGCGTGCTGAGCCAGATGTCGGAGCAGGCGTCACTGATCGTCGTCGGACACCGCGGGCGCGGCGGGTTCGCCGGCATGCTTCTCGGGTCGACGAGTTACGCGCTCGTCCACACCGCGGACTGCCCGGTCATGGTGGTGCGAGGACCGGGGGGCTAGACCGCCACCGTCAACAGGAACGCGACGTCTTCGATTGCTTCGACGCTGTGACGGGCGTCGGGAATGACGAGAAGGTCACCCGCGGAACCCTTCCAGGACTTCTCGCCGCTGGCGAGTTCGAGTTTGCCGCTGAGAACGAACACCGTGGATTCGCCGTTCAGATCGTGCTCGGCCATCTTGTTTCCCGCTGCGAGCGCGACGACGGTCTGCCGAAGATGCCGTTGGTGACCGCCGTAGACGGTCTGCGAGCTGCGGCCACTGGACGCCCCCACGGCCAGTTTGAGCTGTTGTCGGGCAAGGGCGGTGAGTGACTTCTTGTCCATGTGCCCAGTATGACCCCAATGTCCGTCCGGCAAGAGCGGAGTCGACGGAAGTCGGTGCGAATCAAGGGGTTCGGTAAGCCTTGCCGTACTGGACGAAGCGGTAGCGGATGCCGTCGTTGCTGCTCGTCTGCCACTCTCCGGGGGACGCGGTCCATTCGTCGGACACCTCGGGTGCGACGGTGTCACCCTCGATGTCGAGGTCTATTTCCGTCACCTGAAGCTCCGACGCGAAAGGCAGTCCAGCGCGGTAGATTTCGCCGCCGCCCATGATCCAGACAGTGTCGTCGACCAATGACAGTGCGTCGTCGATGCTTCCGACTCTCTCGGCGCCGTCGGCCGACCAATCGGGATCGCGCGTCACGACGATGTTCCGACGGCCGGGCAGGGGACGGAATTTCGGCGGTAGCGAGTCCCACGTCTTGCGGCCCATGACGACGGGGTGGCCCTGCGTCGTCGACCGGAAGTGCTTCATGTCCTCGGGGACGTGCCACGGGATGGTCCCGCCGTCGCCGATGACACCGCCGCGGGCCTGCGCCCAGATCATGCCGACGTGGCGAGCAGTCACACCGCCACCGGCGCCTTGATCGCCGGGTGGTGCTGGTAGTCCAGGATCTCGATGTCCTCGAATCGGTAGTCGAAGATCGAATCCCGGTGCGCCAGCTTCAGAGTCGGGTAGGCGAACGCCTCACGGGAGAGCTGTTCGGTGACCTGCTGGCGGTGGTTGTCGTAGATGTGGCAGTCACCGCCGGTCCAGATGAACTCGCCGACCTTCAGCCCGACCTGATCGGCGACCATGTGGGTGAGCAGCGCATAGCTCGCGATGTTGAACGGCACACCGAGGAACATGTCGGCACTGCGCTGGTACAGCTGGCACGACAGGGTGCCGTCGGCGACGTAGAACTGGAAGAACGCGTGGCACGGCGCGAGGGCCATCTGCGGGATGTCGGCGACGTTCCAGGCCGAGACGATCATGCGTCGTGAATCGGGATCGGTGCGCAGGGTCTCGATGACCTGACTGATCTGATCGATGTGCTCACCCGACGGCGTCGGCCACGACCGCCACTGCACGCCGTAGACGGGACCCAGTTCTCCGTTCGGACCCGCCCACTCGTCCCAGATGGTGACGCCGTGATCCTGCAGCCACTGCACGTTGGAGTCGCCGCGCAGGAACCACAGCAGTTCGTACACGATGGACTTCAGATGCACCTTCTTGGTGGTGATCAACGGAAATCCCCGAGACAGGTCGAAGCGCATCTGGTGGCCGAAGACACTGGTCGTGCCGGTGCCCGTGCGGTCGGACTTCGGGGTGCCGGTCTCGGACACGAGCCGCAAGAGATCCTCGTACGGGGTTGGAACCATCACGGTGAGCCAGTCTATATCCCGTGCACGAGCACGGCGGGCCCGCATAATGGGGCAATGCCTGAGCTACCCGAGGTCGAAGCGCTCGCCGGGTTCCTGCGCGAGCACGCAGTCGGTTCCGTCGTCGGTCGTGTCGACATCGCGGCGCTGAGTGTTCTGAAAACGTTCGATCCGCCGATCACCGTGCTGCAGGGGCGCGACGTCACCGATGCCGCGCGGTTCGGCAAGCACCTGGCGATGCAGGCGGGTGACCTCTGGATGATCACCCATCTCTCGCGCGGCGGGTGGCTGCGCTGGACGGACAACCCCAGCGCCGCACCGCCGAAGCCCGGCAAGGGGCCGCTCGCATTGCGGGTGCACTTCTTCACCCCGGAGGGTCTGACACCCGCGATCGACCTCACCGAGGCGGGCACGAAGAAGCGGCTCGCGGTCTGGGTGGTGCACGACCCCAGCGAGGTGCCGGGCATCGCCCGACTCGGACCGGACGCGCTGGCCGTCACCGAGCCGGAGTTCGCCGAAATTCTCGGCGGCACGACGGCCAGGTTGAAGACGTCGCTCGTCGACCAGGCTCTGATCGCCGGCATCGGCAACGCGTATTCCGACGAAATTCTGCACGTGGCGAAGTTGTCGCCGTTCGCGTCGTCGAGCAAGCTCGATGCGGAGTCCGTCGCCACGCTGTATCAGGCGATGCGCGACGTGCTGACCGATGCAGTCGCGCGCTCGGTTGGACAGGACGCAGCCCGACTCAAGGGGGAGAAGCGGTCCGGCATGCGGGTACATGCCAGGACCGGCCTGCCGTGCCCGGTGTGCGGCGATCCGGTCCGCGAAGTCTCGTACGCCGAGCGTTCGTTCCAGTATTGCGCGACGTGTCAGACCGGCGGCAAGATCCTCGCCGACCGCCGGATGTCGCGCCTGCTCAAGTAGTGCTCGGCTCGGTCTTCAGGCTCGCGTAGCCGCGGTAGCCCTCCCATGCTCGACGACGGTCACGCCGCGGATCGCGCTGCACACGGGTGCGGGCGTCGAAGATCATCGTCTCGCGGCTCTGCTCGTCGTACTTCGGCCACGACGGAAGGGGCGCACCGGTTCTCGCGAACTCGAGCCACTGCGACTGCACACGTTCGGTGACGTCGGCGAAGGCCTTCCGGCCGCCCGGCAGCGTCATCGCTTTGCCGAACGCCGTGTTGCTGATGCCGAACACCGCGAACAATTCGAATCCGTGGGTGGCGTCGAGACCGAGCCACCGCATGATGCGCGGCGCGAAGTCGAAGCGGTAGCTGTAGGTCGGCGCGTACGCCGAATGTGCTTCCGCCACTTCGAGCGACGGCTTCCAGAACGTGAAGTCGCCGCCGACGTCTATGGCCGCTGCCTCGGACGGGTAGCCCGGATAGGCTTCCAGCACAGCATCTTTGGCCGACGGGTCGGTCAACGAGAACAGCTTGTCGATGCGCTCGGGGTTGGTGGGTAGCGCGTCGAGCACCTTCGGGAACAGCGTGCCTTCGCGGCCGTTCGTACCAATGATCAGGGGGACGCGATGCGCCGACCCGTCCTGGTACGCGTCGAGCGGGTTCTTCGGTAGGTAGTCCCCGTCGACGACGGGCCCGAACGGATGCAGACCGGGAGTCGCCGACGCGACCGTGAGGGCTAGTTTCGTTCCTGCTCGGCCGAGACGCGTGACGTCGGCGGTGTCGAGTGCGTCGGCAGGGTCGCCGTCGTGGCCCAGGAAGTCGAGGAACTGCGTGGCCCACTGCGTCGCGTTCGCGTGCGTGCCGACGAGACCGGGTGCCGAACTCTCCGCGATCGCTTGCGTGAAAAGCCCTTTCGCGGCGGGCGTCGCCAACAAGGTCGTGACGGCGTTTCCTCCGGCGGACTCCCCGAAGATCGTCACGTTGTTCGGATCTCCGCCGAACTGCGCGATGTTCCGCTGCACCCATTCGAGGGCTGCGACCTGATCTCGCAGACCCAGGTTGGAGTCGAATTGCCGTGCCTCGGTGGAGAACTGGGTCATGTCCAGATAGCCGAGCGCACCGAGTCGATAGTTGATCGACACGTAGACGATGCCGTGAGAGTCCTTCAAAGACCGTCGGACCAGGGAGCCGCCGCCGTACAGGGGCGTCGCCGACGTGCCGAGCGTGTACGCGCCGCCATGGATGAACACCATCACCGGCCGTGGCGTCGCACTGCGCCTGCCCGGGGTCAACACGTTGAGCGTCAGGCAGTCCTCGCTCGACGGCTGATACTTGCCGATCGAGAGCATCGTGCCGCGCTTGTGTTGCACCGACGCGTTACCCCACTCGGTCGCGTCGCGGACTCCTGTCCACGGCTCGACAGGCTGAGGCGCGCGCAGCCGACGTGGTCCGACGGGTGGCGCCGCGTAGGGGATGCCGCGCCAGGTGACGAGATCGCCCACGGTCTTGCCCTCGACGACGCCGTCCAGCGTGGCGATTCTGGTGTTGAAAGCCATGTCGGCGAGTGTACAAATTTCCCCACGCCGACGGTCGTGGACACTGAAGGTCATGGTGTTCGAATATCGCGCCGACATTCTCCAACTCCTGGTCTCACCTGCCCATGCGTATTTCGGTAGGTCGAAGGACGGGCCTGCCGACGACGTGAGGACCGACCTCGTCGAGCGGGTCGAGATCGTCGCGAACAAGGGCATTCGCGGCGACCGATTCTTCGGCGTCAAGGCCCATACCGAGGCCGCGGTGACGTTCTTGGCCGTCGAGGCGTGGGAAGCCGTCGGCGACGCGTTGGCGACGGAGATGCCCGACACGGCCGTGGCCAGGCGAAACATCGTAGTACGCGGTATCGAACTCGACCCGTTACGCGGCGTCGAGTTCGAGCTGGATTCCGGTGACGGCCCGGTTCGCTTCCGCGGCGGCAGACCTGCCCATCCGTGCGCCTGGATGGATTCGATGATCGTGGACGGTGCCCGAAAGGCGCTCATCGGGCGCGGCGGCCTGCGAGCGGAGCCGCGGACCGACGGGACGTTGCGGACTGGGCCGGTGATCGTGCGGTCGCCCGTCGAGCTGGACGCGTCGAAGGCAGCGGCGCAGGTGACAAGGGCCCAACCGCAGGCGGCGAAGCCGCCCTTGCCCATGAAGTGAATCTGTGCCCATAATGTGAGCGACGGTGTGGCTCGTCACACCTACGCGCCCCGGATGGCGCCCCTCACTACGTGGAAAGAACCCAGATGTCCGATATTTGGATCGTGATTCATACGGTGATCGCCGTACTAGCGGTGGTGATCTTCATCGTGCGCTTCCATTTCAACCCTGTGGTCTCGCTGGTGCTGGGCGCCGCCTACCTCGGGCTTGCGACGAAGCTCGGGGTGTCGACGACCGTCGAGACCATCACCGGAGGCTTCGGCGAGATCATGGCCGAGGTCGGTCTGCTGATCGGGTTCGGAGTGCTCATGGGGGCGGTACTCCAGGAGATGAAGGCGATCCAACGCCTCGTCGGGACGCTACTCAAAACGTTCGGTCCTAAGCGGCTGCCGTATGCGCTGTCCCTGACCATCGCGACCGTGCTGCAGTCGATCTTCCTCGACGTTCTGCTGGTCATCTCGGCGCCACTCGCACGCAATCTCGCACCGAGGATCGGCAAACTCGGCACCGCGCGCATGGCGACGGCGCTCGCGATCGGTCTCGAATGCGGCATCGTCTTCATGGTCCCCGGCGTCGCGGCGCTGGCCCTCGCCGGACTGCTCAGCGTACCGCTGGGCAAGATGATGATCTACGGCCTGATTCTGATCGTCCCCGTCGTGATCATCTCGATCGCTGTCATGACGTTCGCGTTCCGCCGCGGATGGTGGAACGAGGAGAAGGACGAGCAGGAGTTCATCTCCGTCGCGGTGGAAGAAGACGAGGATCCCGCCGACGAGCCGTTCGTTTCCGGCGGAGTCGCGCAGGCCGTACGTGCCGAGAAGCGCACGCGTCTCGTCGTGCTGTTGTCTCCTCTGCTTCTGGCGCTCGTACTCATCGCGACCGGCGCGCTACTCGAGGTAGCCGAAATCTCCATCCCCGTCGTCGAATTCGTTGCGAGTCCGGTGATCGCACTGCTCATCGGACTGGTCGGAACGTGCCTCGTCGCGCGCTACACCGTCGGCCAGAAGCGCGTCGAGAAGGCGTTGGCCCGTGGTTTCGCCGAGAGCGGCCAGATCCTGATCCTGACGGGCGTCGGTGGTTCGCTCGCCGCGATGATCAAGGAAGCCGGGCTCGGTGACATTCTCGGCCAGTACTTCACGGCGAGCACGGCGGCGCCTCTGCTGATGGTGTGGGTGATCGCCGCTGCGCTGCACATCGCCGTCGGCTCGGTGACGATCTCGGCCATCACCTCTGCAGGCATTCTCGCTCCCGTCGCGCCGCTGATCGGCCTCGACCCCGTGTTCATCGCGCTCGCGGCGGGCGCAGGATCGCTGTTCGCGGTGCACGTCACGAGCAATACGTTCTGGCTGCTGCAGTCGTTGATGGGACAGAGCACGAGGGGCACACTGAAGACGTGCTCGGTCGGCGTGTCCGTCGCCTCCGTCGTCGCCATCCTGCTGATCCTGCCCATGAGTCTGGTTCTCTGAGAGGGTAATTGACCATGAACGCACTCCCACTGAGCGGAGTTCGAGTACTCGAACTCGGTAACTACATCGCCGCACCGACCGCGGCCCGAATGCTGGCCGACTTCGGTGCCGAGGTGATCAAGGTGGAGCGTCCCGGTACCGGCGACGAACTCCGCAACTGGCGCCTCTACTCCGGCACGACGTCGATGCTGTACCGCACGATCAATCGCAACAAGAAGTCGATCGTGCTGGACCTGCGCACCGAGCAGGGCCGTCAGGACGTCATCGACCTCGCCGCGAAGTGCGACATCGTGCTCGAGAACTTCCGGCCGGGGACACTGGAGAAATGGGGGCTCTCGCCCGAGATTCTCAGCGAGAAGAATCCCGATCTGATCATCACCCGCATCTCGGCGTTCGGGCAGACCGGACCGATGTCGGAACGGCCGGGCTTCGCCGCGGTCGCCGAGTCCTACGGCGGATTCCGCAACCTCGTCGGCGATCCCGACCGGCCGCCGGTACGCGTCGGCGTGTCCATCGGAGACTCGATCGCAGGCCTGTACGCCGCATTCGGTTGTGTCATGGCCCTTTTCCAGCGGCAGACAGCCAAGGACACGCTGTCGCTGGAGCAGCGCTCGATCGACGTCGCTCTCAACGAGTCGATTCTGTCGATGATGGAGTCGCTCATTCCCGACTATCTCGCGTACGGCGTCGAACGCGAACGCACCGGCGGCCGCATGGAAGGTATCGCGCCGTCGAACGCGTACATGTGCAACGACGGCAAGTCCGTCGTCGTAGCGGGCAACGGCGACGCCATCTTCCAGCGCTACATGAACACGATCGAACGTCCCGATCTCGGAGCCGACCCGGAACTGGCGACCAACGCAGGTCGCTGGAAGCGTCGTGACGAACTCGATGCGGCCATCAGCGTGTGGACCGGAATGCGTTCTCGTGACGAAGCTTTGAAGCAGCTCGACGCCGCAGGAGTGCCGTCGGGACCGATCTACACCGCGGCCGACGTCGTCGCCGACGAACAGTACGCGGCACGAAACATGATCCAGCACTTCGAGGTCGACACCGGCGCGGACGAGCCGGCCGACGTGGGGTTCGTCGGGGTGGTGCCCGTCATCGGCGACCGCTCGCTCCCCATCCGATCGGTGGGCCCCGACCTCGGCGAGCACACCCGCGAAGTACTCTCGACCTTGCTCGGACGCACCGACGAAGAGATGGACGCCTGATGTTCCAGTTCACCCCCACCGCCGAACTCCGGGACGTCACGTTGCGTGACGGTCTGCAGCTGACCGGAAAACTACTGTCGACGAAAAGAAAGCTCGACGTCGCCAGAAGCCTGCTCGCAGCCGGTGTCCCGTCGCTCGAGATCGGATCCATGGCACGCGGTGATCTGGTGCCGCCGATGGCCAACACGCTCGAGGTCATCGCCGAACTGACGGACGAGGAACTCGAGAAGTGCTGGGTCTGGGTGGCCACGCCCCGGCACATCGAGAAAGCCGCCGCGGCAGGGGCGCGCAACTTTCAGTACTGCTTCTCGGCGTCGGATTCCCACAACAAGGCCAACATCGGCCGTCTCACCGAGGACAGCCTCGCGGCGATGCCCGACGCCGTGGAGATCACCCGCAGCGTCTACGGGCAGATCCAGCTGTGCATCGCGACGTCGTTCACCTGCCCGTTCGAAGGACAGGTGCCGCAGGAGCGTGTACTCGACATCGCCCGCGACGAGCGTACGCACGGGGCAACGGACATCGTCGTCTGCGACACCCTCGGGCAGGCCGTTCCGGCGCAGGTATCGTCGCTGATCACCCGCGTCGTCGACGAAACACCGCAGCGCCGCATCGTCTTTCACGGTCACGACACGTGGGGACTCGGTGTGGCGAACACCCTCGCTGCCATCACCGCGGGCGCCGCGATGGTCGACGGCTCACTCGGCGGCCTAGGCGGGTGTCCCTTCGCACCCGGTGCGAGCGGCAACACCTCGAGCGAGGACATTCTGTTCGCGACGCGCCCCGACTGGTTCCAGCCCGATACTCTGGCCACCATGGTGGATTTGTCGGAGAAACTTCTCGCCGAACTGGGCGAGCCCATGCGTTCCAAGACCGTTCAGGGTGCGCATTCGTCAGCAGACAAGTTCGAGTGGGTGCTATGAGCCGCATCCTCGTCACCCACCCGATTCCCGCGCCCGGCATGGACATTCTCGCCGCGGCAGGCGAGGTGGAGGTCCTCGAACTCGACCACGACGGTTTGGTGGAGCGATGCGCCTCCGGTGACTATTCGGTCGTCGTGTCGCAACTGCGCGACAAGTTCGACGCCGAGCTGCTGGCGTCGGCCAAGCTCGTCGGCATCTCGAACTATGCCGTCGGATTCGACAACATCGACGTCGCCGCGGCCACGGCGCGCGGCATCACCGTCGGGAACACGCCTGGGGTACTGACGGATTCGACCGCCGACATCGCGCTGTTGCTGATGCTGGCGACCGCGCGGCGTGCGATCGAGTCGGACAACCTCGTCCGTTCCGGCGGATTCACCGGGTGGAAGCCCGAATTCATGCTCGGCACCGACGTGTCCGGTCGTGTTCTCGGGCTCGCAGGGTTCGGCCGGATCGCACGGGCGACGGCGCGTCGAGCTCTCGGCTTCGGCATGACCGTCAAGTTCTGCCCACGCCCGCCGTCGGACCGCGAGGTCAGCGACGAGGAATTGGGTGAGTTCGCCGGACGCGTCGAACACGTGTCGTGGGACGAGCTGGTCGCGACGAGCGACTTTCTGTCCCTGCACGTTCCGCTGAGCGAGTCGACGCATCACCTCGTCGACACACGGGTGCTGCACGCGATGAAGAACTCCGCGATCCTGATCAACACCGCGCGCGGACCCGTCGTCGACGAGGCTGCGTTGGTGACGGCGTTGCGCGAGCGAGTCATCGCGGGTGCGGGGCTGGACGTGTACGAGCGGGAACCGGAGTTGGAACCGGGGCTCGCGGGACTACCGAACACGGTGTTGCTACCGCACGTCGGGAGCGCGACGGTGTCGGTGCGGTCCGAGATGGCCCGATTGTGCGCCGAGAACGCGGCAGCCATGGCGACCGGCTCGCTACCGCCGCATCCGGTCAATCCCGAAGCGTGGGGTCACGCCGGGTAGCGGCCACCGAGGGTTCGGGTGATCTGCTCGGCGTGCGAGACGAGCAGGTCCACCCATTCCTCGCACTGCGACAACGGCATTCGAAGTGTCGGGCCGCTGATGGTCACGGCACCGATGATGTCGGCGGCGGAGTCGAACACCGGCGCCGACAACCCCGACGCACCGGTCTCGCGTTCACCGGTCGTGATGGCGTAGCCGTCGGCGCGGGCCCGGTCGACCGCGGCGCGCAGCGTGTCCTTCTGCGTGATCGATTCGGCCGTCATCTGTTCGAGGGTGCCCGACAGGATGCGGTTTGCGAGTGCCGAATCGTAAGCGAGCAGCACACGGCTCGCCGATCCGACGTTCAGCGGAATCACCTTGCCGACGTACATGTCTCGGCGTAGTGCATGCTTCGTCTCGGCGATCGCGACGCACACGCGGTAGTTCTGTTCCGGCCGGAAGAAGCAGGCGGTTTCGCCCGTGAGGTCTCGAACCTCCTTGAGTACCGGGTTCACGATGGAGAGGACGTCGAGATCCTTTGTGGCCGTTGCTGCCCAGTACGCCATCCGGACGCCGATGCGGATTCGATCTCCGGCGCGGTCGAGAAAACCCTGTGCGACGAGGTTGGTGACCAGGCGTTGCACCGTCGACGTCGGAATTCCGGTGCTCTGCTGGATCTCACCGAGCGTCAGCGACGGACGGTCGAACGAGAACGCGTCGAGAATCTCGGTGATCTTGCCCAACACCAACAGCGGCTGCTGTTTCGATCCGGTTTCCTGGCTCACGCATCCAATCTACGTCCTGCGAGACTCCAGCAGCCGCAACCACACCTCGCTCACCGTCGGATACGACGGGACCGCGTGCCACAGGTCGTCGAGAGTCACCATGCCGACGACGGCAACCGTTGCGGCATGGACCAACTCGGCGACGCCGGGGCCGACGAACGTGGCTCCGACGACGATGTCCTTCGCCCGGTCCACCACCAGTTGCGCGTGCCCGGAGAAGTTGTCCTGCTGCAGCGACGACCCGGCCACCGCGATGTCGACGCCGAGGATCTCCACGTCGATGCCCGCGTCGCGCGCGTTCTTCTCGGTCTGCCCGACGGACGCGACCTCGAGCGCGGTGAACACGACCTGCGGGATCTGCCCGTGATCTGCCGTCGCCGAGAATCGCTTGCCGTCGAGCGGCGTGCCGTCGGCACGTGCCGCGATGACGTCGCCCGCGACGCGTCCCTGGTACTTGCCCATGTGAGTCAGCTGCGCGCGGCCGTTGACGTCGCCGACCGCGTAGAGCCACGGAATTCCAGGCACCTGCAGGTGGTCGTCGACCTCGACGGTGGCGCCGTCCTCCAACCCGACTGCCGACAGTCCGACATCACCGCTCGTCGGCTTCCTGCCTGCAGCAACGACAATTTCGTCGACGGTGATCGTCTCGCCGCCCACGGTCAGTTCGGCAGGACCGCCGTGGATCCTGCCGATGCCCGTGTCGTTCACATCGGGGCGCGACACGTTCGTCACGTCCGCGTGGAACACGATCTTCGCGCCTCGCGCACGCAGGGCGTCCGCGACGAGTTCGCTCGCGAACGGCTCGGCGTTCGACAGCAACGACCCTCCACGCACGAGCATCGTCACCTCGGCACCGAGCGACAGCAACCACGTCGCGCTCTCGCTCGCGACGACCCCGCCGCCGATGACTGCGACGCGCGTCGGCACCTCGTGCATGTTGGTTGCGTCGCGCGAGGTCCACGGCAACGCCTCGCGCAGACCGGGAGTGCCGGGAATCGACGCCGTCGTTCCGGTCGCGAGAACGACGGCATGTCGCGCGGTCAACGTACGGCCGTCGACATCGACGGTCTTCTCACCCGAGATGCGGCCGTGGCCACGTACGACGGAAATGCCCTCGGACTCGGCCCAGTCGACCTGCGACGAATCGTCGAGCGAATGCGTGAACGAGTCCCGACGCGCAAGGACGGCAGGCACGTCGAGCGGCTTGTCGCCGACCAACTCCAGGACGCCCGGCATGTTGCGCGCGGCGTCGAGCACTTGGCCCGGACGGAGCAGCGCCTTGCTGGGCATGCACGCCCAATACGAGCACTCGCCACCGACGAGTTCGTGTTCGACGATGACGGCAGTGCGGTCACTGCCGGCGATGGCGTAACTGGCCGCGTTTTCGCCGACGGGTCCGCCGCCGATGACGATGACGTCGAATTCGTCCGTGCTTGCTGAGGTCATTTCTCAAGAGTGACATAGGCTCGTCGGCCATGGGGCAGAGGAGACAGAAGATTCTGATCACCGGCGCGAGCTCGGGCCTGGGGGAGGAGATGGCCCGGCGGTTCGCCGCGAAGGGCCGCGATCTCGCATTGTGTGCGCGGCGACTCGACCGGCTGGACAGCCTGCGCGAGACACTGATCGCGCAACATCCCGACATCACGGTTGCCGTTCGAGCGCTCGACGTCACCGACCACGAGGCCGTCGTCGCCGTGTTCGGTGAGCTACGAGACGAAGTGGGCGGACTCGACCGGGTCGTCGTCAACGCGGGCCTCGGCAAGGGCGCCATGATCGGAAGCGGCCGCGCCGACGCGAACCTCGCCACTGCTCGAACCAATTTCATCGGTGCCCTGTCGCAGACCGAAGCAGCGCTCGAGATCTTTCGGGCGCAGAAGTTCGGACACCTGGTGCTCGTGTCGTCGATCAGCGCGGACCGCGGCCTCCCGGGACCGAAGGCCGTCTACTCCGCCAGCAAGGCAGGCGTCGCCGCACTCGGTGAAGCGCTGTCGGCGGAACTGGCAGGCACCGACATCGCCGTCACGACGCTGTTGCCCGGCTTCATCGCCACCGACATGTCCGCGAAAGCAGGCGACGCGTCGTCGATGACGGCAAGCCTGGACGCGGGCGTCACCGCAATGGTCGACGCCATCGAGAAGGAATCGCGACGCGTCGCCCTGCCCGGCCTGAAGTGGCAGGCCATCGACCTGGCCCTGCGCTTCCTGCCCAACGAACTCACGAACCGCTTCGTGTAGCTGTTTCTCGCTACTGCAGGTAGTGCTCGACCTGTTCGACGCTGTTGACCTGGGCGTCGTCCGGGTTCTGTCCCGCATCGAGACGGGCGCGGCGCTGACGCAGCAGGTCCCAGCACTGGTCGAGCGCACGCTCGATCGATGCCAGTTGGGCCTTCTCGTCACTCGGGTCGATCTCGCCGGCTTCGGTCTGCGACCTGAGCTTGTGCTCGGTGGCGACCAACTGCTCGATCTTGCTGTAGATGTCGTGCTCGCTCATGAGTTCACGGTAGTCCTATCTCCACGATCGAGCATCGAGTCGCCGACGGGCCAGCACCGCCTCGGCTCCTCGACGCACGTCGTCCGACGACGCCGCGAGAGTCGCGTCGGTGCCGACGAGGGACAGTGTGCATTGTCGATCCGTGTATGCGAGATATGCGGACAGCGACGTCGCGGTGACCGACCTGTGCGCCCCGGGATGCAGTGCCCGCGTCGCGATGGACCTGACGCGGTGAGGCCCTATCTCCATGATCGAGTCGGGAATCCGACCGATGTTGGAGCACAGCACGCGTGCGCGTCCGGGTTTCGACGTCAACGTCGCCGCGAGACGGTCGGGCAGCAGCTGCACCGTCTCGGCGGGGAAACCTCCTGGCGCACCGGCAGGATTCGCGAACGCGGACGTGTATGCGGTCTTGATCTCGTCGACGGTGTCCCCTGGTGTCACGTCGATGGTCACCATGCCGATCCCGTTGGCGCCCTGGGTCGGTACTCGGAACGGCATGTTGACCGACACCGGAGCGTCGAGCCCCAGTTCGACGGCGATGTCGCTCACGATCGCGACGAACTCGGCATTGTTCGGTGTGGCCGCGACGTCGAAAACGGCTGTCGCGATGGCGACGTCGTGAGACGCGGTACGGTCGGATCCACCGATGTACCCGTTCAGTTCGCGCCGCGATTCCGGGTCGCGGACGAGGCCTGCCAACGCTTTGACCGAGCCTGCGGTAACCGTCGTTCCCAGCTTCACGGCGTCGGCCAGATCCGACGTCCGTCGTGAGAAGCGCTGTGGCGCAGACCCTTCGAATGCGCGAGCAGCTGCCGCGATCAGACCCGCTGCGTCGGCCAGCGCATGAGAGCACACGAGCGACACGACGGTGCCACCGCCGCGTGTCGTCGTCGCCGACAGTCGCCAGCCCGGTCCGTTCTCGGGATCGAGGTCGACGTCGCCCTGTGCATCCGCCCAGTCCAGCACGTCGGAGTCCGGGATGCGGCCGTCGTCGACGACGAGGGGGAGCGTCTCGCTCGACGGTACCCAGCGCCGTCGTGCACCGGGGATCGACGGGGTGACGACCCGTCGGCCCAAGCTGCCCAAAGCCAGATTGGCATGTATCGCAGCAAGATCCACGCGCGCGACGACCTCGTCGGTGCGCAGAATTCCCTGAAGAACGATCGGCAGGCCGTAGCCTCGATGAGTCCGCAGGAAGATCTCGTCGACGACGGACAGGCGATCCGTGGTCACGGTGCGCTTGCCCCATGCCTTCCGGCGCCTGCGGCGAACGCCTGCGCACCGTTCAGTGCGTCGGCCGACATGGAGATGACGCCGTGGCGGAATTCGTTCACGAGGGCTGCATCCTCGACGAGCCCGTCCTGTTCGAGCAGAGACAGCCTGTCGCGTCGCATGCAGGTCTGCGGGAACGAGGCGAGCGCCCCGGCCAACTCTTCGGCTTCCCGACGCGCATGCCCGACGGGCACGACCCGGTTGGCCAGGCCGATCGCGAGCGCCTCGTCGGCGTCGACCGCGCGGCCGGTCAGAATCAGATCCATCGCACGGGACGCGCCGATGAGCCTCGGCAAGCGGACGGTTCCGCCGTCGATCAATGGAACGCCCCACCGGCGGCAGAACACGCCGAACGTCGCGTCGGCCTCGGCGACACGCAGATCACACCACAGCGCCAGTTCGAGTCCACCGGCGACGGCGTACCCGGACACCGCGGCGATGACCGGTTTTGACAGGTGCATGCGGGTCGGCCCCATCGGACCGTCGCCGTGTTCCGTTGCGTGATTGGATCGTTCGGTGCCGAGCGCCTTGAGGTCGGCGCCCGAGCAGAACGTCCCGCCTTCGCCCCACAGAACCGCGACGGCCGCGTCGTCGTCGGCATCGAAGTCCTCGAACGCGGCGACGAGCTCGGCCGCCGTCGGACCGTCGACGGCATTCCTGGACTCGGGGCGCGACAGCACGATCGTCGTGACGGGCCCGGAGCGCTCGATCCTCACTGCCATGCAGTCGACGGTACCCAGCAGGCCTTGCTTGAAGCAATGAATCAGTGCTTCAATTCTTGACATGCCGTACCGCCGCACGGAGTCCGTGCAAGCCAGGCTCGACGCCGGTAGAGAGAAACTGTTCGCGTCCGCCGTCGAGGTGCTGTCGACGCAGGGCTACAGGGGTCTGTCCATCGCCTCCGTCGCCGCAGCGGCCGGCGTGTCGGCGGGGAGTGTCTACACCCATTTCGAGAACAAGTCCGATCTGGTCGTCGCGATCTTCCGTGAAGTATGCGGCCGCGAGGTGCAGGCCGTCGCCGACGCGGGTGCACGCGGCACCGTCGTCGAGCGGGTCACGGCCATCATCGAGACGTTCGCCGGCCGCGCTATGAAAAACCGGACCATGGCCTACGCGCTGCTCGCCGAACCCGTCGATGCCGCCGTCGACGCCGAACGGCTCGTCTTCCGCCGAAGCTTCACCGACGCCATCGCCGGCGCGATCACCGCGGGCATCGCCGCGGGTGACGTGCCCGAACAGAACGCACAGCTGGCGGCGGCCGCACTCGTCGGTGCCGTCGGCGAAGTTCTGGTGGGTCCGCTGAGTCCGGATCGACCGCCGGGCCCTGACGTCGTCCCCGATCTCGTCGCATTCGCCCTCCGCTCGTTAGGAGTTCGTCCATGACATTCCCTGCTACCCACAGCGTCTTCAATCAGGTTCCGGATCTACTGCCCTACGACACGTCCGACGACGCGTCGCTGCTCGAAGGTCTCGCGCGCGAGGGAGCGCAGTGGGCGTACGACGATCTCCGCGAGCTCGGTGATCTGGCCGGCAGTGTCGAGGCGCAGGAGTGGGGCCGACTGGCCAACGAGCATCCACCCGTGCTCCACACGCACGATCGTTACGGCAACCGCATCGACGAGGTCGAGTTCCATCCGCACTGGCACAACCTGATGTCGGTGGCTGTCGCGGGCGGTTTGCATGCGACCCCGTGGCAATGCGACCGTTCCGGCGCCCACGTCGCACGGGCCGCGAAGTTCTACGCGTGGGGCCAGGCCGACGCCGGACACATGTGCCCGATCTCGATGACGTACGCGGCAGTGCCTGCGCTGCGGCACAATTCGGAACTGGCGGCGTTGTACGAGCCGTTGTTGGCGTCGACGCACTACGACTTCGGACTCCGCGTGCCGACGCAGAAACGAGGCCTCACCGCAGGAATGTCGATGACGGAGAAGCAGGGTGGCTCCGACGTACGCGCGAACACGACGACGGCGGTGCCGTCTTCGGACGGGACTTTCTCGATCGTCGGGCACAAGTGGTTCACGTCTGCCCCGATGTCCGACATGTTCCTCACGCTCGCGCAGGCACCCGGAGGGCTGTCGTGCTTCCTGCTGCCCCGCGTTCTTCCCGACGGTTCGCTCAATCGCATTGCACTGCAACGACTCAAGGACAAACTGGGGAACAAGTCGAACGCGTCGAGCGAGATCGAATACCAGGGTGCGACGGGATGGCTCGTCGGCGAGGAAGGACGCGGCGTCCCGACCATCATCGAGATGGTGAACATGACGCGGCTCGACTGCGTCATCGGCTCGGCTGCCGGTATTCGTGCGGGGACGATGCGGGCGGTGCACCACGCTCGGCATCGCGAGGCGTTCGGTGCGGCATTGGTCGATCAGCCACTGATGCGGAACGTGTTGTCGGACTTGATCATCGAATCCGAAGCGGCAACGACCGTGATGATGCGGTTGGCCGGGGCGACCGACCGCGCCGCCTCGGGTGACACGCAGGAGGCCGAACTGCGCCGAATCGCGTTGGCCGTCACCAAATACTGGGTGTGCAAGCGGGCGCCGTCGCACGCAGCCGAGGCGCTCGAATGTCTCGGCGGCAACGGCTACGTCGAGGAATCGGGCATGCCCCGGCTGTACCGGGAGTCGCCGCTGATGTCCATCTGGGAAGGATCGGGCAACGTCGCGGCACTGGACTCCCTGCGCGCGCTGGCCAAGCAGCCCGACACCGTCGAGGCGTACTTCACCGAGGTCGGCCTTGCAGCAGGCGCGGACTCTCGACTCGACGACGCCATCGCCCGCGTCGGCAAGGAGCTGGCCGACCGGTCCGACATCGAATACCGCGCCCGACGCGTCGTCGAGTCGATGGCCCTCGTGCTGCAGGGGTCCCTGCTCGTGCGTCACGGGAATCCCGCGGTTGCCGACGCCTTCTGCGCCAGCAGGTTGGCGCAGGACTGGGGTGGAGCCTTCGGCACCTTGCCGACGGGGGTGGATACCGCAGCGGTGTTGGCAAGGGTGTGAGCGGGGCTGCTCCCGCCGCCGTAGCTACTTCGCTCGACCCCGCTGATCCCGGTACCACCGGACCAACGCGTCGGTGGACGAATCGGATTGCGCTGCAGGTACTTCGGCGTCGGTCAAGACCGGTGTCAGTTCCAGTGCCTGCGTCTTGCCGAGTTCGACGCCCCACTGGTCGAACGGGTCGACGCCCCACACCATGCCCTCGACGAACACCTGGTGCTCGTACAGTGCGATGAGCTGGCCGACGACCGACGGCGTCAACTTCGGCGCGAGAATCGACGTCGACGGACGGTTGCCCGGCATCACCTTGTGCTGCACCACATCCGACGGCGTTCCCTCCGCGGCGATCTCGTCCGCGGTCTTGCCGAATGCGAGCACCTTGGTCTGCGCGAAGTAGTTGCTCATCAGCAGGTCGTGCATGCTGCCGCTGCCGTCGCGCGTCGGGAGATCGTCGGTGGGCTCGGCGAACCCGATGAAGTCGGCCGGGATCAGTCGTGTTCCCTGGTGCAGCAACTGGTAGAACGCATGCTGACCGTTTGTTCCCGGCTCACCCCAGAAGATTTCGCCGGTCGACGTCGTCACGGGCGATCCGTCGGCTTTGACGGACTTGCCGTTGGACTCCATCGTCAGCTGCTGCAGATACGCCGGGAAGCGTGCGAGATCGTTCGAATACGGCAGCACTGCACGGGTTTCCGCGCCGAAGAAGTTGTTGTACCAGAGTCCGATGAGGCCGAGCAGCACCGGCGCGTTCTCGGCAAGGGGAGCGGTGCGGAAATGCTCGTCGACGCGGTGGAAGCCGTCCAGGAACTCTCCGAACGCCTCCTTTCCGATGACCGCCATGACCGACAGGCCGATCGCCGAGTCGACCGAGTATCGTCCGCCGACCCAGTCCCAGAATCCGAACATGTTGTCGGTGTCGATACCGAAATCGGCGACGCGTTCCGCGTTGGTCGACACCGCCACGAAATGCTTGGCGACGGCGTCCTCGCCGAGCGAGTCGACGAGCCAGCGTCGCGCAGCTGTTGCGTTGGTGAGCGTTTCGAGAGTCGAGAAGGTCTTCGACGCGATGATGAACAACGTCGTCGCCGGGTCGAGTCCGTCGAGCGCCCCGACGAGATCGGCAGGGTCGACGTTGGACACGAATTTCGCCGAGATGCCTGCGTCGGCGTAGTGGCGCAGTGCCTGATAGACCATGACGGGTCCGAGGTCGCTGCCACCGATACCGATGTTGACGACGGTCTCGATCTTCTTGCCCGTCGCGCCGACCCATTCGCCGGAGCGGACGCGATCGGTGAATTCTCCCATTCGCGTGAGGACTTCGTGAACATCGGCGACGACGTTCTGTCCGTCGACTTCCAGCCGAGCGTCGGCGGGAAGGCGAAGCGCGGTGTGCAGAACTGCCCGATCCTCGGAGGTGTTTATGTGCTCGCCCGCGAACATCGCGTCGCGACGGCCTTCGATGTCGGCTGCGCGGGCGAGTTCGACGAGAAGAGACACGGTCTCGCGGTCGATTCGGTGCTTGCTGTAGTCGATGTGCAGATCGCCCGCGGTCAAGGTGAACTCGCGGCCGCGATCCGGGTCGTCGGCGAACAGAGTTCGCAGGTCTGTCTCGCCGATGGAGGAGTGATGCGCCTTCAGGTTCGTCCAGGCCTCGGTGCCCGTGATGTCACTGCTCATATCGACAAACCCTAGTGGGCGGACGGCCCGAGTGCGCGCCTTCTCGTTTGCTGTGCAGACAGCAAGGGCAGACTGAAGGGATGCACACCTCCAAGCTCATCGAATCGATTCCTGCGAAATTGTGGATCGGCGGCCTCGCGGTCGATGCCGAGAACGGTGCGACGTTCGAGGTCAAGGATCCTGCTACCGGCAAGCCTCTCACCCGGGTCGCCGACGCCAGTGCGGGCGACGCGGTCAAGGCGCTCGACGCGGCCGCCGGCGCCCAGAAGTCCTGGGGCAAGACTCCCGCTCGTGAGCGCGGCGAGATCCTGCGCGCGGTCTTCGAGAAGATCACGGCACGCGCCGACGACATCGCGGCCGTCATGACGCTCGAGATGGGTAAGGCTCTTGCCGAATCGAAGGCCGAGGTCAAGTACGGTGCCGAATTCTTCCGATGGTTTGCGGAAGAGGCCGTTCGCGTCGACGGTCGCTACACCCCGGCGCCTGCGGGCAACGGACGCATCCTGGTCACCAAGGTGCCCGTCGGACCGGTTCTCGCCATCACGCCGTGGAACTTCCCGCTCGCGATGGGAACTCGGAAGATCGGACCCGCGCTGGCGTCGGGATCGACGATCATCGTCAAGCCCGCGAGCGAGACGCCCCTGACCATGCTCTTGCTCGCGCAGCTGTTCGCCGAGGCAGGACTGCCCGAGGGTGTCCTGTCCGTGCTGACGACGTCGAAGTCCAGCGCGGTCAGCGCACCCTTGTTGGAGGATCCGCGGCTGCGGAAGTTGACGTTCACCGGCTCGACGGAGGTGGGTCGCAAGCTCGTCGAGCAGTCTGCGGGCAGCTTGTTGCGGACGTCGATGGAGCTCGGCGGCAATGCGCCGTTCGTCGTGTTCGACGACGCGGACATCGACGCGGCCGTCGACGGTGCGATTCTCGCCAAGCTGCGCAACGGCGGCGAGGCGTGCACCGCTGCGAACCGATTCCACGTCGCCAACAGCGTTCGCGAAGAATTCACGGCGAAACTCGTCGAGAAGATGAAGACGTTCACGCTCGGACCCGGCATCGATCCCGACACCAAGCTCGGGCCGCTGATCAACGCCGACCAGCTGAGCAAGGTCCAGGAACTCGTGGACGACGCCGTGAACGCCGGTGCGACGGTGGCGCTGGGCGGCGAGGCCGCAGGCGGTGACGGCTACTTCTATCCCGCGACCGTTCTGACCGACGTTCCTGCGAACGCGCGAATTCTGAAGGAAGAGGTCTTCGGACCCGTCGCACCGATCGTCGGATTCGACACCGAGGAAGAAGGAATCGCGGCCGCGAACGACACGGAATTCGGTCTCGCGTCGTACATCTACACGCAGGGGCTCGATCGAGCGCTACGGGTCGCCGACGCCATCGACAGCGGCATGGTGGGCGTCAACCGCGGAGTCATCTCGGACGCGGCGGCGCCGTTCGGTGGTGTGAAGGCTTCCGGCTTCGGTCGCGAAGGGGGAAGCGAGGGGATCGAGGAGTACCTGGAGACCAAGTACATCGCTCTGAGCTGACCGAAACGCTCGTTGTGCACGGGTTGCCGTGCACAACGAGCGTCGAGGTTGTCAGCTACCGGACGTACAGGGCCCGGCGTCCAGCGGCCCCGGTGTCTAGCGGCCGAGACGTCCGCGGCCGAGGCGGAGAAGAAGCATTGCAAGCGTGTGCCCTTCCTGGCCGAGGGCGCTGAAGCGGTCGAGAACCTTCATCTCACGGCTGTGGACCATGCGAGGACCACCGGAAGCCATACGGGTGCGGCCGATCAACTGCGAGACCTCGGTGCGGCGCTGGATGGCGGCCAGGATCTCGGCGTCCAGGCGGTCGATCTCCTGGCGGAGATCGTCGATCTCTGCCTCGGTCGACGGCAACGTGGATTCGGAGTCGCTCTGCGTGGTGGATGCCATTTTCTCTCCTAGTGTCACTTCGTGGATCGTTGGCTTGTTCGTCACCGTTACGCGGGTGCGTGGGTCGGAATGTCGGCAATTACATGAAGAAACCCCGGACCCTCGTCGAAAAGAGGACCTCGGGGCGCGCACTGCTACCGACAATCCCCTTGTCTCGTCGCTGGTAGATCGACCGACGGCAGGAGGCGGCGACGGACGGCTGTTTCGATCACCGATCCAGTTTGCCACTCGGATGCCGCCCGTGAAAAGTCGGCTGTTCGTGCGACGTCCTCGGCGATGACGTCCTGTCGGTCCCCACCGGTAATCTGGATGCGCGATGAACACGAATCTTCAGGTTGTCCCAGTGCCAGGTAAGAGCAAGTCGGAAGCGCTGTTGGAGGGGCTGAATCCCCAGCAGCGCGAGGCCGTGGTGCATTCTGGATCGCCGTTGCTCATCGTCGCAGGTGCAGGCTCGGGTAAGACGGCCGTCCTGACGCGTCGCATCGCCTACCTTCTCGCCGAGCGGGGCGTCTCTCCCGGGCAGGTACTGGCCATCACGTTCACCAACAAGGCTGCCGCAGAGATGCGTGAACGTGTTGCAGGTCTCGTCGGTCCACGCGCCAACAGCATGTGGGTGTCGACGTTCCACTCCAGCTGCGTCCGCATCCTGCGCAGCCAGGCATCGTTGCTGCCGGGTCTGAACTCGAACTTCTCGATCTACGACGCCGACGACTCGCGACGCCTGCTGACGATGATCTCCAAGGATCTGCAGATCGACACGAAGAAGTTCTCGGCGCGGTTGTTGGCCACGCACATCTCCAACCTGAAGAACGAACTCATCGGCCCTGAGGACGCCGCGGCGGACGCGGAGAAAGAGACCGTCGAGCTGCCGAAGCTCATCGCGCGCGTCTACGGCCACTATCAGCAGCGCCTCCGCGCCGCGAATGCCATGGACTTCGACGACCTGATCGGCGAGACCGTCGGGCTGCTTCAAGCTTTTCCGCAGGTCGCCGAGTACTACCGTCGTCGGTTCCGCCATGTGCTCGTCGACGAGTACCAGGACACCAACCACGCCCAGTACATGCTCGTGCGTGAGCTCGTGGGCCGCGAGGATTCCGACGGGGCTCTCGAAGGCACCGTCGAGCCGGGGGAGCTGTGTGTCGTCGGCGACGCCGATCAGTCCATCTACGCGTTCCGTGGCGCGACGATTCGCAATATCGAGGAGTTCGAGCGCGACTACCCCGATGCGCGCACCATTCTGCTCGAGCAGAATTACCGGTCGACGCAGAACATTCTGTCGGCGGCCAACTCCGTCATCTCGCGTAACGCGGGCAGGCGCGAGAAGCGGCTGTGGACCGACTCCGGTGAGGGCGAGCTGATCGTCGGCTACGTCGCGGACAACGAGCACGACGAGGCGTCGTTCGTTGCGTCGGAGATCGATCGGCTGGTCGACGGCGAAGGCGTCCGCTATGACGAGGTCGCGGTCTTCTATCGCACCAACAATTCCTCCCGTGCGCTCGAAGAGATCTTCATCCGCCTCGGGCTGCCGTACAAGGTCGTCGGCGGCGTTCGGTTCTACGAACGCAAGGAGATTCGCGACATCGTCGCCTACCTGCGTGTGTTGTCCAACGAAGACGACACCGTCAGTATGCGTCGCATTCTCAATGTGCCCAAGCGCGGAATCGGTGATCGTGCCGAGGCGTGCGTGGCCGTGCATGCCGAGCAGCGCGACATCAGCTTCGCTCGGGCTCTGCGCGACGCGGCCGACGGCAAGGTTGGGTTGCTCAACTCGCGTGCGCAGAAGTTGATCGGACAGTTCCTCGATCTGCTCGACGAACTGCGTGACGTACTCGGCACCACGGACGGTGACGGCAACGACATCGCCGACATCGGTGACGTCGTCGAAGCCGTGCTCGATCGGACGGGCTACCGCGCCGAACTCGAAGGCAGCAGTGATCCACAGGACGGCGCGCGTCTCGACAACCTCAACGAATTGGTCAGCGTCGCACGGGAATTCACGTCGGAGGCGCGAAACCTGGCGGCCGTCGAGGCGGAGCTCGACACCGATGACGTCGTCGACGAGGATGCCGCAGACGAGGATGCCGACGACGAGGGTCTGCCCGAGCCCGGTTCGCTCGCGGCCTTCCTCGAACGAGTGTCCTTGGTCGCCGATACCGACCAGATTCCGGACTCCGGCACAGGCGTCGTCACGCTGATGACGCTGCACACTGCGAAGGGTCTCGAATTCCCGGTCGTCTTCGTGACGGGGTGGGAGGACGGTCAGTTCCCGCACATGCGGGCACTCGGCGATCCGCACGAACTGTCCGAGGAACGCAGGCTCGCGTACGTCGGCATCACTCGGGCGCGTCATCGGTTGTACGTGACGCGCGCGATCATGCGTTCGGCGTGGGGTCAGCCGATCAACAACCCCGAATCGCGCTTCCTGCAGGAGATTCCGCAGTCCTTGATCAATTGGAAGCGCGAGGACCCGGGTATCTCCGGCCGCGCGATCGGCGGTGGACGGCCGCGATCTGGCTTCGGCGGGGGCTTCGGCGGTGGCGGCTTCGGCGGCGGTGGGTTCGGCGATCGGCCGTCGACCCCCAGCTTCGGTGCGCCCCGACCCAAGAACAACACGCTGGTGCTGGCCGTCGGCGATCGCGTCAACCACGACAAGTACGGCCTCGGAACGGTCCTCGAGTCCACCGGAAGCGGTACGTCGGCCATGGTGCTCGTCGACTTCGGCACGTCCGGTCGCGTCAAGATGATGCTCATCGGTGGCGTGCCGATGACCAAGCTGTAGCTCCGCGATCCTGGGGTGCCGAGTGGCGAAACGTCGCCGAAGGTGACCGAGGGCGTCCCTTGGTCACTCTGAGTGACCGAATGACCCCCTCGGTCGTGCGCGGAACGGAGCGCGGGGTGAGCGAATGACGCCCTGGGTCACTCTGAGTGAGCGAATGAGGCCCTCGGTCGGGGAGCGCGGGGCGGGGTGAGCGAATGACGCCCTGGGTCACTCTGAGTGACCGGATGGCCCCCTCGGTCGGGCGAGGAGCGCGGGGGGGAGCGAATGACGCCCTGGGTCACTCTGAGGGACCGGATGACGCCCTCGCTCGGCCAAAGGTGACCGAATGTCACATTCGGTCAGAAAACCGGGGGGGGGGGCAGAGAGGGCGTACGACGCCGACTGAACTCAGTCCTGCTCGGGACCGAGGCTGATGCCGCGGGATGCCAACCAGGGCAGCGGATCGATCTTGTTCTCGCCGGGGAGGTGCACCTCGAAGTGCAGGTGAGGGCCGGTGGAGAAACCGCGGTTACCCATGCGCGCGATCTGGTCGCCTGCCATGACTTCCTGGCCGACGGTGACGTTGGCGCTGTCGATGTGGCCGTACACCGTGATGGTGCCGTCGGCGTGCTGCAGGCGAACCCACATGCCGAACCCGGACGCAGGACCGGCGTCGATGACCTTGCCGTCGGCGACGGCGAGGATCGGTGTACCGATGGCGTTCGCGATGTCGACACCGGCGTGGAGGACGCCCCAGCGGATGCCGAAGTTGGATGTGTAGGTTCCGACCGCCGGAAGGACGAACAGCGGGCGTCGTGCCGCTGCTTCGCGGGCGGCGCGTTCTTCGCTGAAACGCTGGCCCTTGGCGAGCAGGTCGTTGAACTGGCTGAGATCGACCGGGTTCGCGACGTTCAGGATCTGCGGGGCCGACGACGGCGACGCCGCAGCAGCGTCCGTTGCGTAGTCGGCGGCCTCGGGGGTGGTCGTCGCGGCAATGCCGGGGGCTGCGGGAGCCGCTCCGGCTGCGAGCGCAACTTCCTCGGACGAGCTGGCTGCGGCGGGTTCGTGATCGACGACGGCCTGGCCCGCTGCGACAACGGCACCGGCGGCAACTGCGAGAACCGCTGCGCGGCCCTTGAGTGCGGTGGGAGGCGTCGGAATGCGGTGCGCTCCGCCTCGGCGAGCGACGGCCTCGATGGTTTCGGTTACGGAGTCGTCGGCTGCGTCGTCCATCTCGGACACGTGCAGCTCGGAGTCGTGATAGGTCTTGGCTGCGCCGTAGCTGCTGGCGAAGTAGTCGTACCGACTCGACTCGAGGTTCTCGGCCTCGGAGCCCCAGCTGGTGTCCCGGGAGTACACGGTGTCCTCGGTGAACACGGTGTCGGGCGAGTAGACGGCAGGTGCGCTGTCGGTAACCGCTGCCGGCTTGACGAATCGGCTTGCGGTGAAGGACGCGCGGTGTTGCGACAAGACCTGCGGCCTCCGTTTCGTGATCTGCTCGTGACTTAAGACTCGGCAGACGGTAACGAAACGATTGCAAGGGGCGCAAGTTTTACGGGCCCCGCGGTCGGATATGTGAGATGGCTCACAACGCGAACAGGCGAAACGCGGAGACGCCCTGGGGTCTCCGACAACGCCGGAGTACCCCCGATTCCGTTGTCGAAACACGACGAGCGCATCACGTGTTCCCGGGGCGACGAACGATAGCGTCTGTCGTGTGGCGTCCTCATCTCAGATCCACCGGTCCGACAAGGCTCCCCCTCGAGTGATCGAGGGCAGGGCACAGGACGACAAGAGCGCTCGCCCTCCCGCGATCGCGGCCGCGGCGGTCGCGTCGATCGCAGCTGTTCTCGCGCTCGCCGCCGTCGTTCTCGACCCCGTGAGTGCGACGTCGGGTGATGGCCCGACGGGCGGCCTCGTCGGCGCGAGTCTGGTGGGCTCCGTCCCTCTCGCGGTCGTCGCCGTCGGCGCCTGGCTGGCGGTCGTTCGCGGTCCTGCACTGGCCGGAGCCGTGACGGCGGGATACGGGGCGGTGGCCGTCGGACTGACCGTTCTCGATCTCGGCCTGCTTCTGGATCCGATCGACGCGAACCGGCTGGAGCTGTTCCGCCCGATCACCGCAGCGGTGCTCGAGCCGAGCGCAGGCGCCTATGTGGTGGTGGCGTCGCACGCACTCGCAGTGCTTGCCGGCCTGCTCGGCTGGATCGCGGTCGGTCGAGCATCGCTGAGCGACGGGTACGGCCAGTCGGCCAGCCCGGACCTGACCGGGCGCGCCGCCGCCGCACGCGTCGGCGGTCTGCTGTCGACGGTGGCCGTGGTGGCGGCCGTGATCGGCGCGGGGGCCCTGTTCGTTCCGCCGTTCGTCTCGACCGATTCGATCGTGCTCGTGCCTGCGGTCGTCGAGTCGCCGTGGACGACGGCCGTCGGCTCGGCTCTCGCCGCATTGGCAGTCCTCGTCGTCGCGGCGTCGGCACTGGCATCGATCTCGCCCGTCGTCGCGTCGGGCGCGTTGTTCGGTGCGGGTGCGGCACTGACCGGTCTGACCGGGTCGCGGCTGCTCGCCGGCCTGGCGTCCGGCCCCGGGATCGAGGTGTCCCCGGGCTCCGTCGCGGGGACGGCCGCTGCCGTCGTCCTTCTCGCCGCCGGGGTCACGGCATGGCCGGTGGCAGCCGCGCGTGAGCGCCGGGCAGGGTCCGATCGCGTCCGTCGGTCGGGGCTCGACGACGGACATGCGTCGTCGACGCGGTGGCACGTCGTCGCAGGTGCGGCCGGTGTCGTGTCCGGCGTGGCGTCGATCGCAGGTGGGCTGCTTCCTGTTCTCGTCGTTCCCGACGGTCTGCCGACACCGACGATCCTCGCGACCCGCACCGCCGTCATTGCCGGGTTCGTTCTCGTCGTCGCGTCGGTGCCGCTGTTCTTCTCGCTGTTCGCGGCAACGGTCCGCCCTGCAACGGGTGTACTGAGCGTGGCCGTCGTGATGACGGGTGCCGGCGTGCTGCAGGCCGTCGTGCTCGCAACGGACATCGACGGCATCGCGATCGGATCCGGCGGGCTGGCGATCGTTGTCGCCGTCGTCGCGGCCGTGGTGTGCGGTTCCGCGACGCTCCTGGCGGGAAGCGCGGAGCGTGACGACGTCGACACGTCCGACACGACGGGAGACCGCGTCGTCGGCGCGGTTGCCTTGCTCGGTGCCGTCGTCGCCGCGATCGGTCTCGCGCTCCCGCTCTACAGCGGCTCCGACGTCACCGCAGCCACGGTGACCGAAATCCCGTGGGGTTGGGACGTGTGGGGCCAGATGGCTCTCGCGGTGACATTGGTGGTTGCGGCCGTCGTCGCTGCCCGTTCGAGGCCTGCGCGCGGTGCCGCGCTTCTGGCGGGCGGGTCGGCGGCCGTCGTCGTCTACGTGGTGGGCTGGCCCCTCACGTCCGGGCGAGCGACGGACCCGGCGGTCGGTCCAGGTGTCGTCGCCGGAGCCCTCGGCTGCGTGATTCTCGTTGTGGCGGCGCTGCTTTCGGCTCGACGGCGCGCTCGATGAGACCTGGGACACATGCCGCGTACCGGTGAGATAGACCACATAGGTTCCGGGTGGGCGATGAAGCCTCCGGGCACCTGGATAAAGTCGATGACCGGACCCGCTCACACCCCTTGAGCGGGCGTCAACGTAGACGAGACGGTGAGCTGATGGATCTCTTCGAATACCAGGCGAAGGAATTGTTCGCCAAGCACGACGTACCCACGTCCGCAGGCCGTGTCACCGACACGGTTGCTGGTGCAACTCAGATTGCCGAGGAAATCGGCAAGCCTGTGATGGTCAAGGCACAGGTCAAGGTCGGCGGTCGAGGCAAGGCCGGCGGCGTCAAGTACTCCAAGGACGTCGCGGCAGCTACCGAGAACGCAGAAGCGATCCTCGGCCTCGACATCAAGGGCCACGTCGTGAAGAAGCTTCTCGTTGCAGAAGCCTCCGACATCGCCGAGGAGTACTACATCTCCTTCCTGCTCGACCGCACCAACCGCACCTACCTCGCGATGTGTTCCGTCGAGGGTGGCGTGGAGATCGAGGTGACGGCCGAGGAGAACCCGGACGCACTCGCAAAGATCCCGGTCGATGCCGTGAAGGGCGTCGACCTCGCATTTGCTCGTGATATCGCTGAAAAGGGCAAGCTGCCCGCCGAGGTGCTCGACGCCGCTGCGGTGACCATCCAGAAGCTGTGGGAAGTCTTCATCAAGGAAGACGCGCTTCTCGTCGAGGTCAACCCGCTGGTTCGCACCCCCGACGACCAGATTCTCGCGCTCGACGGAAAGGTCACGCTCGACGCGAACGCCGACTTCCGCCACGAAGCCCACGCGGACTTCGAGGACAAGGACGCGGCCGATCCTCTCGAGGCCAAGGCCAAGGAGAACGACCTCAACTACGTCAAGCTCGACGGACAGGTCGGCATCATCGGCAACGGCGCCGGACTCGTCATGTCCACGCTGGACGTCGTCGCATACGCCGGTGAGGCACACGGTGGCGTCAAGCCTGCCAACTTCCTCGACATCGGTGGCGGCGCCTCGGCAGAGGTCATGGCTGCAGGCCTCGACGTCATCCTCGGTGACGAGCAGGTCAAGAGCGTGTTCGTCAACGTCTTCGGTGGCATCACCGCGTGTGACGCCGTCGCAAACGGCATCGTCGGCGCGCTGAAGAAGCTGGGCGACGACGCCAACAAGCCGCTGGTAGTGCGTCTCGACGGCAACAAGGTCGAAGAGGGACGCAAGATTCTCGCCGACGCCGCGCACCCGCTGGTGACGCTCGCCGGAACCATGGATGAAGGCGCCGACAAGGCCGCCGAGCTGGCAGCGAAGTAGAGGAAACCATGTCTATCTTTCTGAACAAGGACAACAAGGTCATCGTCCAGGGCATCACCGGTGGCGAGGGAACCAAGCACACCGCCCTGATGCTCAAGGCCGGCACCAACGTGGTCGGTGGCGTCAACGCACGCAAGGCCGGCACGACGGTCAAGCATGTCGACGCACAGGGCAACGACATCGAGCTTCCCGTGTTCGCTTCGGTCGCCGAGGCAATCGAGAAGACCGGTGCGGACACCTCCATCGCGTTCGTTCCCCCGGCATTCTCCAAGGACGCCATCGTCGAGGCGATCGACGCGGAGATCCCGCTGCTCGTGGTCATCACCGAGGGCATCCCCGTGCAGGACTCCGCGTACGCGTGGGCCTACAACGTTGAAAAGGGCAAGAAGACCCGCATCATCGGCCCGAACTGCCCCGGAATCATCACGCCCGGTGAGGCTCTCGTCGGCATCACTCCGGCGAACATCACCGACAAGGGACCCGTCGGCCTCGTCTCGAAGTCCGGCACCCTGACCTACCAGATGATGTACGAACTCCGTGACTTCGGCTTCTCGACGGCCATCGGCATCGGTGGAGACCCGGTCATCGGTACGACGCACATCGACGCCATCGAGGCGTTCGAGAACGACCCCGAGACCAAGCTGATCGTCATGATCGGTGAGATCGGTGGCGACGCAGAAGAGCGTGCGGCCGACTACATCAAGGCCAACGTGACCAAGCCGGTCGTCGGCTACGTCGCAGGCTTCACCGCTCCCGAGGGCAAGACCATGGGCCACGCAGGCGCCATCGTCTCCGGCTCGTCGGGCACGGCTCAGGCGAAGAAGGACGCGCTCGAGGCTGCAGGCGTCAAGGTCGGCAAGACGCCGTCCGAGACCGCTGCACTCGCTCGCGAGATCCTGGAATCGCTTTCCGTGAAGTAAGCAATTCCTGTCGAAAGGGCCCGTCGCGTCAGCGGCGGGCCTTTTTCGTACGCTCTATCGGCATCGATGTCACGTGGCAACCGTTAGACGGTTGTGGTGGTCCATCGATGCGGTCGTGGAAGGGAGTACCAGCGTGCTGACTGCAGAGCTCGCCCAGCGAGTCGTCGACCAGGTGCGTCCCGTGGTCGAGCACAACGTCAACATCATGGACGACCGCGGCGTCATCATCGCGTCGGCCGACCCGGCTAGGCTCGGAACGAGTCACGACGGGGCCATCGCTGCGCTCGCGAAACGAGACATCGTCCGGATCGCGCGCGACCGCGAGCAGTCCAAGGCCGGTGTCAACGTGCCCCTGGTGATCGACGGGGAAGCCGTCGGAGTGGTGGGCGTGACGGGCAAGCCGTCGGTCGTCGAACCCGTTGCGCGGCTGGTCGTCCTGACAGTGACCCTGTTGCTCCGCCAGGAGCAGCAACTTGTCGATTCTCAATGGCGCGACGCGAGGTTGAAGGATCTGCTGACCGCGCTCGTCGCCGAGCCAGGGGTGCCGGACGCCCGAGTGGTAGCGGTCCTGAACGACGTCGGGCGACCGAGTCGATCCCCGTGGAGTCTGCTTGCCGCCGTGGGCGGCGACGCGAACCCGTCGCGACTGCGGAACTGCATCGCGGGCATCGACAACGTCGTCGCGATCGAACGATCAGGATTCATCTGGTTCCTCGTCGGCCGCGCGGACGACGGAGTACGCAGGGCCGTGCTCGATCGTCTGCGCTCCCGCGGTGCGACGGTCGTGGTCGGAAGAATCTCTGCCACAACCGAACAGCTCTCCATCGATGCACGACGACTCGACGTCGTGTCCCGACGCGTACGAGTGGCCGACGGGCAAGTGCACGACCTCGCCGAGTTCGACCTCGACATTCTTCTTGGACTGCAGCCGGACGAGTTGTCGAAGGATTGCGCCGCACGCACTCTTGGACCTCTGTCACCCATGCTGCGCCGAACCGCCGCAGCCGTTCTGGCGCACGATCTTTCGATCGTCGCATCCGCGGGGGCGCTTCATGCGCACCGCAACACCGTCGTGCAGCGCTTGAATCGTATCCAGGAGCTGACGGGCCTGGATCTCCGAACCTTCGACGATGCGGTCACGATGCGCATCGCCTTGGCTGCGGCCTCCGTCGTCGAAGTAGGTGCATGACGCACTGATCTGGCATCGATTTCGGGTCGTCTTGTGTGCGCTGCGCCCATATCGGTTGGTCTGTCGGTGGCCTAGCCTACGGTGATGGAGCTAAAGAGCTATGTCGTCGTTGCCCCGGATTCGTTCAAGGGCACGTGTACCGCGTCCGAAGCGGCTGCCGCGATGGCCGCCGGAGTGCGGGAGGCATTGGGCTCGGCGGTCGAGGTCGTCAAGTGCCCGCTCGCGGACGGAGGTGAGGGCACCCTCGACGCGCTCGCTGCGGGGCTGAACGCCGAGATCCGTGAGGTCGACACCGTCGACGCCATCGGGCGCCCTCGTCGTGCTCGGGTCGCCGTATCTGCCGACGGTACAACAGGAGTCATCGAGGCCGCGGAGGCCAACGGACTCCCGCACGTGTCCGACGTGGACCTCCAGCCGATGCGCGCAGACAGTTACGGGGTCGGGATCCTGGCGCGTCATCTGATGGACGAGGGTGTCACCGACATCCTGCTGTGCATCGGCGGCAGCGCGAGCAACGACGGCGGCATGGGATTTGCGAGAGCGCTGGGTGTGAAGTTTCTCGACGAATCAGGGATCGAAGTCGCCCGCGGGGCACAGGGATTGGGTGACATTCGCTCGATCGACTCGACGGGTATCCATGCACGTGCAGCCGATGTGCACTTTCGCGTCGCATTGGATGTCGACAATCCGTTGCTCGGAAGTCGAGGTGCTGCAGCGGTATTCGGCCCACAGAAGGGAGCCGACCAGCAGCAGGTTCAGCGCATCGACACAGGATTGGCCAACTTGGCGGCAATACTCACCGCTGCCACCGGTGTAGACGCGACCGAATTGTCCGGCGCCGGTGCGGCAGGAGGCATGCCTGCATGCCTGTCGGCCCTTCTTTCAGCGGAATTTCTTCCGGGATCTCAGCTGGTTCTGGATGCAGTCGGATTCGGTGAGCTGAGCGCACGCGCCGACCTCGTGCTGACGGGGGAGGGGTCGTTCGATTCGCAATCGCTGAACGGAAAAGTCGTCGCCGGGGTGCTGGGTGCGGTGCCGTCCGGCTGTCCCGTCGTAGTCGTGGCGGGGCGGGTTCAGCTGGACCCCAGTCAGGCTCGTGCGGCCGGTGTCACGGCGGCGGTCTCGATCGCACCCGGACCCTCGACGCTCGACGAGATGTCGGGTCGGACTGTCGAGTTGATCAGGAATTCTGCCTCGCACATCGCGTCGATGTTCGGGACGTTCGGTCGGGCCGAGCGCTAGTAGATCGAATGCGTCAGGGTCGCGGAGTATGTGTCGGCGAGGAGATTCGAGTCCGGAACAAGGATGTCGACAGTGGCAGTCCAGCTGGTCACACATGCTACGCCGCCGCCGCTCTTCGCATCGACGGCCGCGGGACCCAGAGGTTTCCGGTTGACTGCAGGGGATTTCGACAACAGAAGGGTGCACATGGACTCGGGTGCAGAATAGTACGCAACCGGTTGTACGGTGGTCTGCGTTCTCGCCCCGCGGAACGGGGACAGGCTCACCGTCGATGTCCACGGCCCGAGTACGTCGACCACACTGACGCCGATAGTGCCTGACCACACCGTTCCGGGTTTGATCGGGCCTTGCCCCACCAGTCCGCCCCCGAGTTGAATGTTGAGCAGGCCGGCAGTCGGTGCCGCTGCCGCCTTCGGAGCGGCGGGCGTGGTCGCGGTGGTCGTCGCCGGCGGAACAAGGCCCTGTCGTGGCGAAATCGGCACCATCGGAACAGCTGAGGCGGTCGGAGGCGTCGGCAACGTTGTGGTCGACGATACGGTGCTCGTCGGCTGGGCTGTGCTCGTCGGCTGAGCTGTGGTCGTCGTCGGTACGGCAGTCGTCGACGGTGGAATTGCCATCGTAGGAGCCACTGTGGTCGTGGGGATTTCGATAACTGCCGACTCGCAGGGAGGCGGCGGAACCGTGGTTTCGACGACTGGCGTCGGCGTCGGAGTTGTCGTGAGGACGACGTCGATGCAGTCTGCCCCCGCCGCCGGCTGAGCGGCGGCGAGGGGAGACGTTGCACCGACGATCGCGACCGTCAGAGCAAGGACCGTGACGAAAGGCCTCACGTCAGTCGGCCTTTCGACGCCGAACTGCAAGAGCGGCCCCGGCTGCAGCAACGACAACGACTGCGACCACGACGATCCACACCCAGACAGGGACGCCGCCGGACTCGCCGGTGGAAGCTGTGGTCGAACCTTGTTCCGGGAACGTGAGATCGACGGTGGTCGACTTGTTCACGAGGCCACTCGCAACGGATACCGCTGCCTGCCACGGTCCCGCTGGAAGTGCTGGGTCCAGTGTGAACAAGACCTGACCCGATTGCCCGGGAGCGATGGACCCGCTCGATCCTTGGATCGGTTCTGTCGCGATCCCTCCTGGACCACCGGACAGTGTGACGGTCCCGCTGGGGTCGAGTGCTCGGCCGCCCGTGTTCGTCACGGATGCAACGACTTTCGGTGCCCCGTCTTCACCACGTTCGGCAGTGACGCTGTCAATGGACAGGTCTGCCGGTGGTCCGTTGCCCGGGCCGACCGATAGATAGGTTCGGATTCCGACGCGGCTGACGTTCTGGATGCCGGTGGCGTCGGGCGCTCCTGCGGTCTGCGCCCATACGACGGCGTACTGCTCGCCTTCCGGCGCGTCAGCAGGGACAGCGATCGTGACGACGGCCTCCGCCGCCGAGTTCGGCGCGAGAGTGACGTCGGTCGGCTCGACCGACATCCAGGTGGTCAGCTCATTGGCCGTTCGATCCTCGGCGACTTCGAAGCCACCGTCGCCGTCGCCGATGGACGCGGCGGCGGGATACAGAGAGATCGCCTGCTCCTGATCGCTGCTGTTGCTCACCTCGATACGACGGGTGATCGTCGTCCCGGGTGGCAGGTTGTCGATGATGTACGCCAGCGCTCGCGGGTCGTCCTGCAACGACACTGGAGCCTCGAGCAGTCGGATACCGACGCTGCCGACGGGCTCTGGAGTTGAATCTTGTGCGGCTGCCGGAGCCTGGGCGACGATCGCCGAAGCGAACGCCAGAAATGCCAGGACTCCGGCCGCCAATCCCCGATTACGTGACATGAACGGATCAGGCCACCGAATGCGTGATGGTTCCGGTGTACACGCCTGCCACGACGTCGGACGGCAGTGTGACGGTGACGGCGCCGTTCCACGTCGCCGTGTTCGCTCCGATGACTGCGGTTGCGACCTGAACGTTCTTGTTCGTGTCCAAGACGACCGGAAGCAGCGAAGGAGTGACGACGGCGACGCCGGTCACGGCCGGCAACGACCCTTGATACGTGACCGCCGTCGCGGGAATGGTGGCGGGATCAGGAGCTGGCTTCGTGAAAGCCGTGCTGATCGCAGACGCCGTCCAGCCGTTGATGCCGCGACGTTGGTCCGACACGACGACCGGGGTGATGCTTCCGGTCGCCTGGTTGCCCGTGACGGTGAGGGTCTGGCTCGCGGGAGCGGTGATGTTGAGAGCGCCACCGGCGACGGTGAACGTCACGACCGTGTCGGCGGCGTTCGATACGCCTGGAGCGATGACTGCTGCAGCGAGTGCGCCCGAAACGGCGACTGTTGCGAAGAGGGACTTGCGCATGGAGTGTCCTAGGGGAAGACGGGCGGACCCGTCGGTATGTGGTTTGCGTCACTAAGATCGGCGCGGCTTGGGTAATGTTACGGATCAGAACGAAGTTTCTCGAGATAAGTCACGAAAAATGTTTGCGTAGCGGAAACCTGCGGACGGTCGGTACGGATGAGCGCCCTGTCGGAAGCACGAGGTCTGCTTGCGTGCAGCGATCGAGCCGCCAACACAGTCTCAGAATCACCCTGATCCGAACTGTGTTCATCGCTGCGGGCAACGGTTTCACTGGCTGCATGACAACCACCGAGAACCGAGCTCTGCACAAGGACTGGCCGGATGCCCCGACAACGCCGGAGGGGTGGATCACGCGGGCGGGGGAGGTGGCGCAATTGCTCGCCGTCGACGCCGTCGCGCGAGACCGAGGCACCGAACCGCCGCACGACGAGGTCCAGTTGCTGAAGGATTCCGGCCTCGTCACCCTTCTCGGGCCCGTCGAACACGGCGGAGCCGGTCAGGACTGGCCGACGGCGTATCAGGTCATCCGCCGGGTCGCAGCCGCCGACGGGTCGATCGGTCAGCTGCTCGGGTACCACCTGCTGTGGTTCTGGGCGGCACGGCTCGTCGGGACCCCCGAACAGATCGACGCTGTCGAAGCCGACGCGACTCGGAACAAGTGGTTCTTCGGCGGCGCGGTCAACCCGCGGGACAGCGATGTCGTCGTCACCGACGAGGGCGACACCATCGTCTTCGACGGCGCCAAGACGTTCTCGACGGGCAGCCGCGTCTCGGACGTGACGGTGCTCGAGGGGGCGTTGTCCGGTAGCGACGCCCACGTCTTCGCGATCGTGCCGTCGAACATCGAGGGTCTGACGTTCCACGACGACTGGGACAACATCGGCCAGCGCCGGACGGAGAGCGGCAGCGTCACCATCGACAAGGTGCGCGTCGACTGGGCGAGCGCAGCAGGCTTCGTGGACAAGCAGTTTCAGCCCCGGGTCTACAACACGCTCAACGTACCGACGATCCAGTTGGTGTTCGTCAACTTCTACCTCGGTATCGCGAGGGGTGCTCTCGAGGAAGCGGCGGCGTACACCAAGGACAAGACGCGTGCGTGGCTGCACAGCACGGTCGACCGCGCCGTCGACGAGCCCTACATCATCGACATCTACGGGGATCTGACGTCCAAACTGTGGGCCGTCGAAGCACTCGCCGACGCAGTTGCGTTGGAAGCGCAGCGCATTCACGACGACGCATGGAACGTGACGGCCGAGGAGCGAGGTGACCACGAGGTCCGCGTCGCCGCCGTGAAAGCGCGTGCGACCGAAGTGTCGCTCGAGATCACGTCGACCGTGTTCGAGGCTCTGGGTGCACGGGCGACGGCAGGCAAGTACGGATTCGATCGCTTCTGGCGCAACGTCCGTACCCACACGTTGCACGACCCGGTCGCGTACAAGCGGCGCGAAGTGGGCCGCTGGGTTCTGACCGGCGAACTGCCCGAACCGACCTGGTATTCGTAACAGGCGCGCCGCACCAAGGAGAGACATGAGCACCGAAAAAATCGCCGACGCAATCAAATTCGCCTATTGGGTCCCGAACGTCAGCGGCGGACTGGTCACCAGCGACATCGAGCAGCGCACCAGCTGGGACTACGAATACAACAAGAAGCTGGCGCAGACCGCGGAGAACAACGGCTTCGAGTACGCGCTGAGTCAGGTGCGCTACGAGGCGAGTTACGGCGCCGAATACCAGCACGAGTCGACGAGTTTCAGCCTCGCGCTGTTGCTCGCCACGGAACGGCTCAAGGTCATCGCCGCCGTCCATCCGGGACTGTGGCAGCCGGGCGTTCTCGCCAAGCTCGGTGCGACGGCGGACCATCTGTCCGGTGGGCGCTTCGCCGTGAACGTCGTGAGTGGCTGGTTCAAGGACGAATTCACTCACCTCGGCGAGCCCTGGCTCGAGCACGACGAGCGGTACCGGCGCAGCGCCGAATTCCTCCAGGTGCTGCGCAAGATCTGGACCGAGGACGACGTCGACTTCCGCGGCGACTTCTACCGGATCCACGACTTCACGTTGAAGCCGAAACCGCTCAACACGCCGGAGCGGCCCAATCCCGAACTGTTCCAGGGCGGCAATTCGACTGCAGCGCAGGAGAACGCGGGACGCTACTCCGACTGGTACTTCAGCAACGGTAAGGATTTCGACGGCGTCACCGAGCAACTCGACAACATTCGACGCGTCGCGCGCGAACATGACCGCGAGGTCAAGTTCGGCCTCAACGGATTCATCATCGCTCGCGACACGGAGAAGGAAGCGAAGGACACTCTTCGAGAGATCGTCGACAAGGCGAACCGCCCGGCGGTCGAAGGCTTCAGAAATGCTGTGCAGCAAGCGGGTTCGTCGACGTCCGACGGCAAGGGGATGTGGTCGGACTCGTCGTTCGACGATCTCGTGCAGTACAACGACGGATTCCGCAGTCGGTTGATCGGGACGCCGGAACAGGTGGCGGAACGCATCGTGGACTATCGCCGACGCGGAGTCGACCTGATTCTGGGCGGTTTCCTGCACTTTCAGGAGGAGATCGAGTACTTCGGAGCGAAAGTTCTGCCGTTGGTACGAGAGTTGGAGAAGGCGTCGACGTTGGTGGATGCGCACTGACTTCTCGACGGCGATACACCGTGTCGGGTCCGTAGACTAGTTTGGTCTACGGACCCGATCTTTCGTTTTCGAGGAGTGTGTCATGACTTATTCACCCGAGGGCCCAGGCTCTGGTGGCGCCGGTTCACCCGGATACGGATCGGGTGGATACGGCGGCTACGGATCGACGCCGGGTTCGACGCCTCAGCAGAACACGCCGGAATCCCAGCACGGCCAGTCCCCGTACGGCCAGCAGTCCCCGTATTCACCGCCTTCCTACGGGCAGTCGCAGCAGCCCGGGCAGGGGCAGTACTCGCAGAACCCGTACGCGCAGGGTCAGTACCCGGGTCAGCCGGGGCAACAGAATCAGACCGGGCAGCCGTCGCAGCCGTCGCAGCCCGGGTCGTACAACCCGGTTCTCGCCGCAGCCAAGGCGTCGCTGCTGCCACGAATCCTGACCCTCGTGGTTGTTGCGTTCGGCATCGTCAACCTGTTCGCGGGTCTCGCGGGGCAATACTCGGCGTTCGACATCGCGAACAACTTCTTCCTTCCGGGCAACGGTGATCCGACGTCGGTCGCGCTGCTGCTCGCGTCCGGCCTCGTCGCCGCCGTCGGACTGCTGCCGAAGCAGCCGAACACGCTGGGCATCGCGACGGCATTGGCATTCGCCGGATGGCTCGTCCTGGTGTTCCAGGCCTTCAACGTCGACACCGGCAGTGGCGTCGGTAGCTCCATCGGTCTCGGGGCAGGCGCAATCACCGTGCTGGTGTTCGGCTTCCTGCAGACCGCCGCTGCTCTCGCCGCAACTCTGTTCGCGGCGGACATCCTGAAAGCGCCTGCGGCCAAGCCCGTTTCGTACGGCCAGCAGAATCCGTTCCAGGGATACGGTCAGCAGAACCAAGGTCAGAACCCCCAGCCGCAGAATCCGCAGGGCTACGGTTACGGACAGTCGCCACAGTCCTACGGCTCGTCGAGCCAAGGTGGCGGGTACACGCCGCCGACCTACAGCGGTCCGTCCGGCACGCAGAACGCCACGGGCGGCCTCGGCTATCCGGTCGGCCAGTCGAAGAGCGAGTCCGGGTCAAGCGGGCTCACCGGACCTGCGGGACAGAATTCCCCGTACAGCCAATACCAGTACGGACAGCCGCCGGTCGGCGCATCCGGCCAGGGTGCAGCTCAGCATGCGGTTCCGTCGGAGTCGCACACCGAGCGCGAGGAGGAGTCGTCCTCCGAGCAGACCCCGTACAGCGCCCCGACTCAGGCATTCGGGACCACACCGGACACGGACGACCAGAAGTAGGCGGGAGTGGAGCCTGCAGAAACGACCAGAGGTGGGCGGCAGAACAGGTAGGTGTCGGCGCGCCTGAGTGACCGTCTCGACGGTTGGTGCAACGCTCTTATGTGATGAGCGCTCTACTGAACGACGAGAAGCGGCGGGCCCCTCGTACGCCCCGCGCGCCCAAGCGGGCACCGCTGCTGACACCGGAAGAATCCCGACTGGTGGTGCGGATCGGTTTCCGCAAGCCCGGGGTACTGATCGCAGCGATCGCCGCGGTGGTCCTGATCACGCTGGTGTCGGCCAACAGCGAGTTGACGGGCACGTTCGGTGCCATTGCGGGCATGTGGTTCGCGGTCCACCAGGTTCCGATGACCATCGGAGGTACTGCGCTCGGGGTGCTGCCCCTGCTGCCGACGCTCGTGCTCATGACGACCGTCGCACGCGGTGTCGCTGCGGCGGTCGACGAGTCGTCGTCGCGCCGGACGCTGTCGATGATCGGCGGTGCCGCCGTTCTGGGGCCGGTGTCGGTCACGGCGGTAGCACTCGCCGTCGCAGCCGACGCGTCGAGAACCATCGGGCTGTCGAGCCCGAATGCGCTGCTCGCGTTCGTCTGGGTCGCGGCCGTCCACGGAATTGCCGCGGGCATCGGCATCGCCATGGGAACGTGGCACCTCGACGTCACCGGCGCGCTTCCCGAGTGGGTTCGAAGCACACTGCGCCCGATGCTGCGCGCGGCGATGGTTCTGGTCGCAGGCGCGGCCGGCATCGTGCTCGCGTCGATGCTGGCGTCGTGGTCGACGACCGAGATGCTGTTGACCGCGGGCAACGGATTCGTCGGTGTCCTCGGCCTGACCATCCTGTCGATTCTCTATCTTCCGAACGTCGTACTGGGCGCACTTGCCGTCGCGGTCGGATCCGAAGCGCATGTCGGCGACGTCGTCGTCAGCTTCTTCGCCACGACCGGGGGACCGGTTCCGCCGTTGCCGGTGCTGTCCGTCCTGCCCGAGGGACCTGCGCAGAGCATCTGGTTCCTGATGCTGGTGGTGCCGCTGACGGCGGGAATTCTGCTCGGCAGGGATTGTGCGCACCGGACCGTCGACCTGCATTACGCGCTGTCGTCGGTGTGGCTCGGGTCGGCGGTTGTCGGCGTCGCGACGCTTCTGCTCGGGGTTGCGGCGGGCGGCAGTCTCGGAACGTTCGGGACGGTGCAGGTCACCGTCTGGTCGCTCGGTTTGCTGACGTTCGCGTGGCTCGCCGTCGTCGGTTCGATGTCCGCGGCGATCACCGCCTGGCGTGGCGGCTCGAAGCAGCCGGCCGTCGACGCCGAACCCGAGCCGGCGCGCACGGACGAGCCGGTTGCCGCCATCGCCGCCCCCGTCGTCCACGAGGAACGCGCGGTGGATGCCGAGGTCGTTGCGGAAGCCGACGCAATTCCGTCGAAGGACACCGCTTCGTCGAATGACACCGCCTCGTCACAGGACGAGGAGAACGTCGTCGAAGCAGAGGTCGTCGAGGCCGAAGTCTTCGAAGAGCGGGCCGCGGAGGAGACTCCCGAGCAGGCTTCGGAGGACCCCGTTGCCGCCGATCCCGAGGTCGTGGAGGCGGAGACGACCGAGGATGTGGACGCGCCGTCGAGCTCGGACGTACCCGAGAAGTGAGCGTCGACGAAACCCGACCTGCCTGAGAACGCTGCATACCGCAGCGACTACGCTCCTGAGTGGCCCCGGTACCGACACGACCGGGCGTCCCCCGACGAAACCCAGGAGAACTGCGCTGACAGCCACACGCGTGCACCCAGCACGAGTCGTCGTCCTCGCCTCGGGGACGGGCTCGCTGTTGAAGGCACTCATCGACGCGGCGCAGGGCGACTACCCGGCACGGATCGTGGCCGTCGGCGTCGACCGTGATTGCGACGCGGCCCGGCACGCGCACACCGCTGGAATCGAGCATGTCCGCGTCGGCCTACGCGACTACGCGGACCGCGCCGAATGGGACGCGGCCCTCGCGGAGACCGTCGCGAAGTACGAGCCGGATCTGGTCGTCACCGCAGGTTTCATGAAGATTCTCGGGCCGCGATTTCTCGACGCGTTCGCCGGCCGCATCGTCAACACGCACCCGGCGTTGCTGCCGTCGTTCCCGGGCGCGCACGCGGTACGTGACGCGCTGGAGCACGGCGTCAAACTGACCGGGTCGACGGTCCACCTGGTCGATGCCGGTGTCGATACCGGGCCCATCCTGGCTCAGGAAGCCGTGCCCGTGCAGGAGGGCGACGACGAAGCGTCGCTGCACGAGCGAATCAAGACTGTGGAACGCAGGTTGTTGGTCGAGGTGATCGCGGCCGTCGCTACCCGAGGTGTTGTCTCCGATGGACGAAAGGCTCAGATAAGGCGATGAGTGAACGTAAAGCAGTGCGGCGTGCGCTGGTCAGTGTCTACGACAAGACGGGACTGACCGAGCTCGCCACCGGCTTGCACGAGGCGGGCGTCGCTCTGGTCTCCACCGGATCGACGGCGTCGAAGATCGCCGACGCGGGCATCCCGGTCACCAAGGTCGAGGATCTCACCGGTTTCCCGGAGACGCTCGACGGTCGCGTCAAGACGCTGCACCCGCGCGTGCATGCGGGCGTGCTGGCGGACACGCGTCGTCCGGAGCATCTGCAGCAGCTCGAGGAGCTGGGTGTCGAGGCGTTCGAACTCGTCGTCGTCAACCTGTACCCGTTCACGGAGACGGTCGCCAGTGGCGCGACGCCCGACGAGTGCGTCGAGCAGATCGACATCGGCGGTCCGTCGATGGTGCGTGCCGCCGCGAAGAACCACCCGTCGGTGGCCGTCGTCGTCGACCCTGCTCGGTACGCCGATGTGCTGGACGCCGTCAAGGGTGGCGGTTTCACGCTGGCCGAGCGCACTTCGCTTGCGGCACAGGCTTTTCAGCACACCGCTTCCTACGACGTCGCCGTGGCCTCGTGGATGAGCAGCACTCTCGTCGAATCCGATTCGCAGTTCCCCGAGTGGCTCGGCGGAACCTGGGAGCGCTCGGCAGTGCTGCGGTACGGCGAGAACCCGCACCAGGCTGCCGCGCTGTACGTTTCACCGTCGAACGACGGCATCGCGCAGGCCGAGCAGTTGCACGGTAAAGAGATGTCGTACAACAACTTCACCGATGCCGACGCCGCATGGCGCGCCGCGTTCGATCACGACGCTCCCGCCGTCGCGATCATCAAGCACGCCAACCCCTGTGGCATCGCCGTCGGCGCGGACATCGCCGAGGCGCACCGCAAGGCGCACGCCTGCGACCCCGTCAGTGCCTACGGCGGCGTCATCGCGGCCAACCGCGAGATCACCGTCGAGATGGCCGAACAGGTCGCCGAGATCTTCACCGAGGTCGTCGTCGCCCCGTCGTACGCCGACGGTGCACTCGGAGTTCTGCAGCGCAAGAAGAACGTTCGCGTTCTGCTGGCCACGCCGCCGTCCGCCGGTGGAGTCGAACTCAAGCCGATCTCCGGTGGCACCCTGCTGCAGCAGCGGGACGCGATCGACGCCGACGGCGACAACCCCGCGAACTGGACCCTCGCGGCCGGCGAGCCCGCGGACGCCGAGACCCTGAAGGATCTCGAATTCGCTTGGCGCGCAGGACGAGCCGTCAAGTCCAACGCTATTCTGTTGGCCAAGGACGGCGCCTCGGTCGGCGTCGGTATGGGGCAGGTCAACCGCGTCGATGCCGCTCACCTGGCTGTCCAGCGCGCGGGTGATCGGGTGGCAGGCTCGGTTGCGTCGTCGGACGCGTTCTTCCCGTTCCCCGACGGCCTCCAGGTGCTGCTGACCGCAGGCGTCAAGGCCGTCGTTCAGCCCGGCGGATCCGTCCGCGACAACGAGGTCATCGCAGCAGCGCAGGATGCCGGTGTGACGCTGTACCTCACGGGTTCGAGGCACTTCGCGCACTAGGTTTCACGCCGAGTCCGCACTTGTGCAGCTGAATACACCATATTCTCCTGCATAAGTGCGGATTCGCCTGTTTGTGGATAACTATTCGCGCTATCCACATTCTTCTTCTGGCGCGTTTTCGAGCCCATTTCGTTGACATCGTCGGCGGGTGCAACTCGACCATCCATTCCGAGGATCCCAGGCTGTTCGCGACGGTCTTCTGACGCGTCACGCGCTCGCTGCCGACTTCCAGCGTGTCTACCGCGATGTGTACGTTCCGAAGGCAGTAGAGATCGACGCGGTCGTCAAAGCCCGTGCGGCACAGGTGTTCGCGGGCGACGACGCAATAATCTGCGGACTGTCGGCGTCTGCAGTGCACGGGGCGAAATGGATCGATGCGCGTGAACCGGCCGAACTGATCTGGCCCCGGCGAAAGCGGCAGCTCGACGGGATTCTCGTTCGCTACGATTCGCTCGCGGATGCCGACGTCACGTCACTCGGCGACATGACGCTGACCACCGTTCCTCGCACGATGTTCGATCTTGCACGTCGGTTGCCCCGACTCCGCGCTCTCCAGTCGGTCGACGCGTTGGCGAATGCGAGTGGTGTCTCGGTCGGCGAAGCACAAGAGCTGGTCCGGACGAATCCGGGAGTACGGGGCGTCACCCGCGCGGCGGAGGTGCTGAGCCTGGCCGACGGGGGTGCGAAGTCTCCCCAGGAGACCCGGGTCCGACTGTTGCTTCTCGATGCAGGACTCCCGCGGCCGGAAACCCGGGTCCGCATTCGTGACGAGTTCGGCCACGTGTTCGCGTGCTGCGACCTGGGGTGGAGTCGGTGGAAGGTCGCTGTGATGTACGACGGTTCACCCCACCGGACGCGGGAGCAGATCGACCGAATCGACGAGGTCGACTGGGCCGTCGTGCGCGTCGACTCCGAGCAGCTGAAGTTGCGGCCGTTAGCCGTTGTCGAGCGGGTCCGGGCGACGCTGCGCGCAGCAGGGGCACCGGTATGACGACCGGCGTACTTTGAAGAAGTGACCTCTACCAAACCTGGCATCACTACCGTCGGCGAGTTGCGCGCGTCCGGACACGTGCAGCGTTCGGTCAAGGAAGAACTCCGGGACAATCTGCTCGAGGCGCTTCGGGAGGGCAAGAACGCGTGGCCGGGAATCCTCGGATTCGACAGGACGGTCCTGCCCCAGCTCGAGCGGGCCATTCTTGCTGGTCACGATGTCGTGCTGCTCGGTGAACGCGGGCAGGGCAAGACGAGGCTGCTCAGAACACTCAACCTTCTGCTCGACGAGTGGGCACCCGTCATCGCGGGCTCGGAACTCGGTGAGCATCCCTACGATCCCATCACCCCGGCCAGCATCCGCCGGGCGCGAGAGCTGGGCAACGACCTCGATGTCGAGTGGCGTCACCGCAGCGAGCGCTACGCCGAGAAATTGGCGACGCCCGACACGTCGGTGGCCGACCTGGTCGGCGACGTCGACCCGGTGAAGGTGGCCGAAGGCCGCAGCCTGGGTGATCCCGAGACCATCCACTTCGGCCTCGTGCCGCGCAGCCACCGTGGCATCGTGGCGATCAACGAGCTGCCCGACCTGGCCGAACGCATTCAGGTGTCGTTGCTCAACGTCATGGAGGAGCGCGACATCCAGGTCCGCGGCTACACGCTGCGACTTCCGCTCGACGTGGTTCTCGTCGCCAGCGCCAATCCCGAGGACTACACCAACCGCGGACGCATCATCACCCCGCTGAAGGACCGATTCGGCGCCGAGATCCGTACCCACTACCCACACGCGCTGAACGACGAGGTCTCCGTCATCGAGCAGGAGGCGAACCTTCCGGCGACCGTGCCGTCGTATCTGCTCGAGGTGTTGGCCCGGTTCACCCGATTGCTGCGCGAGTCGCCGTCGGTCGATCAGCGGTCCGGTGTGTCGGCTCGCTTCGCGATCGCGGCCGCCGAGACCATCGCCGCCGCTGCCGTGCATCGCTCCGCAGTCCTCGGCGAAGCCGAGGCCGTCGCGCGACCTGTCGACCTCGGCACCGTCATCGAGGTGTTGCGCGGCAAGGTCGAATTCGAATCCGGCGAAGAAGGCCGCGAGGTCGAGGTGCTCGAGCATCTGCTGCGACGCGCGACCGCGGATACCGTCCGCGACCGGCTCGGCGGAATCAACCTGGCGCCCTTGGTCACCGCGATCGAGGACGGTGAGCCCGTCGTCACCGGTGATCGCATCGCGGCCAAGACGTTGATCGCCGAACTGCCCGACCTCGAGGTGCTGCAGGAGATCGACGAGCGCCTCCACGCGAAATCCGACGGCGAACGGGCGTCGGCCACCGAATTGGCTTTGGAGGGGCTGTATTTGGCGCGCCGAATCGCGAAAGATCCCGACGACGACGGACAGACGGTGTACAGCTGATGCCCGCCAGCAGATACGGGAGATACCACGGGGGTCCTGATCCGCTGGCCCCACCGGTGGATCTGCGCGAGGCGCTCGACGCGATCGGTAACGACGTGCTCGAGGGGTCGTCGCCGCGTCGGGCGATGCAGGAGATGCTCCGACGCGGTACTCAGAACATGCGCGGACTCGACGATCTCGCGGCAGATGCGCACCGTCGTCGACGAGATCTGTTGCGCAAGAACAATCTCGACGGAACCTTGCAGGAAGTCCGTGAGTTGCTCGACAAGGCGGTACTCGAAGAACGCAAGGCCCTCGCGCGGGCACTCGACGACGACGCACGGTTCCAGGAGATGCAGATCGGCGATCTGTCGCCGTCGACAGCGCAAGCGGTGCAGGAGCTTTCGGACTACGAGTGGCGGTCGTCGGAGGCTCGCGAGAACTACGAGAAGATAAAGGACCTGCTCGGACGCGAGATGCTCGACCAGCGCTTCGCGGGAATGAAGAAGGCGCTCGAAGGGTCAACGGACGAGGACCGTCAAGCCATCGGCGACATGCTGAAAGACTTGAATTCGCTTCTCGACGCGCACAATCGGGGCGAGGACACCGACCGGCAGTTCGACGAATTCATGCGCAAACACGGTCAGCATTTCCCGGAAAATCCATCGAGCATCGACGAGCTTCTCGACGCGTTGGCCCAGCGTGCGGCAGCAGCTCAGCGGCTGCGGAATTCCCTGAGCCCCGAGCAGCGGGCCGAGCTGGATGCGTTGGCGCAGCAGGCCTTCGGAGACGCCGACCTGCTGAGCCAGCTCGACCAATTGGATCAGAACCTGCAGCAGGCACGTCCCGGTGAGGACTGGGACGGTTCGCAGAACTTCCGCGGCGAGAACGGCATGGGACTCGGTGACGGCACCGGCGCACTGCAGGACATCGCAGAGCTCGAGAACCTCGGGAATCAGCTGTCGCAGCAGTACAACGGGGCCGCGCTCGACGACATCGACGCGGAGTCGCTGCTACGTCAGCTGGGGCCGGAGGCCGCGGCCGATGCGAAGATGCTGTCCGATCTCGAAAAGGCTCTGCAGCAGCAGGGTTTCATGGACAAGGGCAGCGACGGTCAGTGGCGACTGTCTCCGAAGGCGATGCGTCAGCTCGGCCAGTCCGCACTGCGGGACGTCGCCGGCAAGATTTCCCGACGCGGCGGCGAGCGAGACACGCGCAAGGCCGGCGCGATGGGAGAGCCGACTGGGGCGTCGCGGACGTGGGAGTTCGGGGACACCGAACCGTGGGACGTGACGCGGACGGTGGGCAACGCGGTGCTCAGGACGGCCGCGGAGGGTTCGACGTTCCCGGTTCGGTTGCAGGTCACCGACGTCGAGATCAGCGAAACCGAGACGCGCACGCAGGCAGCCGTGGCGTTGCTCGTCGACACGTCGTTCTCGATGGTCATGGACGGGCGTTGGGTGCCGATGAAGCGCACCGCGCTGGCATTGAATCACCTTGTCGGTACCCGCTTTCGGGGTGACGATCTACAGCTGATCGGATTCGGCAGGCACGCGCAGAAGCTGACGGCGTCGGAGTTGGCCGGTCTCGACGGCGCCTACGACCAGGGCACAAATCTGCATCATGCCCTGCTGCTCGCGGGTAGGCATCTGCGTCGCCACCCGAATGCGCAACCCGTCGTGTTGATCGTGACCGACGGGGAGCCGACGGCCCACCTCGAGCCGGACGGTCACGCGTTCTTCGACTATCCGCCGCATCCACGGACGCTCGGGCTGACGGTGCGGGAGCTCGATACCATCGCGAAACTCGGTGCGCAGGTGACTATTTTCCGGCTCGGCGACGATCCGGGACTCGCGCGAGTGGTGGACCGAATGGCCGAGCGCGTGGGCGGACGCGTCATCGCACCGGATCTCGACGGGCTCGGTGCGGCCGTGGTCAGCGACTACCTGAAGCGGCGGAGGAAGTCGTGACGCGTCAATCCGCGACCTTGATCTCGACGCCACCCCAGAACGCGAATCCGGTGACGACGACGAGCGGCGCACCGGGCTGACCGACCTGGCTGAGGTGGTCGAAGCCGCCCATGATCCCAGCCCCGCGAACTTCGACGCGGATGGTCGACGGCACGGTGATCTCGATGCCGCCCATGATGGCGATGCAGTTGATGGTCACCTCGGGGGCACTGAACCGGGCTCGGCGCAGGTCGATTTCACCGCCGCCCCAGAATGCGACGGCGTCGACGCGTCTCGCCACGGTCCATTCGCCCTTGCGGGTGAAGCCGCTCATGATGGCGATGGCGCGGTCGTTCTCGGGGCCGTCCGCCGGGCTCGGCGTCGTCAACGCGAGGTCGCCCGTCAGTACGTCCAGCTCGCCGTACGTCTTGGCCTTGTACGCGGCCGCGGTGCGCGCGTCGTACTCGGACAGGGAGAGTTGACCGTCGGCCAAGGCGTCGCTCAGTAGTTTGGCGACCAGAGCTCGGTCGGCGTCGGCCGCACGAACAGTGGCTCGGTGGTTGTCCGGGAGCTCATCGGTCACGACGAGCAGTTTACTCAGGCTGCGTTGACCACCGCTCGGTCACCGAGTGGCGATTGCAGCGTCATCTGCATGGTTCCGTAGACGGCGACCATGATGCACGACTTGTCTGCTGCCTCCGGAAGGGTGCCGGTCCGCAGAGCGATGACCACGTGCGAGTCGGTCTCGGTGACCTGGGCTTCGGCGCCGTAGCACTCGGGAGTGCCCGTGACGAAATGGATGGCGATGGTGTTGGGGGAGACCTGACTCCACGATTCGAACGGCGTGGCCGTCGCGCGCACCAGACCGGGCGTCGAATCGAACATCGTGCCCACCTCGCCGACGGGGACCTCGATCGGAACCGGCGGTGCACTGGGGCTGTGCATGAGTCCTGCGGGCGCATTCGTCGGCCCGTCGGCATCCACGTCGTCGGAGACCGCCTGGCTGCTACAGCCGCCGAGCAGGACGCACAGCATCAGCCCTGCAGCCACTTTCCTCATGCCACCAAGGTAGCGCCGAGAGCTGAGTACAACCTTTGAGCATGCACAAAGTCTGCTCAGGCCAGCAGCGCCGTCACGAGCGCGATGACCGGGATGGAGACGAGCGTCGTGACGAAGGCAGTATCCCTGGCCAGTACGACACCGCGGTTGTAGCGGTGAGCGAAGACGAATACGTTCTGCGCGGTGGGAAGTGCAGAGATGACGGTGATTGCGAACAGCTCGTGGCCTTCGAGGCCCATGGCAAGAGCCATCAGGAACCCGAGCAGCGGCTGCAGAATCATCTTGAGCGTCGACGCGATCACGACGTCGCGCCTAGGGCTGCTGCCCTTCTCCAGTACTCGCGTTCCGTACAGCGACAGTCCGAACGCCAGGAGCGCTCCGGGCACCGCCGCGCCGCCGACGAGATCGAACGGCTGCATCAGCGCTTCCGGCAACTCGATTCCGAGGACGGACAGCAGCAGGCCGGCAGCGCCCGCGAGCACGATGGGGTTCTTGAACGGCGTGACCACGATGTTTCGGATCGACGCCTTCTTGCCCATCGTCGACAGATCCAGAATCGTCAACGCGAGCGGCGAATACACCATGATCTGGAACAGCAGCAGCGGCGCGACGAAATTCGCGTCGCCGAGCACGAAGACCGCGATCGGAATTCCGAGGTTCGCGGCATTGACGTACGACGACGCAAGCCCGCCGATCGTCGCCTCGGGCACGTCACGTTTCAACACGAACTTGGCGACGACGAAGTAGATCGCGCCGACGGCGAGAGCTGTCACGCCCGCGACGACGAGAATCGGCGACAGGATGACCGACAGGTCCGACGTGGCGAGTGTGACGAACAGCAGCGACGGAGTGGCGACGTAGAAGACGAGCCGGCTGAGCACGAACTGACCGTGTGGGCCGAGAACCCCGAGACGCGCGAGCAGGTAGCCGAGCGCGATGACGATGAAGATGACCGTGAAACCCTCGAGTACTCCGGACATGAGGGCTACGGATCTCGTTTCTTCGCTTCGTCTACAGTGCGAGCCAACTCTAGTGCTTACACAGAAAGGCCACGCACCCGAGGAGGGTGCGTGGCCTTTCCGATCTGAACGATTTAGCGGCTGGTGAAGGGCAGCAGTGCCATCTCACGAGCGTTCTTGACCGCGACGGCAACCTGACGCTGCTGCTGCGGGGTCAGGCCGGTGACGCGGCGGCTGCGGATCTTGCCGCGGTCGGAGATGAACTGACGAAGGAGGTTGATGTCCTTGTAGTCCACCGTGGTGACCTTGGCGGCGTTCAGCGGGTTCTTCTTGGGTCGACGGCCTGCCTCGGCGCGGACCTTCTTCGACGGTGCTCTCTTGACTGCCATCTCTACCTTTTCCCTTACCAGCTCGACTTGTGGACGCCTGGCAGCTCCCCCCGGTGAGCCATCTCGCGCACCTTCACGCGTGACAGTCCGAATTTCCGGAGGTGACCGCGCGGACGTCCATCCGCAGCGTCACGATTGCGCAATCGTACCGGACTCGCGTCGCGTGGTAGACGCTGCAGTGCCGCCTGGGCCTCTGCGCGCTCGGAATCGGGTGTCGACGGCTTCCTGATCAGCTCCTTGAGCTCGGCGCGTCGGGCCGCGTAGCGGGCGACGACGAGCTTGCGCTGCTCGTTCTTCTCGATCTTCGACTTCTTCGCCATCGCTACCGCTCTTCCCTGAAGTCGACGTGCTTGCGGACGACCGGGTCGTACTTCTTCAGCACGACGCGGTCGGGATCGTTGCGACGGTTCTTCCTGGTCACGTACGTGTACCCGGTCCCGGCCGTCGACTTGAGCTTGATGATCGGGCGGACGTCCGTGCTCTTGCCCATCAGAGTTTCTCCCCTCGTGCGACCAGCTTGGCGACGACCGCGTCGATGCCGTCACGGTCGATCGTCTTGATGCCTTTCGCCGACAACGTCAGCGTGACGCGTCGGCCCAGGCTCGGAACGAAGTACGTCTTCTTCTGGATGTTCGGGTCCCAGCGGCGGCTGGTCCTGACGTGGGAGTGCGAGACGGACTTACCGAATCCCGGCTTCCTCCCCGTCACCTGGCAGTGCGCGGACATGCGCGCTCCTCTCTTGCCGTTTATGACAATCGTTTTCGACAAAGCGTTGATTCGAATGTAGCGTGCAGCGAGAAGAAATGACAATCGTTGTCGAAAGAAGGGGTTTGCTCGTGGACGGTCGCACGCCACTCGTGCTCGTGTCCGGTTGGACGGGAGCCATGGAGGATGTGACGACGGCACTACTCGCGCCAGGAACCGTCGCCGTCCGTCACGACCTCGGCCGGGTCTACGAGGGCGTCGTCCGTCGCACTCTCTACGCGGCAGGGGAGGCTCCGCGCGAGACGATTCTCGAGCTGGCCCACGGCTGCGTGTCGTGCACGCTGCGCGAGGACCTGCTGCCGCTGCTGCGCGCCTTGTCCGCCCGCAGCTCGGTGCAGCGCATCGTGCTGGCGATGGATCCGGCGCTCGAACCGGAAGCGCTGTGCTGGGCGATCGAGAACGTCGTCGTCGCAGGCGTCGTCGGACAGATCGACGGACCTGCCGCGCGGGACGTGCGTATCTCCGCGGTCGTCGACTGTCTTGATGCTGCGACGTGGCTCGCCGACGCGACCGGTGACGACGCGTTGGCCGACCGGGGCATCGTCGCGAGCGGGGACGACGACCGTACCGTCGCGCAGGTGGTCGTCGGACAGGTCGATTACGCCGACGCGCTGGTCGTCTCGGCAGGCCCTGAGGTCGACGGCTGGGAACGCGCGAAACTGGCGGCCGTCCTCGCGCGTCTCGCACCCGGCGCACCGGTCGCGTGGGTCGGGCCGGGGGACACGCTCGACGTCGAAGCGCTCCTCACAGCGGTGCCGTTCGACGCGCGACGCGGAGAGATCACCGACGCTCATTCGCCGTTGTTGCGCGGACAGCCGCCGCTGACGGCCGACTGCGGAGTCACGCTCGTCGAATTCGCTGCGACGCGGCCGTTCCATCCCGAACGTCTGCACGAGGCGATCGACGTTCTGCTCGACGGCGTCGTCACCGCCCGCGGACGAGCCTGGGTCGCAACGCAACCCGACGAAGCGCTGTGGATCGAATCCGCGGGCGGGGGTCTGCGCGTCGCGAGTGCCGGAAAGTGGCTCGCCGCAATGACTCCCGAGGAACAGGAACAGGTCGGCACGATGCGTCGTGCGATGGCGGCGCTGCGGTGGGACGACGAGAACGGCGACCGCGACACCTCGCTCGTCGTGCTGGTGCACGCCGCCGACCCGTCGGAGATCGATCGAACTCTGCAGTGGGCCCTGGTGTCCGACGACGAGATGGCCTCGCCCGGTGAGTGGGCCTCGTGGACCGATCCGTTCGGAGAATTCCACGAAGACCCATGTGAGACAACAGAATCTCCGTACTCGGAGCAATCGAGAGAGGCAAAGGAATGAAGCAGGGAATTCACCCCGACTACCACCCGGTGGTCTTCCAGGATGCAGGCACGGGAAGCAAGTTCCTCACCCGGTCCACCATCACGTCCACCCGCGAGATCGAATGGGAAGACGGCAACACCTACCCGCTCGTGATCGTCGACGTCACCAGCGAATCGCACCCGTTCTGGACCGGCGCCGCCCGCATCATGGACACCCAGGGCCGCGTCGAGAAGTTCGAGAAGCGGTACGGGCGCCGCACCCGAAAGGAAGCCTGAGCCATGGCCGTTCCGAAGAGAAAGATGTCCCGCTCCAACACGAGGAGCCGCCGGGCGCAGTGGAAAGCCGTCGCACCGGATCTCGTCACCGTCCGGGTAGGTGGGCAGGAGTTCAGAGTTCCTCGTCGGTTGGTGAAGGCAGTGCAGACTGGTGCATACACGCCCTAGCTCCGCCCCCCTTTTCGGACCGAAGGTGACATCTGGTCACTCTGAGTGAGCGAGGGGCGCCCTCGCTGGTATCCGGGGCCGGGCGCCGACCGGACCGAAGGCCTCCCTTGCTCACTTGGAGTGAGCACGGGAGGCCTTCGGTCGTTCGCGGGTGCCCCGGCTGGGTACGTTGAGCGCTATGGCCGAACCTTCCGCGAAGGATGTCAAGAGGTGGCGACGCTATCTCGCCGACGAGCGTGCGGAGGCCGCCGTCTATCGCGACCTCGCGAGCCGACGCACCGGCGAGGAACGCGAGATCCTGCTCGCGCTGGCCGATGCCGAGGGCCGTCACGAGGAACATTGGCGACGGTTGCTCGGCGATCGCGTCGGGAAGCCGCAGCCGGGTAGTCGACGGACGCGACTTCTCGGCCTGCTGGCCAGGCGATTCGGTTCGGTGTTCGTGCTCGCGTTGGCGCAGCGCGCCGAGACACGGTCGCCGTACGCGTCGGATTCCGACGCCACCGACGCCATGACGGCCGACGAGCAGATTCACGCCGAGGTGGTGCGCGCGCTGGCGGCGCGGGGTCGCAACCGGCTGTCGGGAACGTTCCGCGCCGCGGTGTTCGGCGCGAACGACGGGCTCGTCAGCAACCTCGCGCTGGTGTTGGGCATCAGTGGAAGCGGAGTGTCGAACCATATCGTGCTGGTCACCGGCCTTGCCGGTCTGCTCGCCGGTGCACTGTCGATGGGCGCGGGCGAGTACGTATCCGTCCGCTCGCAGCGGGAGTTGTTGGAGGCGTCGTCGCCGGATCGGTCGGCGCGTGAAGCCGTCCAGCATCTCGACGTCGACGCGAACGAGCTCGCGCTGGTGTATCGCGCACGAGGAATGACGCCCGACGAGGCCGAAGCTCGCGCGTTCGAAGTGCTCAGGAATCTCGGTCCCGACGACGAGATGCAGTCGTCGGTCGATGCGCACGAAGCCGTCGGAACCGGCCTCGGGGCCGCGTCGGCCAGCTTCTGTTTCTTTGCATCGGGTGCAGTGATTCCGGTGCTTCCGTACCTGTTCGGCCTGGAAGGCTATGTGGCGCTGGTGGTTGCATCGGTGTTGGTGGGCATTGCTCTGTTGGGGACGGGAGCGGTGGTCGGTCTGCTGAGTGGAGGCCCGCCGGTCAAGCGTGCGTTGCGTCAGCTCGCGATCGGCTACGGAGCTGCTGGGGCGACCTATCTGCTGGGCATGGTGTTCGGCGGCGGTGCCGGATAACAAATCACGCGCTTTTTCGGGTCGACGCGCGTTACTGTCATTGCCATGTCGACTCTCTCTCGTTCGCTCGTCGCTGTCTGTGCGACTGCATCTCTGGTGTTCGCCGGTGCCACCACCGCATTCGCGGACGAGGTCGATCGGACGCCGGGCACCGTCGTCGCGGTCGAGGAGTTGGCACCGGAACTGTGGCTTCCCGGCACTGCCGAGGCCAAGCGCATCACGTACTGGACCGTCGGGTCGGACAATCGGCCCGCACTGAGCACCGGCGCGTTCTTCGTCCCCGAAGGCACTGCGCCCGAGGGTGGTTGGCCTGTCATCGGATGGGCGCATGGCACCTCGGGTGTCGACGACGCGTGCGCGCCCTCGTTGGTCGGCCCTGCCGATCCCGAGCGCGACCGACAGTACCTGGGGGCCTGGCTCGGACAGGGGTACGCCATCGCAGCGACGGATTACGTCGGCCTCGGGACACCGGGCATCATGCCGTATCTCGATGGCAAGGTGTCCGCGCACAGCGTCGTCGATTCAGTGAAGGCATCGCGAGCGGTCGACGCGTCCCTGTCCGACAAGTGGGTCGTCGTCGGCCAGTCGCAGGGCGGTGGCGCAGCGATCACAACGGCCCGCTACGCGACGGAATACGGTGGCCCCGAACTGGATTACCGCGGCGCCGTCGGCACCGGTGTTCCGGCGAACATCGAATTGGCATTGCTGCCACTGGGTCCCGGTGTGCTGCCGGTATCGGCCAGCAAAGCGCTGACGACGTATCTGCTGTACATCCTGTCGGGGCTGCGGGAGGCGCATCCGGAGGTCGACATCGACTCGTACCTCACCGAGGAAGGCAGGCGAGCAGTCGACAAGGCCGAAACGTTGTGCGTCATCGAGGCCGAGGAAGAGCTCGACGGCTTGGTGTCGGGTGATCTGTTCTCGAGACCGCTCAACCAGATTCCCAACTATTACGGCCTGCTCAACGACTACATGGGTGTGCCGACGAGTGGCTACGACCGACCGGTCTTCATCGGCCAAGGTCTGACCGACGTGGATGTGCCTGCGCCGGCAGCGCTCTCGCTTGTCGCCCAGATGAAACTGAACGGCCAAGACGTCCGTCTGCACACCTATCCCACCGACCACAGCGGTGCACTACTTCAGTCACAGGCGGATTCCATCCCGTTCGTGAAGCAACTGTTCGAATAGCGCCTCCTCCTCCGAGGGGGCTGAAAGGAAACATCATGCCCCCGAAGAAGGTGGGCTCGAAGCTGCTCAACTGGGCTTCCCACATCGAGGACAACACGCTTGCGCAGGCGCGGGAAACCGCGTCCATGCCCTTCGTGCATCCGCACGTCGCCCTGATGCCCGACGCGCACAGTGGGATGGGCAGTGCCGTCGGCACGGTCATCCCGACGCTCGGCGCGGTCATTCCAGCGGCCGTCGGTGTCGACATCGGCTGCGGAATGATCGGTGTACGAACGGGATTCACCAAGTCCGATCTTGGGGACCGCAACCTCGCCGACCTCCGGGCGGCGATCGAGCGGGCCATCCCTGTGTCCATGGGCAACTACAACCGTGGATTCGACGTATGGGACTTCACCGCCTCGAAGCTCGCGGAGTTGGAGGGACTTGCCGAGGCCAACGGCGTCGATCTGTCGCACTCGCCGAAGTGGCGTGAGCAGCTTGGATCGTTGGGATCGGGCAACCACTTCCTCGAATTGTGTTTGGACACAACTGATTCTGTGTGGCTCTTTCTGCACAGCGGATCCAGGGGTGTCGGGAACAAGATCGCGAAGAAGCACATCGCGATTGCGCAGCGTTTGTGCAAGCAGTGGTGGATCGATCTGCCGAACAAGGACCTCGCCTACATTCCCGAGGGAGTGCCCGAGTTCGGCCGGTACATCGAGGATTTGAAGTGGGCGCAGCGGTTCGCCTACCTCAACCGGGCCGAGATGATGGACAGGTTCGCTGCCGTCTTCGCCGAGTGGATGGGTGTCGACGATCACCACGAGCTCGAGCGAATAAACTGCCACCACAACTACACCGTGACGGAGAAGCACGGAAACAAGGACGTGTGGCTGACGCGTAAGGGCGCCGTCGATGCGCACGAGGGCGTCAAGGCGATGATTCCCGGCTCGATGGGGACGAGGTCGTACGTCGTCGTCGGCAAGGGGAGCGCCGCAGGTCTGTGCTCGGCGCCGCACGGCGCCGGACGGAGGTTTTCGCGGACCGAGGCCAGGAGGCGCTACACCGTCGAGGATCTGCGGAAGCGAATGGTAGGCATCGAATTTCGCGACGGCGAAGAGTTCGTGGACGAAATCCCCGACGCCTACAAGGACATCGACATCGTCATGGCCGACGCGGTCGATCTCGTCGACATCGAGCACGAATTGCGGCAGATCCTGAACGTGAAGGGGACATAGCGCTCGAAAGCCCGGAAAATCGGGCCGTCGCAAATTTACCCTCCTGTTGTGTGGCTTTCGGTGCTCGAACCGCACAATAGGAGGGTGAATTTCGCTCGGCGGGGCGTCACAACCATTTCTGACGCTTGAATACGAGGTACAGCACGCCGGAGCAGGCGAGCATCGTCAGCAATGCGAGCGGATAGCCGATGTGCCACTTCAGTTCTGGCATGTAGTCGAAGTTCATGCCGTAGATCGCGGCGATCAGCGACGGGGCGAACAGGATCGCGCCCCATGACGAGATCTTCTTGGTCTGCTCCGTCTGATCCAGGTTGACCTGCGTCATCGCGCGCATCTCGTCGTTCTGTTGTTGCGCAACGAGAGTCGCGTTCGTCTGCAACGCATTTTGCAGGTTGACGCGGAACGATTCCACACGTTCTGCGATGCGTACACAATGGTCGAGCACATCGCGGAGGTTGCGCTGCAGTTCGATGTCGACGTCGTACTTGTCTTCGCCGCGCTTGAGCGATTCGATCATGGCCACCAAGGGGGCGGCGGCGCGCTGGAATTCGGTCACTTCGCGGGACAAAGTGTAGATGCGTCGGGATACCGAGGGATCGCGGGAGAAGAGCTGGTCCTCGATTTCGTCGATGTCGTTCTGCAGCCCCACCACGACGGGTTCGTACTCGTCGACGACCTGGTCGAGAATGGCGTAGAGGACGGCTTGCGTTCCCTGCCGTAACAGGTCGGGTGCCTCTTCGAGTCGTTTGCGGACCGTCCCCAGCTCGGGGGACTCGGCGTGGCGGATGGTGACGACGAAGTCCGGACCGAGGAACACATGGAGTTCGCCGAACTCGACCTTTTCGGTCTCGTCGATGTAGCGAGCAGGCCGCAGCACTACGAACAGCTGGTCGCCGTAGCGTTCGAGCTTGGGCCGCTGATGTGCTGCGATCGCGTCCTCGACAGCAAGGTGGTGCAGACCGAATTCTGCTGCGATGGAGGCGATCTCATCGTCGTCGGGTCGATAGAGGCCGATCCAGGCCATGCCGTTGCGCTCGCGCATCGCCTCGTAGGTGTGGTCGAGGCTGTCGGGGTCCGCGGTGCGCACGCCGTCGACGTAGACAGCGTTGTCGACGATAGGCAACGTTCCTCACTCTGGTCTGTGGGAGTTCATACAGTGCAAAGCCTGCCAGACCGCGGCCTCAGCCGTCAGAATGGGTGGATGGACCAGCGCATTCACTTCACGACGCTTGCCACCCCCGACCTCGACGCTGCCCGCGCCTTCTACCGTGATGGCCTGGGTTGGACGGCCCTGTTGGACGTCCCCGGTGAAATCTTGTTCTTCCAGATCGGCCCAGGGCTGGTCATGGGGCTGTTCGACGCGCAGAAGTTCACGGAGGACCTTGGGCACGACGGTGGCCCGGCAAAGGTCAGCGGGTTGACGTTGTCGCACAACGTCGACGGTCCGGCCGAGGTCGACGCGATCGTCGACCGAGCTGTCAAGGCCGGCGCGACGCTGGTGAAGCCACCCCAGCAAGCGGCGTTCGGTGGTTATCACGGGCACTTCGCGGACCCGAACGGTGTGCTGTGGGAAATCTGCCACAACCCGGGCTTCTCCATCGCCGACGACGGGACCGTTCGGCTGCAGGAACTGTAGCCGCCCCCCAGGCGCGCAGGTTGCAGCGGATGCGCAGGTTGCAACATGCGCGCCGGCTGGAAGGTGCGCGCGGGGTGAGTTTTGGTCGAATCCTCACCCCGGTTCTCGATTCTCAAGCGATGCATCGAGTGAGGATTAGGATTCCGCATGAGCCTGCGGTGCCCCGGTCGTTCATAGCCGGGAGCGGAGCTACCTCGGGCCCTGCGCCGAGATTCCCGACGCGTTCTCCCGATCGGTATCTGCAGTGTCGGTGAAGAACTTCCTGAATACCGCTTGCATAGCCATGACAACGTCGATGTGACTTTGCAGCACGTCGACGAGGTTGTTAGGACCGCCTGCTGCCTTCTCGGAGAAACGTGTCGCAAGACTAATTCCGGATGGAAGGCTTCCGAGCCCCTTTACGTCTGCTAGCAGACCCGCTTCAAGTTGGTGGTCGGAGAGCTTGGAGAGGAAGTCGGTGCACGCGTAATCACACTTTCGAGCCGCCTCTGGCGACAAGTACAGTTGCCCGGACTCCGCGGCGTCTGATAGCGAATTCCAATATGCGACAGCGGGATCCATTGGATTCATAGGGGCTCATCTCGTATGGGGCGGGAAGGAGGCCAACAGGTCAGTTGCATGCGCAAGCAGTACCGTGCATGGGTCGAGCTTTGCGCGTTCGCTGCCTATGACATCGACCGAGGTTTTGATTGTTCCGTCTACCGATGCCATTGCAAGGTTGCAGTTCTCAGGCTGACCACGGATGTTCGTTCGGTAGCGAACTGCCTGTCGCTCTTGCACAGCTACGTCGATGACGTCTGAGTATGTCGAGTCCGCACGGGCATCGTCGAGCGTGTAGTCATTTGAGAATCGCACACTGAAGAAGTACCAAGGTGTGCTAATCGGGCCCCGCCAAGCGCACATGGTCCAGTCGTCAACGACCACACCAGCGGACCACGTTTTCTGGCTCGCCGGATCCAACCCCGTCCCCGCGATGGCGTCTGCGGGGATGCTGCAGGGATCCCAACGCTCCTGAGGCACCCCCCTGACCTCGACCCCATCGACGCCGCCCCCACATCCGGCGATGAAACAAGTCACAGCAGCGATCACCGCCCACCGTTTCCGCATCGGCCCCCCCTCGTCGCTGTCGAGGGTTTAGACGCAGAGGCAGGCGGCGCGGTTCCATGGCGTAGTCGGCCGAGAAGCCGCATCCGGCCCTGAACGACCACTATCGACCCACCACGACGGCTCAGTCGCTCGGCACCAACAAGATCACCGTCGTGTCCTCGTCAGCCAAGGTTCCGGCTCGGGGCGTCGTACCGGCGACCAGACCCGTCGCATCGGGGGAGCTGGCGATCACGTTGTCGAAACCGGCCTCGCTGAGTCTTTCCGTCGCACCGAACACCGACATCCCCGTCACGTTGGGTACCCGGATCAGCTCATCAGCCTGTGCGACCCCGGCCGCGCCGAACGATACGGCTGCCGCGACCACCACACCCGCCACAACCTTTCTCATCGAAGTTCTCATGTCCCCATCGTCATCCGCACCTGGGACGGCCGGCAGCGTTCGAGGTACCAAGCCCATACCGATCGACTCTCGGAGGTCACAGCCGAGTCAAGTGCGACCATTACCCCGTGCTCGTAGATGTCCTCGGTTATGTCGGTATCGCCGCGTTCGCGGCCTCCGGCGCGTTGATCGGTGTCCGGAAACGCTTGGACCTGTTCGGCGTGTGCGTCGTCGGAATCACGACGGGCATTGGCGGCGGCATCATCCGCGACCTTCTGCTGGGCATTCATCCGCCGACGTCGCTCGACCAGTGGCCGAACATCGCGGTGGCGTTGGCGTCGTCGCTGCTGGTGTTCGTCGCGCATCCCGCCATGAGCCGGGTACGTCGTGGCGTCCTGATCTTCGACGCATTCGGAATGGGCCTGTTCGCGTCGACGGGTGCAACGATCGCCCTCGACACCGGCGGTAGCTCACTGGCCGCCTGCCTCATCGGTGCGACGACGGCGGTCGCCGGTGGCGTCATCCGTGACGTCCTGGTCAACGAGGTTCCGTTGTTGCTTCGTCGTGACCTCTATGCGGTGCCCGCGTTGCTAGGCTCGACGACGGTAGCGGCCGTCGTGGGCTTCGGGTGGCCCGTGAACATCGGACTGATCGCGGGGACCGTCATCGCGACCGGCCTGCGCCTTCTTGCGCTGTGGCGACGCTGGAATTTACCCATTGCCCGACGTTTGCCCGCCGAAGACTAGGACCCTCTCAGACATATCTCAGTCCGTCGGGCCAAACTGTAACGATGCGCATCCTGGTTGTCGACGACGATCGAGCCGTCCGCGACTCGCTTCGGCGGTCCCTCACCTTCAACGGTTACACGGTCGAGCTCGCTGTCGACGGCTTGGATGCACTCGAGAAGATCGCGGCGGCTCGCCCCGACGCGTTGGTTCTCGACGTCATGATGCCCCGCCTCGACGGCCTCGAAGTGTGCCGCCGGCTGCGCAGCACCGGCGACGACCTTCCGATCCTCGTCCTCACCGCCCGCGACTCGGTGTCCGAGCGCGTGGCAGGTCTCGACGCGGGTGCCGACGACTATCTGCCGAAGCCTTTCGCGCTCGAAGAACTTCTCGCTCGACTCCGCGCCCTTCTCCGTCGCACGGCGATGGAAGCAGGCGAAGAATCGGAAGCGATGGAATTCGCCGACCTCTCGCTGGACCCGGTGACGCGCGAAGTCACACGCGGCGGCCGGTCGATCAGCCTGACCCGCACCGAGTTCTCCCTGATGGAGATGCTCATGATGAACCCGCGTCGAGTTCTGACGCGCAGCCGCATCCTCGAAGAGGTGTGGGGCTACGACTTCCCGACGTCGGGCAATGCCCTCGAGGTGTACGTCGGGTATCTGCGTCGCAAGACCGAGGCCGACGGCGAGCCGCGCCTGATCCACACTGTCCGTGGTGTCGGATACGTTCTCCGCGAAACGCCTCCGTGATGGTCGCTCCTTTCGCTCGACGGCCTCCTGGCCCACTCACCACCGACTCGTCGATGCGTCCCCCGATGCCGTTGACCCGGTCGGTGTCGCTGCGTTGGCGCGTGACGCTCCTCGCTGCGTCGGTGGTGGCCATCGCCGTCGCGGTGATGGCGATCGCGGCCTACGCGGTGGTGTCCCGCGCCCTGTACGGCGACGTCGACAACCAATTGCGGAGTCGCGCAGACGCGTTGATCAACAGCAACGTCGTCACGTTCGACCCGCGGTACGTGGCCGGTGCGACGCTGTACAGCACCGATGTGTCCGTCGCACTGATCTTCCCGGACCTCACCAAGTACGTCCCGCCTGGCTCGAAGGTGCCGATCGGCGAGGACGAGATCGCCGTCGCCGAGGGCAAGGTCGACAGTTCGCTGCGCACGGTCGACGGACAACGCGTCCTCAGTCAGCGTGCGATGGACGGCAGCGCGATCGTGATCGCCCAAAGGCTCTCTCCCACAGGGCAAGTGCTCGACCGGCTCGCGTGGGTTCTGCTCATCGTGGGCGGCTGCGGTGTCGTACTCGCAGCAGGGGCGGGAATGGCCGTCGGCAGAACAGGCCTGCGGCCGATCGCGCGGTTGACCGCGGCAGCCGAACGCGTCGCGCGCACCGACGACTTGACGCCGATTCCAGTAACTGGCGACGACGAGTTGGCCCGGCTCACCGAGAGTTTCAACACGATGCTTCGGGCTCTCGCCGAATCCCGTGGGAGGCAAAGCCGTCTCGTCGCCGACGCCGGTCATGAACTCCGGACGCCGTTGACGTCGCTGCGAACGAACATGGAGTTGCTGATCGCGTCGGGACGTCCTGGGGCGCCGTCGATTCCGGACGAAGACATGGCAGAACTGCGGTCCGATGTCGTCGCACAGATTCAGGAATTGTCGACGCTCGTCGGCGATCTCGTCGACCTGGCCCGTGAGGATGCGCCCGAGACGGTGTTCGAGCGGGTCGATCTTGCCGACGCCGTCGAACGCAGTCTCGAGCGTGCGCGACGTCGCCGCAACGAGATCGAGTTCAAGGCCGTCCTCGAACCGTGGTTCGTGTACGGCGATCAGGCGGGACTGTCACGCGCCGTACTGAACATTCTGGACAATGCGGCCAAATGGAGTCCTAGTGGCGGTGAGGTGCGCGTCATCATGCGTCAGATCGGCAATGGGCTCATGGAATTGACCGTCGACGACGCAGGTCCCGGTATTCCGGAAGAGGACCGCGAGCTGGTGTTCGAGCGCTTCTACCGTTCGACGGCGTCTCGCTCGATGCCGGGCTCCGGGCTGGGTCTCGCGATCGTGCGTCAGGTCGTCATCAAGCACGGTGGGACGATCGGCGTCGAGGTCTCGGACCGTGGTGGGGCGCTGATTCGGGTCGTCTTGCCTGGTGAAAGTGGTATCGACCCGTCTGGAACAGTCTCGGCAAACTGATAGCTCTGTCTCAGCGCGCTCTCAGTCCCGCACGGCAAAGTAGTCGTTAACAAGGCGGGCGACCTCGTCCTCAGGGCGAGGTTTCTACTGAAAGAAGCGACAAGCCGATGACCGACGATCGTAGAGACTCCGAGCAGAACGACTCCGAGTCCACGCAGCAGCATCCGACCCAACAGAATTCGGCACAGCAGAATTCGACCCAGCAGTTCCCGACGCAGCAGCACGCACCGCAGGGTGGGTACGGCCAGCAGGCCGGACAATACGGTCATTCCGCCTACGGCCACAACGCTTATCAGCAGCCGAACTACGGCTACAACCAGCAACACGCTGCGCCGCAGAATCACCAGCCGTCGCAGCAGGCCCCGGCAGCCGTCAAGAGTCGGCCGGGTCGCACCACGCTCGTGGCCGGAGCAATCGCCCTGGTCCTCGTCGGAGGTGGAATCGGCGGTGCTGTAGGCGCTCTGGCTACGAATGGTGCCAATGGCACTGGCGCGGCGACCAATTCGCTGAACTCGACTGTCACTGCAGCGCAACCGGCCGCGAACATCCCGGACGGCTCGATCCAGGCCGTCGCGAACAAGGTGTTGCCGAGCGTCGTGCAGATCCAGGTCAAGGGCAGCAAAGCAGAGGGCGAGGGCTCCGGCGTTATTCTGTCGTCCGACGGCCTGATCCTCACCAACAACCACGTAGCGACGGGTGCGGGCGCCAACGGCAAGCTGACCGTGGCCTTCTCGGACGGATCGATTGCCGACGCAACGCTTGTCGGCGCCGACGCGGTCTCCGACATGGCCGTCATCAAGGCCGAAGGCAAGAGCGATCTGACGCCCATCGAGCTCGGCACGTCGTCGAATCTGCAAGTGGGACAACAGGTCGTCGCGATCGGTTCCCCGCTCGGTCTCGCCGGAACCGTCACCACGGGCATCGTGTCCTCGCTGAATCGTCCGGTATCCACGAGCGGCGAGTCGGGCAATCAGAACTCGGTCATCGACGCGATCCAGACCGACGCGGCCATCAACCCGGGCAACTCGGGTGGCGCACTCGTCAATACGGACGGGCAGCTGATCGGTATCAACACGGCCATCGCGACGCTCGGCGGCAGCGAGTCCTCCGGCACGCAGAGCGGGTCCATCGGCCTCGGCTTCGCGATTCCGGTCGACCAGGCCAAGCGGATAGCCGACGAGCTGAGCAAGACCGGCAAGGCCACGCAGGCCATGATCGGCGTCCAGGTGCCGTCGCAGGATGATGCGAACGGTGCGACGGTCGTCGAGGTCACCGAAGGCGGTCCGGCGGCGTCGGCAGGCATTCCGAAGGGCGCGGTCATCACCAAGGTCGACGACCGCGTGGTCTCGAGCGGTGACGCCCTCATTGCCGCGGTGCGGTCGCATGCACCCGGCGACTCGGTAAAGATCACCTACACCGAGGGTGGCAACGAGAAGACTGTGGACGTGACGCTGGGAACCGCCGAACCGCAGACCGCGTCGGTCCAGACACCGTCCTCGACCTCGCAGTCGCCATTCGAGATCCCTGGCTTTCCCGGAGGCCGCTGATGCTCTCGGACACCGAGCGCCTGGCGACCGTTGCAACGATTTACGCACAGCGTGAGACCGAGCAGAGGGCTACTACTACGGTGAGCAGTATGGAACTCGAGACCCCTCTGGCTGGCCGAGCGTTGGTCGTGATCGTCGACGACCGCACCGCGCACAGTAATGGACAGGATTCGACCGGCCCGCTGGTAACGGAACTCCTTACCGAAGCAGGTTTTCTGGTGGACGGAGTCGTGGCTGTCACGTCGGATGAGGTGGATGTTCGTAACGCTCTCAACACTGCCGTGATCGGCGGAGTCGACCTCGTCGTGTCGGTCGGAGGCACCGGGGTGTCTCCGCGCGACGTCACCCCGGACGTGACCGCCGAGATCCTCGACCGTGAGATTCCTGGCATCAGCGAGGCGCTGCGTTCGTCCGGGCTTGCAGCTGGAGCGATGGACGCAGGCCTGTCTCGGGGGCTCGTCGGAGTGTCGGGAAGCACCCTCGTCGTCAATCTCGCGTCCTCGCGCGCGGCGATTCGCGACGGCATGGCCACCCTGACCCCGCTGGCGAGCCAAGTGATCGCAGAACTGTCCGGGCTCGATGCTTGACCGCACCTGACATGACAGAGAAGAACAACGACGAGAGCCGGGCCCGTATCGATCGGGCCCGGCTCGCTCGCATCTTCGGGGACGTCCTGCCCGACACGACGAGCGATGAGCGCTCGCGCCGCGACGAGGGCACGACGGACGATTGGTTCGATCGAGAGCGCCCCCCGCACCACTTGTGATGTGATCCACAACACATTTGGAAATGTAAATCACATCCGTGTTGGGCGAACGTTTACCTGGTGTTAGCGGGACGCGGCCCGCGGTGCCGAGCTTTCGGGTTCGAATCACGATGAGCAGAAGTGCGTCCCAAAAGACCGATTGATCCGCTTCTCGCCCGTCCCCTGCAATGTCTGCCCATTTCAGAGCCGTTTCAACTAGCGGTGAGGTTTGTAACGGAACGGCAACAACGCCCATTTTGTGACGCAGGTTACCCGCAAGTATGGTGTGAAAGCCGTTCACACACAGGAAACACATCACGATTCGGCCATGTTTGGCGCAGGTTCGTAGGGATTGTCACGATCCGGCAACTCCTCTAATGTTCCCCTCAGCTTCGGCAGCAAGGGCTGGAACACACGCTCCGAGCCCCTGTGTCGGGACTACTTACGAACGTGATCCCAGGATCTAGTTCTGCTCGGGAACCTTCGGCAACATGCCGACTGGCCTCGAGGGTGCAAGCCACAAGCTTCCCGTGCGAACGCGCTTGGGACTGAACATGATGAGGATTTAAATGACGGAGATCCAGAAGCCGCGGCGCAGCCGTGGACTGAAGTCCATTGCCGCAACGGTCGTTGCCGGCGCTTCGGTTGCCGGCCTGGTGCTCGGTACCGGAACCGCGTCCGCTGCAGTTGACAGCACCAACACGGTCGTCGACGCCAACGGCAACACGATCACCGTGTCGCTGTCCGACACCTTCATCAACAGCGTTCCGCCGCTCGACGGTAACCCGCTCACCCGTGAGTGGTTCGCCAACGGCGTTGCCGGCTGGACCGTCACCGGACCTGACGCCGACGACTTCGAGGGCACGGTTGCTGTCGGCTACCAGGTCGGCTACCCGGCCAGCCTCGGCGGCTCCATCACGTTCAACTACTCCACCCCGACGCTTGACCTGTCGGCGGACAAGGACGGGCTCGCCGCTGGGTTCGGCAACCTGATCCCGCAGGCTGGTTTCGAGGCTGAGATCGCTCCGGGACCGGGCATCGTCGACGCCACTGCAGCTTCGGGTGAAATCCAGGGCACCAGCGGCGACGCTGAAGGCGCTTCGGGAACCATCCAGATCGCCAACGCTCACGGCACCGCGACCGGCATCCTCGGCAACGTCCGCGTTCGCCCGTACGTCTCGGTCACCAGCTCCACGGGTGACGTTGCTGTCACCTACGGTGTCCCGTGGACCTTCAACTGATCTCGATCGGTTGATGACAGCCTCATCCCAGCGCTGACGCGCTGAATAGAATCGGGCCCGACCGGATCTTTCCGGTCGGGCCCGATTTTCGTGTTCTTCCTCGTATACAAAAGAGACCGTCCGCCGAGCTGGTGCGCTCGAGCGTGCGAGAAATGGCTGATACTTCATGCGCTCCACATTGATTCCAGTAGTTGCCGTTTCGGCGTTGCTCGCTCTCGCGGGCTGCAGCAACGACTCGGGCGGTGACTCGGGTTCGGGCGCAAATGCAGATGCGTGCCAGCAATTCGCGGCGGCGTACGACGAGTTCACTGAACTCACCAAGGCAGGCCCCGTCGGTGGTGACGTCGACGCTTGGACCGCGGACAAGGATGCTGCCGTCGCGAAGTTCGCGCCGTTGGGTGACCAGGCCGAAGGTGGCGTGAAAGAGAAGATTCAGACTTTGGTGACTGCTCTTCCGGCCGATTCGCTCGAATTGACCGAAGCGGACAGCGAGTCCGGTCAGGCATTCGTCGACAACTCTGCCGCTGTGTCATCGGCGTGTGAAAGTGACGGCACCGCAATAACACTCGCCGAGTTCCCACTCCAGAAGTTCAACTGACTTGCGCATGAAACGTAGTCCACGAATTTCATAAAATCTGCGGTATGGTAAACAAGTCTCAAACTTGAGGAGACGTACAGTCGGCCGCGCACTCCATTCTGTGTCGGTCGCTTCCAATGCCGGGTAATGAAATCCGGAACGTGAGGGGTGTTTTGAACATGCAGATCGGTGCGCGTTCGCGCGCAGTTGCGGTGGTCTCGGCGGGAGTCCTGGCCTCGGTGGTTGGATCCGGTGTCGCGCAGGCGGATGTCAACCGCGTCGACTCGTTCGTTGACGGAAGTGGAAATACCGTTACGGTGACGCAGTCGGACACGTACATCAACGGTGTTGTTCCGCTCGACGGCAGCCCGCTGACACGCGAGTGGTTTCACAACGGCCGGATCGCAGTCGCTGGTGCGGACGATTTTGCCGGAACTGTAAGTGTGGGGTACCAGTTCGCCTACCCGATGAGCATCGGCGGATCGATCAATATCTCGTTCGACACCCCGAGCCTGACGGCCAAGGCAAAGCAGAAGACCGAGACCGTCAAGCCTGAACCGACCACAACGTCGCCTGTAGAAGACGAAGACGAAGGCGACGCTGGCGCAGACGAAGGCGACGCTGGCGCAGATGCAGGCGACGCCACCGTTTCTGCCGCTGAGGATGGGGCTCCTGCAGCCACTACCAAGACAACGACCACGGTCGAATCAGAGCTCGTTGTCACGTCTCCTCGTACCGCATCGCAGCTGACCATCGCTCCCGGCCCCGGTACTCAGGAAGTCGAGGTTGCCGCTGGTGATGTCTCGGGTGCGCTGTCCGAGCTCCAGTTCTCCAACATCCACGGCACGACCACGGGTGTGCTCGGCAACCTGACGATTCGTCCGTACGTCAAGGTCACCGCTGACGATGGCTCGTCAGTCGTCTCGTACGGGGACCCGCAAACCCTCGGCTGACCACTTGCTGACTGCGTCCGAAATCTGGACGCAGTCAGCAACGCCATGCTCCGATAGCCCGTCGGCACCGATCTCGGTGACGACGGGCTTTTCGTTGTGGCAGAACGAGCGCTGCTCTCGAAGTGGCTATCGCGCAAGCACTTTCACCGGCCCCGATGTTCAAGCGCCCGGTCCTGGTTGGTGACGTGGTTCACAAAACTGACCGGCATGTTCGGAGTTAGGTTAGGTTAAGGTTACTTCATCCTCAAGCATGAGGTACTGATTGGGTCCTCGCCATTCAAGGCGAGATGTCCTGTATCCGAACGGATTTAGCGTTCGGCTGGGAAGGGGTAGTCCGAAAATGGCTTCGAAAAATGGTCGGCGCGTGATGGCCGGAGGTGTGCTCGCACTCGCCGCAGCTCTCGCGACAGCGGGCGTTGCGCAGGCCGGCGTCGACAGCGTCAATAGCATCACCGATAGCGGAAATACCATCGAGGTGACGCAGCTGGACACGTTCATCAATGGCGTTGCGCCGCTCGACGGCAGTCCTCTAACCCGCGAGTGGTTTCACAACGGACGAGCCTCGGTAGCGGTGACCGGCTCGAACGCAGTCGATTTCGACGGCACTGTCAGCGCTGGATATCAGATTGCGTATCCGATGAGCTTGGGTGGTTCGGTGACGTTCGAGTTCGAGACACCAGAGGCGACGGTGACAATCGATTCCGCGGTGAAGCCCAAGGTGGTTATCTCGGCGCCGACGGTCGGCTTCAATGCTGCAATCGCTCCGGGGCCGGGCGTCACCGAGGTCGAGGTGGCGTCGGGATCCGCGTCGGGAGAACTCACAGAAATCCAGTTCGCGAACGTCCATGGGACCGCTACGGGAATTCTGGGCAACGTGACTGTGCGGCCCTACGTGAAGGCAGTGTCGTCGAGCGGCAGCACCGTGGTGTCGTACGGCGCGCCGTGGCGGCTGAACTAACAGACGCCTCGGCGCTGTGCTCGACCAGACCCGTTTCCGTTTCAAGTGCGGAAACGGGTCTTTTGCCCTTTGTGCACGGACTCGATCTGCGCGAGAGTGAATCGAGATTGCACGTATTCGTGTTCCGGACCGCGCACGCAGTCCGTCGGACAAGGGGGCTGCGATGTGGAACAAGGGTGTCTTTGCGATGGGGGCGGCAGGGTTGCTGGCGCTGGGGGTGAGTGGGGTGGCTCAGGCTGTGCCCACCGGCCCACCTCCGTACGTGGTGGGGATGGAGTTGGATGACGCCATCGGAACGCTCGCGGTGGCCGACTATCAAGGTGTGGTCAGCACGCGTATCGGTGGGGGTGATGAATGCACGGTATTGAGTCAGTCGCCTACGACGCGGCCGCCGGACTTCGAGAACGAGTTCGAAGGCGAGTTCACTATCCTTCTGGGCGTCCGATGCGGCGTCGAAGAGGACGACTGAACCCCGCAGCAAAGAATTTCGAACGAAAAGCCCGCTTTCCCGGGGAATACGGGAAAGCGGGCTTTTTGGATTCCGTCGAAAGTTATGGCTTCGCGTGCTGACCGCTGGGCGCCGAACCGTCGGTGTCGCCGATTGCCTCGCCGCTGCCGCCGGTGTCGTCGGCGGGCGTCGACAGTTTCCGTCCGACGTCGGTGCCGCCGGCCAGGATGTCCCGGATCTGGACGAGGACGTCGACGTCACTCAGTTCCTTCTCGGGCTGGCTGACGAAGCGCTTCTTCGCGGTGTTGACCGGAAGGATGAGGACGAAGTAGACGACGGCGGCGATGATGATGAAGTTGATCGCCGCGGTCACGACTGCGCCGACGTTGATGAAAGTCTCTGGGCTGGAGGTGATCTGGAAGCCCCAGCCGTATTCGTTCGACCCGCCGATCGCGGCGACGAGCGGGTTGACGATGTTGTTGGTGAACGCGGTGACGATGGCCGTGAACGCTGCACCGACGACCACTGCGACGGCGAGGTCGACGACGTTTCCGCGAAGCAGAAAATCTTTGAACCCCTTGAGCATGAACCCTCCCGGATGTCGATGGTGCGGACGAGATGTTGACGCTCCCCACGAGGCTAGCCCACGTGAGGACTGCTTGAAAATGTATGTATTTCCCCGATACAGCAAAATTAATGGACTCTTGTCAATGACTGTGAGGCATTCGTCCCGTATCCTTCCCCGGGAGAATGTGCCTCGTTTCTCGGTTCGAGGTAGTCGGAGTCGTGCTTTTAAGGGGAACCATGGGAAAGTCTCGTTCGTCGGCGCTGCGCAGGTTCGGCCGCCTGGCCTCGATCGGTGCGGCAGCGGCAGTAGCCGTCGGATTGATGTCGCCTGGTGCGGCCAACGCCGAAACCTTCGTCCCGCTGCCGGGTGGTGAAAAGGTCGCCGGCCCGTACAAGATCGCCCGGTTCGACGAGTCCGCCAAGGTCGCCCCGCAGATCGCGTTCAACGGTCTGAACCGCAACGCATGGGCAACGGGCACCGCTCTCGCCGAGGTCCCCGCAGGCTCGACGGGCACGCTGAAGACCGGCTACCTCGTCGGCTGCCAGCTCGACATGACCGACCTCGAACTCGGCCTCGAAGCGGGCGCGGGCATCGAAGGCGGCAACACCAACATCGTCACGCTGTTCCCGATCCCGTTCCTCATCGGCGGCGCCGGCTGGACCGAGAACACCATCGAAGGCGGCGCGGAGTTCAACATCCCGCTGCAGGACCGTGAGGTCGCAGCCGTCGAGATCGCGTCGAAGGACGTCACCGGCCCCACGACGGCCATCCAGTACCAGGACGTCGGCATCTCCGTGCAGAACTGCGGCGGATACGCACAGGCACGTGCGTACACCACGCTCGAGCTGACCGGAAACTACCGCTACAAGGGCACGCTGTACGGCCAGCCGTTCAGCATCGGCTGATCGATGCGCTCCCCAGACTTCGCACGAACCTCACGACGGGATGGAAAGACGTTGAAGAACAACAAGACTGCGGCTGTTCGTATGGCAGCCGTCGGTGCGGTGGGTGCCGTCGCGATCGGTTTCTGGTCCGCGGGTGCGGCAAGCGCCGACACGTTCGTACCGCTGCCGGACAACGAGATCAGCAAGACCCTGATCGACGGCACGACCGTCACGGTCAAGGGCTTCGGCCAGAGCGGACTCATCTCGCCGTCGATGAGCGCGACCCCGACACAGCGCAACGTCTGGGTCACGGGTAACTACACGGTCGAGACGTCCAACGCTACCGGCGGAAAGATCGAGCCGGGATTCCTCGTCGGATGCCAGGTCGACTTCGGTGCAGGCATCGGCGGCGGCGCCGGCGCATCGTTCGGACAGGGCAACACCGTGGAGATGGATCCCGGAAACCCGTTGTCGCTCAGCATCGACCGCACCCAGCCGAACACCTACAACATCGGTGCAGGCGTCTACCTGGACCTCGCGCCCGGTCAGCTGAACGACGTCAAACTGGTCGGCGACGAGACCACGGCCACGATCGACGGCGTCGACGTCGCCACCCAGGTCGACAATTCCTTCTCGTTCGACGGCAACGGCGGCGGATTCACCTACGCCGACGAGACGCTGAGCGTCGCAGGCTGTGCCGGGTTCGCCGAAGCCCGGTCGTACGTCGACGTCACCATCGAGACGCCGACCGTGACGTCGACCGTCACGCTGTGGGGACAGCCCTTCAGCATTGGCTGATCAGTGCAGTGTCACGGTCAGTGAGCTGACCAACGACGCGGCGGCCACGGTCGTCGCGTCGTCGGGGCGCATCGCAATCAGCACGACGCGGTCGCTGCCGCGTTCCCGCGCGTCCTTCGGTGACACGAGTACGACGACCGATCGCGTCGCCAGAATCCGTGCTGCCTGATCCTCGGTGCCGCCGACGGTCAGGACGTCGACCGTGTCGCCCTCACGCAGCAGATCCGTCACGCCTGCGTCGGTGAGTCGGATCGGAACGATCCTGGCGTCGGCTGTGCCCAGCGCGGCCCCGGCGAGCCGGGAACCGAGCAGTCGGACGTCGGTGAGTGGTTCGCCGGCACGAATCGGACCAGCGACGGTGTGATCCGTCGCGTCGGCGATGTCGGTGAGGGCGCCGGACGGCGTCGAACTGGGGTCGAATTCGGCGAGACGGACGTCGGCTTCGGTCAGCGGCTCACCCGGCGCAAGATCGCGAGCGGCGACGACGACGGCCGCCCGATCACTCGCGGACGCGTCTTTCACGAACAGGACCACCGCGACGAGCGCGAGTACTCCCGCGACGATGCGACGAGCCGTCGCAGTCCGAGTCCAGCCAGGTCGGAGCAGAAGCCGATCGAGCAGAGTGACGTCGAGTCGCGATGATCGCTGAGGCATGGCGTCACGCTAGCGGGGGAGCGGACCCCTTAAAGCCGCCACAGGCCCCGGCTGTGGATAGCCGGGGCCTGTGGATAAAGCCGAAAATCTACGAGCTGGCAGCAGCTGTCGATGTCGTCGAGGAGGACGAACTCGACGACGTGCTCGATGTCGAGGAAGTGCTGGTAGACGTCGTCGACTCGGTCTTGGTGCTGGACTTGTCGCTCTTGGACTCGCCCGCACTCTCGCTGGCCGTGCTCGATCCGCCGCGGCTGTCGGTCCGGTAGAAGCCGCTGCCCTTGAACACGATGCCGACCGAGTTGAAGAGCTTGCGCAGCTTGCCGCTGCACTGCGGGCAGACGGTCAACGAATCGTCGCTGAACGACTGCACGATGTCGAATCGGTTGTCGCACTCGGTGCAGGCGTACGAATAGGTGGGCATCGATGTTCCTCCGCGCTGGTCCACTGGTCACCAAGGAGACGTCGCCTTACTCGGTCGAGACCATGGTGTGCCGAAAAACTGCTGAAAACTGCAAGAGCATTAGCACTCTACAGTCAAGACTGCCAACACAGCGATTCGGTCGGCTATTCCTCGCTCAACGTCACGAGTCCGTGCGACGGCGTGAGCGCATGCGTCGCGCGACGATCGTGCGGTTCCTCCGGTAATTCGTCGACCAACTCCCCGTCTCGGACTACCGCCGCGATCGGAACGCCCGGTCCGACGAGGTCGAGCGTCCTGTCGTAGAACCCTGCGCCCCGGCCCAAGCGAACGCCCCGAAGATCGACCGCCAGAGCGGGTACGAACACGACATCGCACCTGCTCACGGACCCTGGGTCCAGTATTTCTCCGGTCGGTTCGAGCAATCCGTACCGAGCGGATCTGAGGCTGTCTCGGCCTGTGTACTCTGCCCAGTGAAGCGGCCCTGGTTCACGTGCGACCGGCACCAGAACCTCATTCGATTCTCGGCGTAACGCGTCGAGCAGATCGAGTGAACCGGGCTCGCTGCCGACCGGCACGTAGGCCGCCACCGCGGTGGTTCGTCGCGCCGAATCGGCTGCGGCATGACAAAGTTTCATTGATTCTGCGACGCGAACGTCGGCTTCGACAGTGCGGCGAGAGGCCAGTATTCGGCTGCGCCATTCCTGTTTCGAAATCGGCGTCACGGGGTCTCCAGAGACATGGATTCGAGTTTAGGCAAGCAGGGAAGCGTCAGAACATGCGGAGCAGATCCGCAGGGACCATGGATAGGGTGGGAAGCATGACAGAAGCCGCGACAGCAGCAGCACGCCATTTTCGGACGGCGATCGTTCCTGCAGCAGGAATGGGAACTCGCTTTCTGCCTGCAACGAAAACGGTTCCGAAAGAATTGCTGCCGGTCGTCGACACACCGGGAATCGAACTCGTCGCGGGTGAAGCCGCCGACTCCGGTGCTCAGCGTCTCGTGATCGTCACCTCGCCGGGCAAGGACGGCGTCGTCGCGCACTTCGTCGAAGACCTCGTTCTCGAAACCAAGCTCGAGGCCAGCGGCAAGCTCAAGATGCTCGAGAAGGTGCGCGTCGCACCCGCGTTGCTCGACGTCCAGTCCGTCGTACAGAACGAGCCCCTCGGTCTCGGGCACGCTGTCGCCTGCGCCGAGGAAGTCCTCGATGACGACGAGGATGCGGTCGCCGTTCTGCTTCCCGACGACCTGGTTCTCCCACGCGGCGTCCTCGACGTCATGTCGCGCGTGCGTGCCAAGCGCGGCGGAACTGTGCTGTGCGCGTTCGAGGTTCCCGAGGAGAACGTGTCGTCGTACGGCGTCTTCTCCGTCGAGACGGTTCCGGACGCCGTCAACCCCAACGTGCTCAAGGTCACCGGCATGGTCGAGAAGCCGAAGCGCGAGGAGGCGCCGTCGCTGTTCGCCGCGGCGGGTCGCTACCTGCTCGATCGAGCCATCTTCGACGCGTTGCGACGCATCGAGCCCGGCGCGGGCGGCGAGCTGCAGCTGACCGACGCCATCGCGCTGCTGATCTCCGAGGGCCACCCGGTTCACGTCGTCGTCCATCGAGGATCCCGACACGACCTCGGAAATCCCGGGGGATATCTTCGTGCTGCGGTTGACTTTGCTCTCGAACGTGACGATTACGGGCCTGCGTTGCGTGAGTGGCTGACCGAGCGTCTGAGCGACGATTGGGCGCCGCAGCTCACCAGCTACGAGTAGGCCCGACGTATGACCGGATAGAGGAAGGGCCACATTGCGCTCGGTTGAGGATCAGCAGACCCGGGTGACCGCTGCGGCGGTAGCTCCACGACCGGTTCGGGTGGCGATCTCCGAAGCGCAAGGTCTCCTCTGTGCGGAAGAAGTGGTCACCGAGCGGCCGTTGCCCGGGTTCGATCAGGCTGCAATCGACGGTTACGCGGTCCGCAGCGTCGACGTCTCGGCAGCGGGCACCGATCTGCGCAACGAGGACGACGAGCGCATCGACCTGACGTTGCCGGTCGTCGGCGAGGTCACCGCGGGTTCGCGGCAACCGATTCGGTTGCAGCCGCGTCAGGCAGTGCGCGTCGACACCGGCGCCCCGTTGCCCACGCTCGCCGACGCGGTTCTGCCGCTCGACCGGACCGACGGCGGCCATGCGCGCGTCAAGGTGTTCCGGCCGGTGCGGTCGGGCGACTACGTTCGCAAGGTCGGTGACGACGTCCAGCCCGGCGACGTCGCAGTGCGGTCTGGAACCATCATCGGTGCGGCTCAGGTGGGTCTGCTCGCCGCCGTCGGCCGGGACAAGGTGCTCGTGCATCCGAGGCCGAGGCTGTCGGTCATCTCGGTGGGCGGCGAGCTCGTCGATATCGATCGCACGCCCGGCGCGGGCCAGGTCTACGACGTCAACTCCTATGCACTCGCCGCAGCGGCCCGTGACGCCGGTGCCGACGTCAACCGCGTCGGCATCGTCAGTACCGATCCGAAGCGACTGCGCGAGGTCGTCGAAGGTCAGTTGATTCGGTCCGAGATCGTCGTCATCGCAGGCGCTGTCGGCGGAGGCGCGTCCGACGGTGTCCGAGAAGCACTCTCGGACCTCGGCGATCTCGAAGTCGAGCGCGTCGCGATGCATCCCGGATCCGTGCAGGGCTTCGGACAACTGGGTCGCGACGAAGTGCCGACGTTTCTGTTGCCCGCAAATCCCGTCAGCGCGCTCGTCGTGTTCGAGGTGATGGTGCGTCCGCTGATCCGAATCGCGCTCGGACGTCGACAGCCCATGCGCCGCATCGTCACTGCGCGAACCGTCGCGCCCATCACGTCGATCGAGGACCGTAAGGGCTTCCTCCGCGGACAGCTCATGCGCGACGAGGCCACCGGCGAATATCTCGTCCAAGCACTCGGCGGGGCGCCCGGGGCGTCGTCGCACCTGCTCGCGACGCTCGCCGAAGCGAACTGTCTCGTCGTCATCGACCCGGACGTCACCGAAGTGCGTACGGGTGAGGAAGTGGACGTGTCCTTCCTGGCGCAGCGGGGGTAGGCGACTGCGTCGCACGTGCGCGCGAATGTGTAGCGGGCTATACATTTCTGCGCACGTGGGCGGAGCGCCTAATATCGACTGATGCCGCGCACGTGGTCGAGCCACCCTGGTTGGCCCGCGAAACTTGGACCCCTCACCGTTGCTGCGGGCATCGTCACCGTGCGTCCCGTGCGTCTGCGCGACGCGGCCGCCTGGAGTCGCCTGCGGATCGGCGACCGCGAACATCTCGAGCCGTGGGAACCGACCGGCGAGGGTTCGTGGGAAGCGCGACACCACATTTCGTCGTGGCCCGCACTGTGTTCCGGGCTGAAGTCCGAAGCCCGTAAGGGACACATGATCCCGATGGCCATCGAGATCGACGGCGAGTTCTGCGGACAGATCACCGTCGGCAACATCGTGCGCGGCGCGTTACGTTCGGCGTGGATCGGGTACTGGGTCGCCAAGGAAGTCAACGGGCGCGGCGTTGCGACAGCAGCATTGGCGCTCGGGCTCGACCATTGCTTCGGTGCCGTCGGACTGCATCGCGTCGAAGCGACGGTGCGTCCCGAGAACCTGGCCAGCCAAGCCGTACTGCGCAACGTGGGCTTTCGCGAGGAAGGACTGCTGCGCAGGTACCTCGACGTCGACGGCCAGTGGCGGGACCACCTTCTCGTCGCGATGACCGTCGACGAGGTTCAGGCCACCGTCGCGGATCGCTTGGTGCGCACGGGCAGAGCTGCCTGGGCCTGACGTCCCACCAGCGACCGCGTCGTCAGGAATTCCACGTCTGCGGCGCCCGAGTGGGACACCACGCCCACTGGGGCGCCGCCTGACACTGCAGGCTCGAGACTGATGTGACTAAAGTGACGTGAGTGTAGTTCTGGTCGGCGCGTCTACCCGGTTCCGCCGGTGTAGCCGCCTAGCCTGATCAGGTCACCGTTGTCGCAGCCGACGAACAGGAAGGAACGCCGGAATGCCCAACTCGATCATCTGGATCGGTCTGGTCGCCATCTGGCTGTTCGTGCTGCTCCCGATGATGATGAGCAAGCGGCCGCGCATCATGCAGACGTCCGATGCGGCGCTCGCCACGCGGGTTTTGCATCGCGGCGGCAGCAAGAAGCCCGCCCGCGGTCCCGCCGTAGGGCATGCGAGCGACCCAGATTGGCGACCCGAATACGACGAGCGAGTGTCGGCGCCCGCGAGCGTCGTCTTCGGGCGCAACGTACCGAGAATCGACGCGGAGGACCCGATGGACACTCACGCAGAAGCCGAGGACACCGATCGGGACGACGTGGACGAGCGTGCCTACGTTCCGAACCGTCGCGGACGCGGTGGATTCGACCCCGAAGCCGACGCGATCGCCCGGGCCGCCAGATACTCGTTCCGTCAACGTGCCGTTCTCGGACTGGTTTTCGCGATCATCGCGTCGGGTGCGCTGGCCGTCATCGTCTCGTCGATGTTGTGGTGGGTGTGCGGACTGACCGTCGTCGCCCTCGCCGGATACATGTACTACCTCCGTCGCCAGGTGCAGATCGAGCAGGAGATCCGCCGACGGCGCATGAACCGGATGGGTCGATCGCGCCTCGGCGTCGAGTCCCGCACCGACGAGGAACTCAGGCTCGTGCCGCAGCGACTGCGCCGGCCGGGTGCTGTCGTTCTCGAAATCGACGACGAGGACCCGCAATTCGACCACCTCGATCACTACGAGGAGCCGTTCCAGCAGTCCGCTCCGGTGCACGACGACATCCGCCGCGCATCGGGGGCGTGATTCCGGTAGGAGTGCCGTCGCTACGTCGACGAAGGCGACCCCGAATTTCGTGGATCGAGCAGTGCTTTGGTACTGTTGCGCAGCGCGGTTCACCGACCGCGAGGGGCTGTGGCGCAGTTGGTAGCGCGTCTCGTTCGCATCGAGAAGGTCAGGGGTTCGATTCCCCTCAGCTCCACCCCAACAGTAAGGCCCGGTCGACAGGCGTCGACCGGGCCTTACTGCGTTCAGTGCGGAAGATCAGGAAGCGGATCCCGATCCGAGGGCGCCGAGGAGCTCGATCAGAGGAATGTCGGAAGCAGAGCTTCCCGTGGTGCTGTCGGTGGACAGGATGCTGGAGATGAAGGTTGCGAGATCCATTTCGGAAAACCCCTTGTTTCAGTGGATGAAGCATGTGAACTGGTTGTGCCCTGGATTGCTGCCAACCACAGGTATTGATACCGGACCAAAGAAGACTGCGTAAGAGGTTTTCGGATGAATTCTTGTCGATTGGGAGATAGCACTACGCCGAAAAGAACCTCTGGTGGTGTGTCCCAGGGCTAGCGCGACGCGCGACGAGCCAACGCCGACGGCCACCAGATCGTCCGGCCGATGTCGTAGGACAGCGCGGGCACCAGAATGCTGCGCACGACGATGGTGTCCAGCAGAACGCCGAATGCCACTGCGAACCCGATCTCAGCGAGAAAGACGAGCGGGAGTACCCCGAGCACGGCGAACGTCGCCGCCAGGACGACGCCCGCAGACGTGATCACACCACCCGTCACCGCGAGTCCGCGAAGGATGCCGGGTCGCGTGCCGTGCCCGAGGGTCTCCTCGCGCACACGCGTCATCAGGAAGATGTTGTAGTCGATGCCGAGTGCGACGAGAAAGACGAACGCGAACAACGGGAACGACTGGTCCGCGCCCGCGAAGTGGAACACGTGCGAGAACATCCAACCGCTGACGCCGAGAGTCGCCGCGAACGACAGCACGACCGTCGCGATGAGAATCAACGGAATCAACAACGCGCGCAACAGGATCGACAGCACGACGAAGATGACGACGAGCACGATGGGAATGATCAGATTGCGGTCGTGCACCGACGCCGCCTGCACGTCGACCGTCGCGGCCGAATTGCCGCCCACGAGAGTGTCGTCGATCCCGTGGAGATTCGCCCGCAGTCGTTCGACGGTGTCCAAGGCCGCGGGGGAATCGGGCGCGTCGGCGAGCGTCGCGTTGATCAGAATTCGTCCGTCGACCGGTTGAACCTGCAGGGTCGGGGGCGGACACCCCCTCTGGCCGGCCAGTGCTGCCGGACCGACCGTCGCGATCAGATCGGTCAGCTTCGCGAAATCGACTTGTACGCAAACGGATCCGGGTTCCTGCGCCACGCCCTGAGTGCGTTCTGCGGCACGAATGACGTCGTCGGCCGAATCCTGGGAGGTGACGATCACTGCGGGCGCGCCGGTGCCTGGGTCGAACTTCGACGTGTACAACTGCTGACCGACGACGGCCTCCGGCTCGTTGGTGAAGTTCTCGGTCGTCGTCAAACCGTCGGTGTCGAGGCTGGTGATGCCCACGAGGCACAGTAGAAGCAGAACCGTCGCGCCGATCCATGCCGGCCGGTGCCTGCGTTCGACCGCGCCGGCGACGCGTCCCCACAGCCCATGCGTCGCGAGGTCGGTCCTGTCGTCGACGTCGGGGCGGCGAGGCCAGAACACCCACCGGCCGCACAGGGACAGTGCGACCGGCAGGAACGTCATCATCACCAGGACGGTGCACGCGATGCCGATCGCCGCGACGGGTCCGAGGCTCTTGTTCGAGTTCAACTCGGAGAACATCAGGCACAGCAGGCCGATGATCACCGTTCCCGCCGACGCGAGAATCGCAGGCGCCGACTCCTTCCACGCCCTGGCCATCGCGTCGAACCTGCTCGGATGCGCGTGTAGTTCCTCTCGATACCGCGCGATCAGCAGCAGCGCGTAGTCGGTCCCCGCGCCGATCACGAGGACGAAGAGAATGCCCTGGCTCTGGCCCGTCAGCGTCAGGACGTCGTGCTTGGCCAAGTAGTAGATGATCACCGACGCCAACCCGACCGCAAGCACAGCCGACAGGATCGGAAAGACCCAGAGCACGGGCGAGCGATAGACCACCAGCAAGATCAGCACGACGACCAGTAGTGCCGCACCGAGCAGGGCCCCGTCGAGCCCGGCGAACGCGTCGATGAACGCGACGAGCAGGCCACCGGGGCCGGCCGGAAGGACGTCGACGCCGTCGGGGACGGCCCCACGCGCAGTGTCGACGACGGCTTCCTCGGTGGCGGCCAGGGCGTCGCCGCTGACGTCGACGCCGTCGGCCTTGGCCACCAGCGGTACGTACAGCGCGGCGGTCTGTCCGTCCGCGGAGTACTGGGGTGGCGTCATGCCCTTGCCGTCGACCCCGTCGGTGCCCGAGATCTGCCGACGCGCGTCCTCGATCGCGCGCTTGTCGTCGTCGGTCAGTCCGGAATCGCGATCGAACAGGACGAATCCGGGGATGGATTGAACCGACAGGAATGCCGTCGACTCGTTCGCGACGACGGTGGATTCGGCCGACCCCGGAAGGTACGACGCGTTGTCGTTCTTCTGTACCTCGCCGAGCTTGCCTTGGTAGGTGCCACCGAACGCGCCGAGAAGCAGGGCCGCGACCGCGAGTGCGACGACGGTGAAGACCGGCCATCGGGAGAGGAGCTTCGCCGTCTGACCCATCGTCGTTCTCCTGTAGATGCCGGATGCACACGAGAAAGTCGCTGGCCAAGTAGACCACGGTGACATCGCGCGGGTGAAGGGAACGACGGGGTGAGCATCCCGGTAGCATTCGTCAGAAGTACGCAACTGGCCGCTACGTGGAGTGTGAATGGCTTTCGAGATTGTCGACCTCGAGGAAACGTGGGTCGCCGGTCTTCCGGTTCGTAGCCCCAAGCGGGCGCTGGGAAGACTCAACGATCCGAATTTGGATGCGGCGTGGTCGTCGGTGTTGAACCAGGAGATTCCGGGACCGCTCGCGTCGATCTACACGGACTTCGCGCCCGGAATCGGTTCGTACAACACGCAGATCGTCGGCTATCGGTGTTCTGCGCTGAGCCAGGTGACGCGTGGGCATCTCGTCGCCAAGGTTCCGCGCGCCAAGTACGCGAAGTTCTCGTCCGTCGGCCACTTTCCCGACATCATGACGCGATTGTGGAAGCAGATCGACCACGCGGAGGAGGAGGGCGAGATCACGCGCACCTTCACCGCGGACTACGAGTACTACCCGCACGCGTACAAGATCGATCTGTACCTGTCGATCGAGCAGACAGGATTCAAGGCGTGACGCACCGAGTGACCGCGCGGTCCGCGGAATTGTTCGGCGGCCTGGTCGCGCCACGTATCACCCCCGGCGCCGAGGTGAGCAACAGCGAGTTGATCCGTTTCCTCCGTGAGCGCATCCGCGAGCGTTCGGCCGACGACATCGTGGTCAGCACCGTCTTCGTGCCCGACGCGCACGGCGTCTACAACGCGGTCGTGGCGGTCAAGCATCTGTCTCCCGGCGACGTGCCCATCGGTGACGTTTTCGTCGAGGTTCCGAGCGGCGTGTACGCCGTCTTCTCTCCGAGTGGCACCCTGCGCGACCCGATCCAGGACGTGTGGGCGCAGGCAGAGGAAGCGACGGAATCGGGTGCGATATTCCGCGCGTACAAAGAGGACATCGAGGTCGTTACAAATTCCGGCGAAGTGGAACTTTTTATTTCGATCGTTATGTGAAGCGGCGATTATGCCGACCGAATGTCACTTCTGGATCACGAAGAGTGGTTCGTTGCAGTTAGTATTATCTCGCGCAACCGGACAGACGGTAGGTGCGGCGAAGATCGAGCCCACGGATTCGCCCAGGCCACCACTGATCACAGCTGGTCGGCGTCGGTGTCAAACAGGCAACTGAGCAGGGGTGAAGCTACATGGTTAGGCAATTGAGGGCAGAAGCGACACGTGCGGCAGCGCTGCGCGCGGCAGCCGATCTCTTTCTCGAAGTTGTAGGTCATGCAAATGCGACATTGAGTCAGGTGTCCGCGCAGTCCGGTGTCACCAAGGGCGCGCTGTATTTCCATTTCGCGTCCAAGGAAGAGCTGGCCAAGGCGATCGTCGACGAGGGACACGAGCGCGTCTCGACGGCATGCGCGGGTTTGGTCGACAGCCGCTCGCCTGCTCTCGAATCGGTCATCGGCATCTCGTACTCGGTGCTCGAACTGGCTGCCTCCGACCCCCTCGTGCGCGTCATGTACCGCTTGCAGATGGAGATCGACGGGTCCGAGACCGCGCGGGGCAGCGTGTTCGGAACGTGGGGGAACATCTTCGAGCACCTCTTCGACCGTGCCATCGAACACGGTGACGTCGCCGATCACCTCGACTCCTCCAATGCCGCACTGCTCGTCTGCGAGATGCTCGCCGGCGTGCTGATGGTGTCCGAGGCTCAGTCGACGCTCGAGACGGCACCGTCGCGCATGGAGAAGGTCTGGCACACCGTGCTGCCGTCGCTCGTGCCGCCGAACAAGCTCGGATACTTCCGGGAATTCGCGGCTCGCAGCCTGTCCAGCTTCGTGCCCGCCGAGATGGCGACGTCGCCCGTCGACGCCTAGTTCCCATGCTCCTTGCGGGGAGTCGGCGTCGGGCGGACACTGTGTGACATGGAGCACACAGCAGTGAATCACAGGATGTCCGACGCCGAACTCCGCAAGGCAATCGGCACACTTCAGAGCCGTGCCGACGACGCCCGCAAGCGCGGCGCCGACCAGGACGCGGACAGCATCGAACGGACTGTCGCCGAGTATCGAGAAGAGATGAGCAGGCGGCTCTAGCGTGCGATTCCGACCGGGCCGAAACGCTCGGTCTTGACCCTGAACGGCATATGTCCCTGCGTCACGAGGACGTCGGCGACCATCTCGACAAACCCTGTCGGGCCGCAGACGAAACACCGCGGGGCGATGTCCGGTGACCAGCCGCCCGATGCGATCGCGTCGGGAGTGAGCCGTCCCGGATGGCCGTTCGGGTCCTCACGCGTGTAGCGGATGGCAACTTCCACTGTGCCGTTCATCGCCCTGAGTTCCGACGCGTACATCACCTCCGCGGGTGAGCGCACCGAGTAGATCAGTCGGAACGGTGCGGTGGAACCGCTTCGGCGACGCGCTCTGATCATCGCCATCAACGGCACGATGCCGGACCCGCCTGCGATCAACAGCACCGGCGCGTCGTCGGCCTCGTCCCAGACGAACCAGCCTCCGATCGGCCCCTTCAGTTCGACCTGTGCGCCGACCTCCAGCACGTCGGCGAGGTACGGCGAGACCTCGCCGTCGTCGACGGTCTGAACGGTGAGCACGACGGTACTGCCGTCGGCGGGTGTTGCCATCGAGTAGCTGCGCTGCGCGCTGTAGCCGTCCTCGGCGGTGAGGCGGACATCCACGTGCTGGCCGGGCCGATGGCCGGGCCACCCGTCGACATCGAACGTCAGTGTGGTCGAGGTGGGCGTTTCGGTCGTTCTGTCGGTCAGGGTAGCGACGAGCCAGTTCACGCGTTCAGTCTCCCTGATACCGCTGCTCCTGCCATGGATCTCCGTAGTCGTGATAGCCGTTGCGTTCCCAGAACCCGGGCTCGTCGCGCACCATCAGCGTCAGCGTGCTCACCCACTTGGCGGACTTCCAGAAGTACAGGTGTGGCACGAGAAGTCGTGCAGGACCGCCATGTTCGGGCCGCAGCGGCGCGCCGTCGTATTCGAACGCGAGCCACGCTCTGCCACCGCGCAATTCGGTCAACGGGAGGTTGGTGGTGTAACCGTCGTAGCTGCTTGCCATGACATGCGTTGCCGCAGTGTCGATTCCATCCAACAACGTGTCGAGCGACACGCCGCGCCAACGAGTGTCGAGCTTGGACCACGTCGTCACACAATGAATGTCCACCACCGGCTTCTCGTTCGGCAGCGCGCGCATCTGCTGCCAGTTCCACCGATGCTTCTCGCCCCGCTCGGTGACGATCGCGAATTCCCAGCGGTCCGTCGTGACCCGCGGCGTCGGACCGACCGACAGCACAGGGAAATCCGTCGTCAGATGTTGACCAGGTGGGGTACGACCGTCGTTGCCGCGGCGCTTGCCGTGGAACCCCTTCGAGACGATTGCCATGAAACCTCCGGTGGTGCCGCGTGCCTGCCGCGTATCGTGCAGTAGGGAATCGATCTTCGAATGTGGGGGGACCAGCACCCGATGACCATCACGAATCTACGCGGAAAGAAGACGTTCATCACCGGGGCGGGCAGTGGGATCGGCCGTGCCACCGCGCTTGCCGCCGCGAACGAGGGCGCCGAGCTGTATCTGACCGATATCAACGAGGCTTCGCTGAAGGACACGGTCGCGGCCGTCGGCAACGCCGCAGCGATGTCGCAGGCGTTCGACGTCTCCGACTACGACGCCGTCACCGCGTTCGCGGCCGAGGTGCACGACGCGGCGGGCAGCCTCGATGTCGTCATGAACGTCGCGGGAGTGTCGGCGTGGGGGACCGTCGAAAATCTCGAGCATCGGCAGTGGAAGTCCATGGTCGACGTCAACCTCATGGGCCCGATCCACGTGATGGAGAACTTCCTGCCACCGATGATCCACGCCGGACGCGGTGGGCATCTGGTCAACGTGTCGTCGGCGGCCGGACTCATTCCGTTGCCGTGGCACGCGGCCTACAGTGCGAGCAAGTACGGTCTGCGCGGTGCGTCGGAAGTGTTGCGGTACGACATGAAGCGGCACGGCATCGGCGTCAGCCTCGTCGTGCCGGGAGGGGTGAAGACCGGGCTCGTCGACACCGTCGAGATCGCGGGCGTGGACCGCGACGATCCGCGGGTGAAGAAGCTGCAGCACCGCTTCGAAAAGCGTGCTGTCACACCGGACAAGGTGGCCGATGCCATTCTGAAGGGCATCTACAAGAACCGTTATCTCGTGTACTCGTCGAACGACATCAGGTTCGGGTACTGGTGGGCTCGGAAATTCGCGCCGCCGTACGAGTTCGTGCTGCAGAAGGCGAACGATCAGTTCAGCAAACTGCTATAGATCCACATCGAGTCGACGTGCGCCCGGTCCGGATTGCGCCAACTGGTCCTGCGGATTCGCGAGAGTGCAGCTGGTCAGCGAGAGGCAGCCACAGCCGATGCAGCCGGTCAGGTCGTCGCGCAGCCGAATCAATTGCGCGATGCGATGTTCGAGGTCGTCGTGCCAGCGGCCCGACAGCCGGGCCCAATCTCGCTTCGTCGGCGTGCGCTCCTCCGGAAGCTCGGCGAGGGCGTCGCGAATCTCGGCCAACGGAATGCCGACCTTCTGCGAGATGCGGATGAACGCGACACGCCGGAGCGTCTCGCGCGGGTAGCGACGCTGGTTGCCCGACGTCCGTCTGCTGCTGATCAACCCTTGCTTCTCGTAGAAATGCAGCGCCGACACGGCAACTCCGCTGCGATCTGAAAGTTGTCCCGGGGTGAGTTCGCGGACGTTCCATTCGGGCATCGGCATGGTGACGAGAGTACGCAGCGGTCGGAAGGCGCATCATTGAACGATGACTGATCGACTGGGCGCCGATTCCGAGGTCGGCACGCTGCGCACCGTCATGTTGCATCGACCGGGCGACGAGTTGCGCCGCCTCACCCCTCGCAACAACGACCAACTGCTGTTCGACGGTGTGCCGTGGGTCGACCGGGCGCAGGAGGAGCACGACGCGTTCGCGGAACTCCTGCGGGGCCGAGGCGTCGAGGTGCTGTTGTTGTCGGATCTGCTCACCGAGACGTTGACGGCGAGCGGTGCCGCGCGCATGCAGGGAATCTCTGCCGCGGTCGACGAGCGCAAACTGGGCCGGGCTCTTGCGCAGGACCTCAGCGTTCACCTTCGCGGCGTTCCTGCCCCCGAGCTGGCCAAGGTCCTGATGGCCGGCATGACGTTCGACGAACTGCTCGCTGCCGAGACCGGGGTGCCCGAGGTGGGTGGATCCTCGTTGGTGCGACGTATGCATCACGGCGCCGACTTCGTCATCGATCCGCTGCCGAATCTGTTGTTCACGCGGGATTCGTCGTTCTGGATCCGCAACCGGGTGGCCATCACGTCGCTCGCGCTGCCCGCTCGGTTGCGGGAGACGTCGCTGACGGATCTGATCTACGCGTTCCATCCGCGTTTTCTCGGGGTGCGTCGGGCGTACGAGTCGCGCACCGCGCCGGTCGAGGGCGGCGACGTGCTGCTGCTGGCGCCGGGTGTGGTGGCCGTCGGCGTCGGCGAGCGGACGACGCCTGCGGGCGCGGAAGCGTTGGCGCGCAGCCTCTTCGAGGACGATCTGGCGCACACGGTGCTGGTGGTGCCCATCGCGCAGGAGCGTGCGTCCATGCATCTGGACACCGTGTGCACGATGGTCGACACCGACGCCGTCGTCATGTACCCGGCTATCCGAGACGCGTTGTCCGCGTTCACGATTCGAAAGGAAGGCCATGGCGTCCGCATCCGCGGCGCCGACCCGTTCCTCGCCGCCGCCGCCGACGCGATGGGCATAGAGAAGCTCCGCGTCATCGACACCGGACTCGACCACGTCACCGCCGAACGCGAGCAGTGGGACGACGGGAACAACACCCTCGCGCTAGCGCCGGGCGTCGTCGTCGCCTACGAGCGGAACGTGGAGACGAATGCCCGGCTGGCCGCGTCGGGAATCGAGGTGTTGACGATCAGCGGGTCGGAACTCGGGTCCGGTCGAGGTGGGCCGCGCTGTATGTCGTGCCCGATTGCGCGGGACAGTGCGGCTTCGCCCCCCGTGAGTGCGAATGTGTAGCCCGCTATACATTCGCACTCACAAGACGTCCTGCACCCTGTCCGCAGGCCGCGCGAGCACGGTCCCCTTGTCGGTCTTCACGATCGGACGCTCGATGAGGATGGGGTGGTCGACCATGGCGGCGATCAATTCTTCGTCCGACGCGTCCGCAAGACCCAGTTCTCTGTAGACGGCTTCCTTCGTGCGGATGGCCTGCGACGGCGTCAGGCCCGCGTCGTCGAGCAGCTTGCGCAGCCCGTCCTTCGTCGGCGGTGTCTCGAGGTACTTGACGACGGTCGGCTCGATACCTGCCTCCTGGATCGCCTTCAGAACCGTGCGGGACGTGTTGCAGCGAGGGTTGTGGTAAATGATCGCGCTGGTGGTCATGACAGTGGATCTTGCCACTGTTTGTCCACGGGGCCCGGCGGGTAGGCGTCGGGAATGACTGATCGACGAGTAGTGATTGCCGGAGGACACGGAAAAATCGCTCAGCAGTTGGCCGAAGTGCTGACTGCGCAGGGCGATCGGGCGGTGGCGTTGATCCGAAATCCCGACCACAGCAATGCCGTCGCGGCCTTGGGGGCGTTGCCCGAGGTCATCGACCTCGAACACGCGTCGGTCGACGACGTCGCCGCACTGTTGCACGACGCCGACGCGGCCGTCTTCGCCGCGGGCGCGGGAGCGTCGGGAGGCGTCGAACGCAAGGACACCGTCGACCGGGCGGGCTCGGTGTTGCTGGCCGACGCGGCCGAGAAGGCAGGCGTGAAGCGGTTCGTTCAGGTCAGCTCGTTCGGCGCGGGCGAACCCGTCGCCGACGACGCCGAGGACACGTGGAAGGCCTACATCGCGGCCAAGACCGCGGCCGAAGAGGACTTGAAAGCGCGAACGAAGCTGGACTGGACCATCGTCCGACCGGGCGGATTGACCGACGACGACCCGACGGGGCACGTCACGCTGTCGGAACCACCGCTGGAGCGCGGAACCGTGCCGCGTGCCGACGTCGCGCACGTCATCGCCCTGATGCTCGAAACGCCGTCGACGATCGGGAAGACCGTGATGTTGACGTCGGGGGACACCCCGGTCGAGGATGCGGTCAAGGGCGTGTAGCCGGCGTAGGTTCACCGTATGCACGTGCGTATCGACCCGGCGTCGAAGACCCCGCTGTACGAACAACTTCGCGCCGGGATTCTCGACCAGGTGCGTAGCGGAGAACTGATCGCGGAGACCAAGATTGGGACGGTGCGCGGTCTCGCCGAGGAATTGCAGATCGCGCCGCACACCGTTGCGAAGGCGTATAAGGAACTCGAAGCCCAGGGCGTCATCGAAGCACGCGGTCGGCTCGGAACCTTCATCGCGTCGGGTGGTGACCCCACCGAGGACAACGCCGCACGCGCAGCCGTCGCGTACGTGGCGGAGTTGCGCGCGTTGGGAATGGACGACGATCGCATCAGAGAACTCGTCGACACAGCACTCCGTCGAGGTTGACGCTTCAACAACGATGTGCCAGGGTGGTCGGGTCCCGTTGCCGTGCCCGAAGGAATTCTCATGAACTCGACCATCTTCCGCGACTTCGCCACCCTGGTTGCCCGGATCGGCCTGGGCATCGTCTTCATCGCCCACGGTTGGCAGAAGCTCAACACCAACGGTCTCGACGCCACCAAAGCCGGATTCGAAGGAATGGGCGTACCGCTACCTGCTGTGTCCGCCTACTTCGCGACGTTCGTCGAGCTGATCGGCGGCATCGCGCTTCTGCTCGGCATCTTCACCCCGATCGTCGGCATCCTGCTGTTCCTCGACATGGTCGGTGCGTTCGCGTTCGTGCACTACGACCTCGGAGTCTTCGTGTCCGAGGGTGGCTACGAACTCGTCGTCGCGCTGGGCGTCGGCTCGCTGTTGCTCGCGGCTGTCGGTGCCGGACGCTTCAGCCTCGACGGTGTCTTCGGCGGTAAGACGAGCTTCTCGAAAGCTCGCGCATAGCGCTTGCGGCACAGGCGCTTCGCACCCGTGCGCGCGAATGTACAGCCCGCTGTACATTCGCGCGCACGTGGCGCGCTAGCGCCAACTGGGCAGCCACAACTGCCGCTGCCACATCTCGGGCGTGATGGGCATGGCCGTCAGGATGGGCCACAACCAGATGAAGTTCGCGATGACGAGGCCGACGTAGAGGCACACCAACAGCAGTCCGGTGCCTCTCTGTTCGGCCGAGGCACGCGCCGATCCGATGATCTGCCCGAGTATCAGCGCGAAGCCCATCACCATGAACGGCGCGAGGGCGACGGCGTAGAAGTAATACATCTGACGATCGAGCGTCAGGAACCACGGCAGAAAACCCGCGGCGTAACCGGTGAGCACGACGGCGAAGCGCCAGTCGCGTCGCACGAACACCATCCACATGCACCAGAGCAGCATCGGGACGGCGAGCCACCACATGGCCGGGGTACCGATCAACATGATGGCTTTGACGCACGACCCCGCCGAGCAGCCCTGGACGGTGTCGCCGTCGGCGAAGTAGTACAGCATGGGCCGCAGACCCATCGGCCACGTCCACGGCTTCGATTCCCACGGGTGGTGATTGCCGGCCGAGTTCGTCAGACCGGAGTGGAAGTCCAGCACGTTGCCGCTGTAGTACCACAGTGACCGCAGCGCGCCCGGCACGAACGAGAACGGCCCGCCCGTCCCGATCTGATTTCCGACGGCGTGACGATCGACGCCGTTCTCGCTCGCGAACCACCCTGCGTACGTGCACAAATAGACGAATACGGGGATCACGACGAGTGCGTAGAGGCCCGGACCGATGTCGCGCACTGCAGTGCCGAGCCAGGGGCGTCGAACACCGTTCGCGCGGCGGGCCGCGAGATCGAAAGCGACACACAGCAGTCCGAAGAAGGCGATGAAGTACACGCCGGACCACTTGGTGCCACATGCGAGTCCGAGCAGTATGCCCGCGCCGAACCTCCACCACCGCACGCCGAGTCGGGGGCCGAATTCGCTTGCGTCGATGCGTCCTTCGAGTCGGGCCCTGGCCATGCGCGCGCGTACGTCGTCGCGGTCCACGACGAGACATCCCATCGCCGCGGTGACGAAGAACGCCAGGAAGATGTCGAGCATCCCGATGCGCGACGACACGAACGTGACTCCGTCGACGATCAGCAGGATTCCGGCGATCGCACCTACAAGAGTCGACCGTGCCAAGCGTCGCACCGTGCGAATCACGATCAGCACCAACAACGTTCCGAGCAGCGCGGCCGAGAATCGCCACCCCCAGCCGTTGTAGCCGAAGATCGCCTCGCCGACCGCGATCAACTGCTTGCCGACGGGCGGGTGCACGACGAGCCCGTACGCCGGGTTGTCCTCGATTCCGCCGCCGGTGAGGACCTGCCATCCTTGCGGCGCGTAGTGCTTCTCGTCGAACACCGGAGTGCCGGCGTCGGTCGGGTAGCGCAGCATCGCGAACCGTGTGACGGCGGCGATGGCCGTGATGACCAGTGTGACGATCCAACCCCGCATGCGGTCGACGTCGCGGTAGAGATCGGCAGCCCGAGACGTCGGACCGGGACTGACGACGTACCGCTCGGTCAACAAGGTCACATGCCGATGGTAGGCGGCGGGCCGCGATACGGGACGATGGAGGCATGCTGATCCTTGCCGCAACCCCCATGGGCGACGTCGGCGACGCGTCGCCACGACTGCGCGACGCGCTCGCGACGGCCGAGGTCGTCGCGGCCGAGGACACGCGTCGCACCAAGCAGTTGGCGTCGGCGCTCGGGGTGACGATCACCGGCAAGGTGGTCAGCTTCTACGACCAGGTCGAGTCCAACCGTCTGCCGATGCTCGTCGACGCCGTCCGCGAAGGGAAGAAAGTCCTTCTCGTCACCGATGCGGGCATGCCGTCGGTCAGCGATCCCGGCTATCGACTCGTCGCCGCGTGCGTCGAGAACGACCTGCCGGTCACGTGCCTCCCTGGCCCCTCCGCGGTGACGACGGCCCTTGCGCTCTCCGGTCTGCCCGTCGAACGCTTCTGTTTCGACGGCTTCCCGCCGCGCAAACAGGGCCAGCGTCGTGCGTTCTTCGAGACCCTGAAGACCGAACCGCGGGCGTGCGTGTTCTTCGAGGCGCCGCATCGTCTGGATGCGTGCCTGGCCGACGCGGTCGCCGTGCTCGGCTCCGAACGACGCGCCGCCGTCTGCCGAGAGCTCACCAAGACCTACGAAGAGGTCAAGCGTGGAACCCTCGGCGAACTCGCGACGTGGGCCGCCGACGGGGTCCGCGGCGAGATCACCGTGGTTCTCGCCGGCGCGCAACGCGTCGTCGAGAACCCCGAGGACCTGGTCGACGACGTCGAAGAGCTGGTCGCGTCGGGCATGCGGCTCAAGGACGCGTGCGCCCAGCTGGCGGTGAACGGCGTCGGCAAGCGGGAACTGTACGAGGCAGTCCTCGCATCGCGGGCGGGAGTGGAGCCTGTGGAATGACCAGATCTACACCAGGGCGGGAGTGGAGCCTGCGGAATGACCAGGACCTACGTCTAACCCACGACCTGCTGCCGTAGCCCCTCGGTCGCGGCTTCGAGCACCGTCTTGGTGCCCTTCTTGACGAGGAAACCGGGCACCGGGATCTTCGGGTCGACCGTCAGCGAGAACGCGACGTGCGTGCCCTTCTCGGTCGCCGTCAGCGTGTACTCGCCGTGCTGCGCCTTCTGCTGCGAGCTTTCGACGAGATCCCACGACACCTTGTCGTCCGACCAGGTGTATTCGACGACCTGATCGTCGTTGATACCGAGGATCGACACGGCCATCTTGACGTGGTGCGGCTTCCCGTCGTCGTACCGATCCACGACCTCGATCTTCTTGTGGACCGGCGACCACGACGGCAACCCTTCGACGTCGGCGAGAACCTCGAGCACAGCTGCGGGTTCGGCCGCGATGTCGACCTCTTTGTTTCCTGTTACTGCCATGGTTGCAACGTTACTCACGCAGTGCTCGGGGCGGCGTCGAATGCGCAGTGCGATCGCACGAACTCGCCGATCTCGATCATCGCCCGACGTGCCTCCGGCAGGAAATCGGCCGCCTGGAAGACGTGCACTTGCTCGTCCCACACCTGCAGTTCGCACTCGACGCCCGCCTCCTCGAGGCGGATGGCCATGAGTTCGGCGTCGGCGAGAACCATTTCGGTCGAACCGACCTGGATCAATACCGGCGGAAGACCGGTCAGATCGGCGTCGACCGGCGAGATGCGAGGCCCGCGCTTGCCCTCGACGACGATCTTCGCGTCGACCCGGTCGGCCATCACCGTCAGCGCCGGAACCGCACCGGCCGGGAACACGGCACACTTCCGCGCGTTCTCGTGCTCGATCTTGCGCGTCGGGTCCATGTCGGTCAGTGGTGACATGACGAAGATGCCCGCAGGTCTGGGCAGGTTCACGGTCCGCAAAGCCAACGCGACCATGAACGCCAGATAACCGCCGGCGGAGTCACCTGCGATGAAGATCTGATCGGGCCGATAGCCGGCCGCAAGCAGGTAACGGTAGCCGTCGACGCCGTCTTCGACCGCGTGTGAGATCGGGTTTCTCGGCATCATGCGGTAGTCCACCGACAGAACCGGCGCGTCGGCGCTCTGCGAGACACGGGAGACGAGTCGGCGGTGGGTGTTCATGCCGCAACAGACGAACGCGCCTCCGTGCAGGTAGAGCACGACGTTGTCCTCGGAGACGCCGTCGGCGGTGACCCATTCCGCCCCACAGTCGGCGAGTTCGACGCGTCGGCTCCTGGTGCCCTTGAGCTGGGGAACCAACCGTCCGGCGTAATCGATCACGTGAAACGGCCACGGAAGATGTGCCGTCCTGGCCCAGACGGACAGAAACGGACGGACCGTGTGCTGCAGATACGCGGCGAGTGCCTTCGACGCCAGGCTTCCGCTGGGCATGTCGGCCCGGCTCGACGTGTGGGTAGCCGGGGTGAATCCCGGCCTTGGCGTAGCGGTGAGCACCGTTGTCATGCGCTCGCCTCCGATCTGCAGTTGCGTAGGACCATCGGTAACGGACAATAACCAGAGACTTAGGTCCTTTAAACGTAGAGTCGTGTTCGACGTCACACCGTTATGCAAACTAGGTGTAAAGGTGATCGCACATGGCCCTGATGCCCGTTACCGAATCCATGTTCCTGATCGCGGAATCGCGGGAGCACCCGATGCACGTCGGGGGTCTCCAACTGTTCGTTCCCGCAGGTGAACCGCATGATCTCGCAGACGAGATCCACCGCAGGTTCACAGGCGGTGAGGTGCACGACTTGTTCCGCAAACGGCCAGGCAGGCCAGTCGACATCGTCGGCAAACTCGCGTGGTCTCGCGAGACCGACATCGACTTCGAATACCACGTACGACGCGTGGTTCTTCCGTCTCCCGGGAGGATTCGAGAATTGTTCCAATTCCTCTCTCTTCACCACAGTACGCCTCTTGACAGATACCGTCCGATGTGGGAGCTGCACATCGTCGAGGGGTTGGCCGACGGGAGGATCGCGCTCTACACCAAGGTGCACCACTCGCTCGTCGACGGCGTGTCCGCTCTGAAGCTGATGCTGAACACGCTGACCGAGGATCCGGACGACCGAAACGGCGTCGCGACGTGGGACCCGAGCCTGTTCGACGGCAAGCCGCAGCGTCGCAGTCCGTCGACTCTCGAACGGATCACCGGAGGTCTGTCGACGGGGCTCGGACTCGCGGGGGACATGTTCGATTTCGTCCCGGCCGCGGCGCGCATCGGACTGCGTGCGTTGCGTGACGAAGGTGCGCAGCTGCCGCTGCGCGCACCGCGGACGATGTTCAACGTTCCGATCGGTGGTGCGAGACGATTCGCCGCCGATACGTGGTCGATCGAGCGAATGCGTTCGGTGGCAGAGGGATTGGACATCACGCTCAACGACGTGGTGCTGGCGATGTGTGCAGGCGCCCTACGTGCCTACCTGCTCGGCGAGAACGCGCTCCCTGAATCTCCTTTGATCGCAATGGTTCCCGTGTCGCTGCGCAAGCCGGGTGAGGGCGACGCGGCAGGCAACTCGGTGACGACCATTCTGTGCAATCTCGGCACGCACGAGTCGGACCCGATGACCCGATTGCAGTGCATCACCGAATCGACGACGCGCGGCAAGGACATGATGCGCGAGCTGAACACGTTGGAGTCCTTGGCATTCGGGGCCGTGACGATGCTGCCGTTGCTGTTCGGTCCGGTTCCGGGATTCGTGCGTAGCACCCCGCCGCCGTTCAACGTCATCATCTCCAACGTTCCGGGCTCGCCGAAGGAGCTGTACTGGAACGGAGCACGTCTCGACGGCATCTACCCGGCATCGATCGTGTGCGACGGCATGGCGCTCAACATCACCGTCGCCAGCAACGGGGATTCGCTCAACTTCGGGCTCGTCGGATGTCGTCGTAGCGTCCCGCATCTGCAGCGGATGTTGACGCATCTCGAGACGTCACTGCAGGAGTTGGAGAAGGCGGCGTAGCCGCACGTGCGCGCGAATGTATAGCCCGCTACACATTCGCACGCACGGCGCGTAGTGCCTACTCGTACTTCGGGAACACCGGCGACGGCGCGGGCAATGCCTCACCGGGCACGATGCGCGTCGCGATGTCGCTGAACTGGTGCGCCGGGTTGCCGAGCTGTTCGAGGATCTTCGCCGCCGAACCGGGCATCACCGGCTGCACGAGAATGCCGACGATGCGCAGTACCTCGAGCGTCACGTACAGGACGGTCGCCATGCGGGCCGGATCGGTCTTGCGCAGCACCCACGGTTCCTGCTGCGAGAAGTACCGGTTGGTCTCGCCGAGCACCGACCAGATCGCCTCTAGTGCGGAATGCAGCGCCTGGACGTCGAACTCCTTGCGGCAGATGTCCAGTAGCGCGTCGGCGCGGGCCAGCAGAGCCTCGTCGTCCGCGGTGAACTCGCCGGGCGTCGGAACCTTGCCCTCGAGATTCTTCGCGACCATGGTCAGCGACCGCTGGGCCAGGTTGCCGAGTTCGTTCGACAGGTCCGCGTTCATCCGCGTCACGATGGCCTCGGGGCTGTAGCTGCCGTCCTGGCCGTAGGACACCTCGCGCAGCAGGAAGAAGCGCAGCGGATCCAGACCGAACTCGGCGACCAGATCGAACGGGTCGACGACATTGCCGACCGACTTCGACATCTTCTCGCCCTTGTTGTTCAGGAAGCCGTGCACGAACACACGCTGCGGCAACTCGATACCCGCCGACATCAGGAACGCAGGCCAGAACACGGTGTGGAACCGCGTGATGTCCTTACCGATGATGTGCAGGCTCGCGGGCCAGAACTTTCGGAACTTCTCCGACGACGTATCGGGGTAGCCGACGCCGGTGAGGTAGTTGGTCAACGCGTCGACCCACACGTACATGACGTGGTCGGGGTCGTTCGGAACCTGGACGCCCCAGTCGAACGTCGTCCGAGAGATCGACAGATCCTTCAGTCCACTCTTGACGAAGTTGACGATCTCGTTGCGACGCGTCGCAGGTGCGATGAACTCCGGCTGCGTCTCGTACAGCTCCAGCAGCTTGTCCTGATAGGCCGACAGCCGGAAGAAGTAGGTGGACTCCTCCGTCCACTCGACGGGCGTCTTCGTCTCGGTTGCGACACGCGATCCGTCGTCGACGACCGTCGTCTCACCCTCGGTGTAGAAGGCCTCGTCGCGCACCGAGTACCAGCCCGCGTACGTGTCGAGATAGATGTCTCCGCGCTCGACCATCTTGGTCCAGATGGCCTTGCTCGCCTCCAGATGATCGGCGTCCGTCGTACGGATGAACCGGTCGTAGGAGATGTCGAGCGTCTTGTCCAGCTCCTGGAACACATCCGAGTTACGTGCTGCCAGGTCGCGGACGTCGATGCCTTCCTTGACTGCGGTCTGCTGCATCTTCAGGCCGTGCTCGTCCGTGCCCGTCAGGAACATGACGTCGAATCCGTCGAGGCGCTTGAAGCGCGCGATGACGTCGGTCGAGATGTACTCGTACGCATGCCCGATGTGCGGGGCACCGTTCGGGTACGCGATCGCGGTCGTGACGTAGAAGGTGGGCCGTGAGGCATCAGCTGGCGCAGTCATGGTGGCGCCTACTCTATCGGCGTGAGAAGAGAACGTCCCGCGCCACCTTTGCCCGAGCCGCTGCACAGCCTCGTCGACGCGCACACACACCTCGACGCGTGCGGTGCCACCGACGCCGCGTCGACGGCCGAGATTCTCGATCGCGCCGAGTCCGTCGGCGTCGGACGCGTGGTGACCGTGGCCGACGACCTGGCCGCCGCACAGTTCGCCGTCGACGCAGCCCAGTGGGATCCGCGGGTGTGGGCGGCCGTTGCCATTCATCCCACTCGCGCCAACGTGCTCGACGACGCCGTGAAGGCCGAGATCGAGCGGTTGGCCTCCGATCCCCGCGTCGTCGCGGTCGGGGAGACCGGTCTCGACTACTACTGGCCGGGCAAGCTGGACGGCTGCGCGACCGTCGACGAGCAGCACGAGGGCTTTCGCTGGCACATCGATCTCGCGAAGCGTCTCGGCAAGCCGCTGATGATCCACAACCGCGAGGCCGACGACGATCTGCTGTCCGTGTTGAAGCACGAAGGCGCTCCCGAGACCGTGATCTTCCACTGCTTCTCGTCGGGACCCGAAATCGCGCGAGCCTGCATCGACGCGGGCTACGTGCTCAGTCTGTCGGGAACCGTCAGTTTCAAGAACGCGCACGCTCTGCGTGAGGCGGCAGTGCTGATTCCCGACGGCCAACTGCTCGTCGAGACCGATGCGCCGTTCCTGACGCCGCACCCGTTCCGGGGTGCGCCCAACGAGTCGTACTGCCTGCCGTACACGGCGCGGGCATTGGCGGAGATTCGTGGCCAGGATCCTGTCGAGCTGGCGTCGCACGTCACCGAGAACGCCGAGCGGGTGTATGCGCTGCGCACCCGTGCGTGAACAGTCGGACCCTGGGCCAACCAAGCGCGCACGGGTGGCGTAGCCGCACCTCGGTTGCGGGAACTCCACCTTTTCGTTACCGTACCGTGATCCCCCCGCCGGGCGTTTCGCGAAACGGTAACGCTCCCGAGTCCAGGAATTGCTTTGTCTGGTATTACCCGCCTGAATTCGACCAGGTCGCTCACGTTGTACCTGGTAGTCGCCGCACTGCTGGCCACTCTCATCGTCGGCGGCGCTGTCGCGGTCGCACGGCACAAGACGGTGACGATCGACGTCGACGGTGAACTGATCTCGCTCAGCACGATGACGTCCGACGTCAACGGAGCGTTGGAAGCCGCCGGTTACGCCCCGGGTGACAAGGATCTCGTCGCCCCGGCCGGTGACACCGAGCTATCCGACGGCGAAACCGTCGTCCTGCGTCGCGCGCGTGAGCTGAACGTGACCGTCGACGGCCAGGAAGAGCAGATCTGGACGACGGCGCTGACCGTCGACGAGGCGTTGTCACAGATGGATCTCGCCGAGGACGTACATGTGTCCGCCTCGCGCGGTGAGCGTCTGCCGCTCGAGGGAACGAATCTCGACGTCGCGACGCCGAAGGAGGTCTCCGTCGTCGACGGTGCCGCGGCGCCGACGCCTCTGACCGTGGCCGCGCCGACCGTGCGCGAGTTCCTCGAGGAAGCGGGAATGCCGCTCGAGCAGGCCGACACCGTGACGCCGGGTCCCGACGAGAAGGTCACCGAGGGTGCCCAGATCGTCGTCACGCGCGACCGTACCGAGACCAAGTCGGAGACCACCGAGGTCGCAGCCCCCGAGCAGCGCATCGAGGATCCGACGATGAACATGAGCCGCACCGTCGTCGAGAACCCTGGTTCGCCGGGCGTCTCGGACATCACGTGGAACATCAACCTCGTCAACGGCCAGGAAGTCGGACGCGAGAAGGTCACCGAGGACGTCAAGGTCCCCGCGCAGCCGAAGGTCGTCCGTGTCGGCGCGAAACCCGGCACCGAAGTCCCTCCCGTCGAGAACGGTGCCATCTGGGATGCGCTCGCACAGTGCGAGGCCACCGGTAACTGGGCCATCAACACCGGCAACGGTTTCTACGGCGGCGTGCAGTTCGACCAGAACACGTGGGAGCGCCAGGGCGGCCTCCGCTACGCGCCTCGTGCCGACCTCGCGACGCGCGAGGAGCAGATCGCGATTGCGTCGGTCACCCAGAAGTCGCAGGGCTGGGGCGCGTGGCCTGCTTGCACCAGCCGTCTCGGCTACCGGTAGCGGGTGCGTACAGTCTTCGAAGTGTCAGAACATGTGAGGGAACCCGCGGCGTTGCTCGGGCCCGCGGAAGTGCGATCTCTCGCCGCAGAATTGGACGTCCGTCCCACCAAGACGCTCGGACAGAACTTCGTGCACGACGCCAACACCGTGCGTCGCATCGTCGCGTCGGCAGGCGTCGGTGGCGCCGACACCGTTCTCGAAGTCGGCCCCGGTCTCGGATCGCTGACGCTTGCACTCCTCGATGTCGCCGACGCGGTCGTCGCCGTCGAGATCGACCCGAAACTCGCCGCGCGGTTGCCGATCACTGCCGACGAACGTGCGCCGTCGCAGGCCGATCAGCTCACCGTCGTTCTGTCCGACGCGATGAAGGTGCGTGCGTCGGACATTCCTGGCGAGCCGTCCGCGCTGGTGGCCAACCTTCCGTACAACGTCGCGGTTCCCGTTCTGCTGCACCTGTTCTCGGAGTTGCCGTCGCTACGCACCGCGCTGGTGATGGTGCAGGCAGAGGTCGCCGACCGTCTCGCCGCGGACCCGGGCAGCAAGATCTACGGCATCCCGAGCGTCAAGGCCAACTTCTTCGGCACCGTCAAACGTGCAGGCTCCGTTGGTCGTTCGGTGTTCTGGCCGGTGCCCAAGGTCGAATCCGGGCTCGTGCGTATCGACCGGTACGAGAACCCGCCGTGGTCGATGGACGACGAACATCGCCGTCGCGTGTTCTCGGTCGTCGATGCGGCATTCGCGCAGCGGCGCAAGACGTTACGTGCGGCGTTGTCCGGTTGGGCAGGGTCGGCAGTCGAAGCCGAGCGTCGGCTGCGTGCGGCGGGCATCGACCCGTCGGCGCGTGGGGAGACTCTCGACGCGGCCGCGTACGTGCGTCTTGCCGGCGTCACCCCGTCTACCTGATCGGCATCGATGTCACGCGGCATCCGATAGACAGTCGCTACGGACCATCGATGCCGACGGGGGAAGCGGTGCTCGCGCGGTACCGCTCACTCACCCTGCTGTGCCACTCGGCGACCTTCAGGCACTCGTCGCGCAGTTCGGCGGGTTCGACGACGGTGAAATCGGTGTCGAAGGCGTACAGCCACCGCGCGATCGACTGCAGCGAATCGCCCGACAACACGATCGTGCACGTGTCGTCGGTGCCGGATTCCAGTGTGCCCCAGTACTCGTCGACCATCGGCGCGATCGTCTCGATGGCCGCGTGCAACAGGATTCGCGCTTTCACCTGCGTGTACGCGTGGTCGATTCCTTTCGCGACGAACGCCGCGGCACCGCCGTCGGGGAGCTCGCGACGCGTGAACCGCGGACCCGTCGGGATCTTCGGGTCCATTCGGTCGACGCGGAAGGACCGCCAATCGTCGCGCATGATGTCCCACCCGAGCAGATACCAGCGGGCACCGGCACGCACGAGGCTGTACGGCTCGACCTCGCGCCTTGCTTCGGTGCCGTCGTGCCTGCGGTAGTCGAAGCGCAGGCGTTCACGGTTGTGACAGACGCCCGCCACGGTCGCGAGAACCGACGCGTCGACGGCCGAGCGCGCGGGCCGCTCGACGACGTCGATCCGCAACGCGTCGAGTCGATGTTGGATGCGCGACGGCATCACCTGGCGCAATTTGGTCAGCGCCCGCAGCGAGGCCTCTCCGATGCCCGCGACCGACCCGCCGGCCGCGCTCTGCAGGCCGAACGCGACGGCGAGCGCTTCGTCGTCGTCGAGAAGAAGTGGGGGCATCTCGGCGCCCGCACCCAGCTGATATCCGCCGCCGACGCCCGAGGTGGCGTTGACCGGGTAGCCGATCTCGCGGAGCTTGTCGACGTCGCGGCGCACGGTCCGCGGCGTGACGTTCAGGCGCTCGGCGAGGTCCGCGCCTGCCCAGTCGCGACGCGTCTGGAGCAGCGACAACAATCTGAGCAGTCGTGCTGATGTTTCCCGCATAGCTCAGATGATGGCACCGATCGCGGACGATTGCCGTCCTCGATCAGCGGGCAGGAGGAGTGTCGTCGCATTTCTCCACTACTGTTGACTCTCGTGCTCTCAGTCGTTCCCAGCCCCGTCGTCGTTCGGGCGCCGTCGAAGGTCAACCTCCACCTGTCGGTCGGTGACCAGCGCGCCGACGGCTATCACGAGCTGACGACGGTGTTCCAGGCGCTGTCGCTGTCCGACGAGGTCTCGGTCGTGCCCGCGAAAGCTCTGAGGGTGTCCGTGCGGGGCGAGAACGCGTCGTCCGTTCCGACCGACGAGCGCAACCTCGTGTGGAAGGCCGCGGTCCTGCTTGCCGGCGCGGTCGGCCGCGAGCCGCTCGTCGACATCACCATCGACAAGGGCATCCCCGTCGCCGGTGGCATGGCGGGTGGCAGCACCGACGCGGCGGCGACGTTGGTCGCATTGAACGCGCTGTGGGAGCTCGATCTGTCGCGTGAGGAACTGACCGACCTGGCCGCCCAGCTCGGCAGCGACGTGCCGTTCGTTCTGCACGGCGGCACCGCCGTCGGAACCGGACGCGGTGAGAAACTGCTTCCCGTGTTGTCGCGCAACACGTTCCACTGGGTGCTCGCGCTCGCCAAAGGCGGCTTGCAGACTCCCGCCGTGTTCCGCGAACTGGACGAACTTCGCGAGAAGGGCTCACCGCCGCGCATCGGTGAACCCGAAGAGCTGATGCATGCCCTCGCATCCGGGGATGCGACGGCGTTGGCGCCGTTGCTCGGCAACGATCTGCAGGCCGCCGCGGTGTCGTTGCTCCCGCAATTGCGTCGTACCTTGCGCGCGGGTGTCGCGGCAGGCGCGTTGGCGGGCATCGTGTCGGGTTCGGGCCCGACGTGTGCGTTTCTGTGTGCCGACTCCGACACTGCCGTCGCGGTCGGTGCCGAACTGTCCGGTGCAGGCGTGTGCCGCACCGTGCGTGTTGCGAGCGGTCCGGTTCCCGGCGCTCGTGTCGTTACTAGTGAATCGATTGGTTTTTCCTGATGGTCAATCTCGTCAACCTCGAAAACGTCTCGAAGTCCTTCGGCGTCAAGCCACTTCTCGACGGTGTCTCCCTCGGCGTGCAGGAGGGCGAACGCATCGGAATGGTCGGCCTCAACGGCGGCGGGAAGACGACGACGCTCGAGGTGCTCGCCGGGCTCGAACCGCCGGACTCGGGCCGCGTCAGCCGCGTCGGGGGACTGCGGATGGCCGTCGTCACGCAGCGTGGTGTCCTGCCGCCCGGATCGACCGTCGGACAGGTGGTTCTGGATCCGCTCGGCATGGCAGAACACGAATGGGCCGGTGACGCACGCGTTCGAAACATCCTGACGGGCATCGGAATCGCCGATCTCGGTCCCGAGGGCAGTTCGGGTCTCGACGCGTCGATCGACAACCTGTCCGGAGGCGAGCGCCGACGCGTCGCACTGGCTGCAGCTCTCGTACAGGATCTCGACCTTCTCGTACTCGACGAGCCCACCAACCACCTCGATGTCGAAGGTGTGCAATGGCTTGCGGCGCACCTGGTTTCGCGACGCAGTGCACTCGTCGTCGTCACACACGACCGCTGGTTCCTCGACACCGTCGCGACGCGGACGTGGGAGGTCGTCGGCGGCCGCGTCGAAGCGTACGAGGGTGGCTACAACGACTGGATCTTCGCGCGGGCCGAACGCGCTCGTCAGGCCGACGCGTCGGAGGAACGTCGACGCAACCTGGCGCGCAAGGAACTTGCGTGGCTGCGCCGCGGTGCGCCCGCTCGAACGTCGAAGCCGAAGTACCGCATCGAAGCCGCCGAGGCGCTGATCGCCGACGTCCCCGCGCCCCGTGACTCCGTGGCGCTGGCGTCGTTCGCGACCCGCAGGCTGGGACGTGTCGTCATCGAACTCGAGGATGCGCGTCTGGAGACGCCCGACGGCCGGGTCCTGGTGCGGGACTTCACGTGGCGTCTCGCGCCGGGAGAACGCGTCGGCCTCGTCGGCGTCAACGGCTCGGGAAAGACGACTCTGCTGCGCACGCTGGCCGGCGAATTGGAACCCGCGGCGGGCAAGCGAATTCAGGGCCAGACCGTCAAGATCGGCTGGCTGAAGCAGGAGTTGGACGACCTGCCGAAGACCCTGCGGGTACTCGAAGCCGTCAAGGAGGTCGCCGAGCGAATCACGCTGGGCGACAAGGAAATTTCGGCAGGCCAGCTCGCGGAGCGGCTGGGGTTCACGCCTGCGCGTCAGCGCACTCCTGTCGGCGATCTGTCCGGTGGCGAACGACGCCGCCTGCAGCTCACCCGTGTGCTGATGGCCGAGCCCAACGTGCTGCTGCTCGACGAGCCGACCAACGACCTCGACATCGACACGCTGCAGCAGCTCGAAGATCTGCTCGACGGCTGGGCAGGCACGCTCGTCGTCATCAGTCACGACCGGTACCTGATCGAGCGCATCTGTGACTCGACGTGGGCACTGTTCGGCGACGGCAAGTTGACCAATCTTCCGGGCGGCATCGAGGAGTACCTCCGCAGGCGCGCGGTGCTGGCGGCGGACGCGGCCCCGGATTCCCTGACGACCGGTGGCCCGGCGAAGAAGGCCGTGCGCGACGCGGCATCGGAACGCGCGGCGCGCAAGGAACTGAGCAAGCTGGAAAAGCTCGTCGTACGGCTGTCCGATCGCGAAGTGGCGCTGCACGCCGAACTCGCTGCGGCCGCGACGGATCCGGGCAAGCTCGTCGAGCTGGACACGGAACTGAAGAAGGTCGTCGCCGACAAGGACGTCGCCGAGGAGCGATGGATGGAGCTCGCCGCCGAACTCGACTGACGTGCGTGGTCGCATCGTTGCGTACGGTGTGAAGATGGGATCTGGCGAATCGCACACACCGGCCGCGACGGCCCGAGCAACGACGTCGGTCGTCCGAACCGCCCTGGGAGATGCCTTCGACGAACTTCATCCGAAGGTGCAGTGGCGCTTCGGATTGTCGGCGTCCGACGAGCGTTGCCAGGTCGGGGTCGGCGTCATGGAGGAGATGACGCACTCGGCGCTGATTCCGCCTCCGATGTTGTGGCTGGGGGCGCGACGGGGTCTGTTCCCCGGAGGCAAGGCCCGCGACGTTCCGTTCACGATCGTCAACTACGCCTACGTGGACGAGCTCGGGCGTGACACCCTCTCGTTCGTGCGTCGCTTCTCGTTCGCCGGTTCGCCACAGGGGATGAATTCGGTGATGGTGACGCCGACCGTATCCACGAGTCCAGGGCATGCGCTGGACTACCTGGGATTTCACTCGGACATGATCGTGCGCACGACGTGCAGCGTCGACGACGACGGTGGCCTGGTTCTGGAGAGCGGCGCCCCGAAAGTGCTGGGCGTGCCCACTCCACACCTCGCGTCGGCGACGACCATCGGTCGCGAATGGTGGGACGAACACGAGGAGCGACACCGCATCCAGATCGAGGTGACGTCACCGGTGATGGGTCGTCTGTTCCTCTACCGCGGGTGGTTCACGGCCGAGGAGCGGCCGTGCCCGGCGGGAGACATTCCCGCGTCCGCCAAGCCGACGCGGCTCGAACGCCGGGAGTAGCTCCCACACGGGTGTGGACCTTCCGGCCCCCTCGGACGGAAGGTCCACACCCGTTCAGGGGGAGGGTCAGCGATATCCCTTGGCGGGGTTGAGCAGATCCAGCACGATGGTCTGGCCGTTGGAGCGGACGTGGATTTCCGGGTTCTGAAGTCCGCCGGAGACGAGGTACTCACCGAGGAGCTGCAGCAGCTCGTCGGGGCCGACGGAGGTGTCGGGAGTGCGGATGTCGCCGGTGCGGCTGCCCAACTCGTTCTGCGTCAAGCGTCCGGCGATACGGACCGATGCGACGCCCATGGCGGTGCGACGGTCGGGTGCACCGCTGCGGCCGATGCTCGACGAGGAGCTCGTGCTGTTCGATGCATGCGTGTTCGACCGGCCGTTGGTGGGCAGGCCGTGCTCGGAGATCTGCTCGCTACTGGTCACTTCAACCTCGTTCGATTCCTGGGATGGCTGCTCGGTCTTGGTGGTGTCGACATGCTTCTTCGCGTCGGACGTGCGGGAACTCGACTCCGACGCCTGGGGCTTCACCTTGTCGAGCGATGCTTCTGCGGGCGCCGAAGTGCTCGTGCGATCCACCGATTCCGGAGTGTCGGACTTGGCCGCGGAGACTCCCGGAGCCAGTGTGGGAGTGGGCGTGGTCAACCGGTGAGCCGGCGCTTGGCCGATCTTGATACCCGCCAGCGGATAGCTGGATCCCTGTGTCATCTTCAACCCCGAGTCGTCGGCATGAACCCTTCGGCTTCGAGCTCTAAACAAACTCGAAGCCCGTTCGGACCTCGGAAGAATAACACTTCGTCTGTTTAAGGGGTGATCTTCTCGCGTTCTTTCCGATTCTGGATGCGAAACCATGCTGTGAAGCCCCACAGAACGAATGCGGCGTACACGAGATACAGCACAGCCGACGGGTAGAAACCGGCGCTGAACAGGAGCGGAACGCCCACGGCGTCGACGGCGATCCAGATCAGCCAGAACTCGGTGGCACCACGGGCCATCCCGAACGTGGCCAGCAGCGAGCCGGTGAAGATCCAGGCGTCGGCCCACTTTCCGTAGGAGCCGAGGTAGTCGAAGAGCTGCGCGAAGCCGACGGTACCCACCACCATGACGGCGATCATCGCCACGCGTTCCCGCGTCGACGCCCAGTGGGGCATCACCGGCCGTGCGTGGGTTCGTGCGGTTCGCGCCCAACGCCACCAGCCGTAGACGCTGACCGTGATGAACAGCAGCTGCCTGCCGGCCTGGCCGTACAGGTCGAGTGCCTGCGGAGTGTGGAACACGCCGCCGAGAAACACCGTGAACAGCAGGGCGTTGCCGACGATGCCCACCGGCCACGCCCAGACGACGCGTCGCATCCCGCCGATCGCCGACGCCAACCCGAACCCGTTTCCGATGATCTCCCGCCAGAGAATCGCATGACCCGCGATGGATACCTGCGCGTCGAGCAGCTGGATGAGCACTATTCGCCTGCGGCGACCAGTGGCTCTAGCGTCAGTTCCGGCATTTCCTTCTCGAGATACTGCAGACGCCACTTGTCGCTGACGAGCGCGAGCAACGCCCCGTCGGTGCGCGTGAAGACCTCGACGCCGCGCTGACGGCCCAGCTCGGTGGCCGACTCGGCGTCGGTGCGGCGCGCGACGGAGTAACCGAGCGGCTCGAGACGGGCGTCGACGCCGAATTCGGTCTTCATGCGGGCCGTGACGACCTCGAACTGCATCGGGCCGACGGCAGCGAGCACGGGGGAGGCGTCGCCGCGAATGTCGTTGCGCAACACCTGTACGACGCCTTCCGAGTCCATCTGCTCGACGGCACGTCGGAACTTCTTGTACTTGTCCGCGCTGTCGACGCGCAGGGCCGCGAAGTGCTCGGGCGCGAAGGACGGGATCGGCGGGTACTCGACCTTCTTGTCGGTGAACAGCGTGTGCCCGGGCGCCAGCGCGGTCGCGTTGACGAGGCCGACGACGTCGCCCGGGTAGGCGTTCTCGACGGTGGAGCGTTCGCGGCCGAACACCGTCAGCGCGTACTTGGTGGTGAACGGCTTCCCGGTCTGTGCGTGGGTGACGACCATGCCGCGTTCGAACACGCCGGAGACGACGCGCATGAACGCGAGACGGTCGCGGTGTGCGGTGTCCATGCCCGCCTGCACCTTGAAGACGACGGCGCTGAACGGGTCGGTGACCTCGCGCGTGCCGCCCTTGTTGTCCTCACGTGCGCCGGGCGCGGGTGCGAGGGCGACCAACGTGTCGAGGATTTGGCGGACACCGAAGTTCAGCATCGCGGAGCCGAAGATGACCGGCGACGTCTGCCCGGCGAGGAACAATTCCTGATCGTGAGCCTGTCCGCTCGAGACGAGCAGCTCGCTCTCCTCGAGCGCGGTCTCCCACTCCGAGCCCTCGCGCGCGAGGGCAGCGTCGGCGTCGAGCAGTTCCTCGGGGGCGATGGTCGCGCCACCTGCCGTGCGCGTGAAGCGAATGTAGTTGCCTGCCCGGACGTCGAGAAGCCCGCGGAAGTCGCCCGCGATACCGACGGGCCAGTACAGCGGCGTGGGCGTCAGGCCGATGCGCTGCTCGATCTCGTCGAGCAGTTCCAACGGCGACTGGCCGGGGCGGTCCCACTTGTTGATCACGGTGATGACCGGGATACCGAACTGGCGGCAGACCTGGAACAGCTTGAGGGTCTGCGGTTCGAGGCCCTTCGCGGCGTCGATGAGCATGACGGCCGCGTCGACGGCCGTCAGCACGCGGTAGGTGTCCTCGGAGAAGTCGGCGTGACCAGGGGTGTCGACGAGGTTGATGACGTTGGTGTCGTCCACGGTCGGATCGACCTGATAGTTGAACTGCAGCGCCGTGGAACTGACGGAGATACCGCGGGCCTTCTCCATCTCCATCCAGTCGGACACCGTCGAACGACGACCGGCCTTGCCGTGAATGGCACCGGCCTCGGAGATGACACGGGCGTGCAGTGCGAGCGCTTCGGTGAGCGTCGACTTACCGGCGTCCGGATGCGAGATGACGGCGAACGTGCGACGACGGGCGACTTCGGACGCGAGTTCCTTGTGCGCGTTCTTCGGCTGGCTCGGTGCCGACTCGGTGGGGGTAGTGCCGACGTCTACCGAATCGGGCGTACTCAAGCGAACCTCTTCTTGGGTGGAGTGGGGTTTGTTGCCGGTACCAGGGTACTCGGAGCCAGGAGCGGTAACGGTTCCCGTACGGAGCTTCGATGGAATACCCGTAAGCGCGACGCTGGACGAGCGAGGAGACGCCCATGAGCAAGTTCACGGAAGAAATGTTCGCCACGGCGGCGAGCAGTCCCCGCGGGCTCGTCACTGGTGAACCCGACGAGGCGTTGCGGCAGTCGTGGGGCGAGATCCATCGGGTGGCGCGCAAGATGGCGGGAGCGCTTGCCGACGCGGGCATCGGCCACGGTGACGCCATCGGCATTCTCGCCGGTCAACCCGTCGACATCGCCCCTGCGTGTCAGGCGGCGTGGATGCGCGGTGGTTCGGTCACCATGCTGCATCAGCCGACGCCGCGCACCGATCTGGCGGTGTGGGGTGAGGACACCGAGACGGTCGTGACCATGATCGAGGCGAAAGCGGTGATCCTCGGCGCGCCGTTCGACATCGCCGCGCCGGTGCTCGAGCAGCGCGGCATCACGGTGCTGAAGATCGAGGACATGGGGGGCGGTCGCGACGTCGACCCGATTCCGACCGACGAGTCCGATATCGCGTTGCAGCAGTTGACCTCCGGATCCACCGGGTCGCCGAAGGCCGTGCGGATCACGCACGAGAACTTCTACGTCAACGCCTACGCGATGATCGATCGCATCAAGTTCGACGTCGACTCCGACGTCATGATCAGCTGGCTCCCGCTGTTCCACGACATGGGGATGGTCGGGTTCCTGACCGTGCCGATGCAGGTCGGTGCCGAGGTCGTCAGTGTGACGCCACTCGACTTCCTGCGTTCACCGCTGTTGTGGGCCAAGCTGATTCACAAATATCGCGGAACCGTCACGGCCGCACCGAATTTCGCGTACTCGCTGTTGGCTCGCCGACTACGTCAGGCCGAGGACGGTATGGATCTCGACCTCAGCACACTGCGGTACGCGTGGAACGGTGCCGAGCCGGTCGACCCCGACACCATGATCGCGTTGGCGGAGGCCGGTGCGCCGTACGGGCTCGATCCACATGCCCTTGCTCCGGTCTACGGAATGGCGGAAACGACGCTGGCAGTGTCCATTCCGGATCCGGGGCAGGGACAGGTTCTCGACGTCGTCGACGCGGACCTGCTCGAAGCCATGGGCCGTGCCGTTCCCGCGACGAAGGGCAACGTCCGGCGGATGGCGACGCTCGGCAAGATGGTTCCCGGGCTCGAGGGACGCGTCGTCGACAAGGAGGGGCAGGTTCTCACCCCGCGCGGTGTCGGCATCATCGAGGTGCGCGGCAAGGCCGTCACGCCGGGGTACATCACCGTCGAGGGTCCCGTGCCCACCCAGGATGCCGACGGGTGGCTCGATACCGGCGACGTCGGCTACTTCACCGAAGAAGGACTCGTCGTGGTGTGCGGTCGCATCAAGGACGTCATCATCATGGGCGGCCGCAACATCTATCCGACCGACATCGAGCGGGCCGCCGCGTCGGTCGAGGGAGTGCGGCCGGGTAACGCCGTCGCGATCCGGCTCGACGCGGGGGAGAAGCGCGAAAGCTTCGCGGTCGCAGTCGAAACGAACGACTATCAGAATCCCGACGAGGTCAAGCGCATCGAGCGCGAACTCGTGCACGCGGTGTACTCGGAGGTCGGAGTGCGTCCGCGTACCGTCGCCGTGCTCGGGCCGGGTTCGATTCCGAAGACGTCGTCGGGGAAGCTGCGTCGCGCGAATTCGGCTGCGTTGCTGGGCTAGTCGTGCGTGCGAATGTATAGAGGGCTACACATTCGCACGCACGAGCGCGTCAGCGCATGTGTAGTTGATTCTGCGCGGCCTCCAGTCCGACGCGCAGGATCAGTTCGGCCGCATCGGCGGCTTCCTCGCAGATGACGCCGAGGTCCTTGCGTTCCGCGGCCGAGAACGGTTTGAGAACGTAGGAGGCCGGATCCATCCGGCCCGGCGGGCGGCTGACGCCGACGCGCACGCGCTGGTAGTCCTTCGTCGACAGGTGCTGTGAGATCGACCGCAATCCGTTGTGGCCGCCCTCGCCGCCGCCGACCTTGAGTCGAATGGTGCCGAAGTCGATGTCCAGCTCGTCGTGAATCACGATGATGTTCGCCGGTTCGACGGAGAAGAAGCGCGCCAGCGCCGCGACGGGTTGGCCGGACAGGTTCATGAACGTCCGAGGCTTCGCGACGACGACGGGGCGATCGTTCGAACGTGCCTGCACGACATCGGAATTCGACTTCTTGTGCGACGAGAACTTCGCGCCGATGCGTGCCGCGAGTACGTCCGCGACCATGAAGCCCACGTTGTGGCGAGTTGTCTCGTACTGCGGGCCCGGATTGCCGAGGCCGACGATCAGCGCGGTGTCGTTCACGGTGTTCATACTTTCTCATCGAGCGGCGAAACGAAAAACGCGCCGCTCCCGACCATGGGGAGCGGCGCGTTTCGAGCAGGTGAGATCAGCTCTCGTCGGAGCTTTCCTCGGATGCCCCTTCTTCGTCGACGACGTCGCCGGTCGGAGCCTCGTCGCCTTCGGCCTCTGCCTCGAGTGCAGCCTCGGACGGAGCCTCGACGACGTTGACGAGCAGCGTCTCCGGGTCGGACACCAGGGTGACGCCGGACGGCAGCGTCAGGTCGGCTGCGGTGATCTGGGTGCCGATCTCGGCGCCCTCGACCGAGACCTCGAGGGACTCGGGAATGGACAGCGCGTCTGCCTCGATCTCGACGGCTGCGGTGTCGGTGGTGACGAGTGCGCCCGGAGCTGCATCGCCCTCGACGACGATGTTGACCTCGACGGTGACGCGCTCGCCCTTCTTCAGGACGAGGAGGTCGGCGTGCTCGATGGTGCGCTTGATCGGGTGAACGACGACCGACTTGGTCAGAGCCAGCTGATCCTTGCCGTCGATGTCGAGCGACAGAACGGCGTTGGTGCCGTCCTTACGCAGGATGGCGGCGAATGCGCGGTAGTCGACCGCGAGGTGCTGGGGGTCGGTGCCGTGTCCGTACAGAACTGCGGGGACCTGGCCGTCGCGACGCGTGCGACGAGCTGCGCCCTTGCCGAATTCGGTGCGGACGATCGCCTTGAGGTTGTTGGTGTCAGACATGAAGAACGGCTCCTGCATTCACTGGGTGGACTTGGCTTCGTCGGGGCAGACACGAACGAGCAAGGCCCAGGGGCCGAGCCGCGTCGATCACGGTAGTTCCTGTCGGGGACCTACCCTCGCCGAGACAACCCGGAGTACTTTACACCATGGGCGCCTGCGGCGCACGTGCACGAAAATGCACAGTGGCTACGTATTTTCGTGCACGAGTCGCGTCGCGACATCGCGCGCCACTTGGACGGCGTCGTCGCGTGCTCCCGCGGTGCTCATGACGACGGCACCCTCGTGGATCAGTGACAGTCGCACCGAGAGTTCGTGGGGCGACGCCAGGCCTGCTTCGGTGGCCAAGCGCTCGAACAGTGCCCGCGTCCACTCCTTCTCCGAGCGGATGACGTCGAGTGCCGGGTGGTCCGTGCCGCCGTATTCGGCGAACGCGTTGACGAACCCGCATCCGCGATGGTTGTCGCGCATCCACGCGGCCAACGCGTCGTAGACGCCGAGGATGCGCTCGGATCCCACGGGCAGTGGCTCCAGGTAGTCGAGGACGAAAGAGCACCACCGTTCGAAGCGCCGCTGCAGGTAATGCATGACCAGGCCGTCCTTGGATCCGAACCGGTCGTAGAGGGTCTTCTTCGTCGTGCCTGCCTCGTCGGCGATGAGGTCGACGCCGACAGCACGAATTCCGCGGTCGTAGAACAGCGCGCTGGCGACGGTCAGGATGCGTTCGCCGGCAGGCGTGAGCGCCTTCGTCATGTGGTCTCCTTCACAGGTCCACTGCAAGTATACAGACCTGTATGGTTACCTCGCTGGTATGACTCGAACGGACGTTGTTGCCTCGATCTCTCTCGTGATCCTGTGGAGCTCCGGGTTCATCGGCGCGGAACTGGGGACGGCCTACACGTCGGCGAACACGCTGTTGGGCTGGCGATACATGGTCGCCGTCGTGATCCTGGGGCTGTGGTGCTGGTTCAGGGGACTGCGCCCGACGTGGACGAGCGTTCGCAGACAGGTGGTGCTCGGCTTCTTCTGCCAGTTCCTCTACCTCGCGTGCATCTTCGCGGGTGTCGCGGCCGGGGTCCCCGCCGGCACGTCCGCACTGATCGCCGCGATGCAGCCACTCGTCGTCGCCGCGTTGTCGACGCGTCTGCTCGGCGAGCGGTTCGGGCGAGAGCGTGCGGTCGCGATGGCCGTCGGCTTCGGCGGGGTGATGCTCGTCGTCGCGGGTGACCTCGGTGGCGGCAGCGCGGCGTGGCCGGCGTATCTGCTCCCGGTCGTCGGGATGCTCTCGTTGTCCGTCGGCACCGTGCTCGAGCGCAGGATGCAGACGAACGATCCGATCCCGCTCGCGATGTTCGTTCAGGGCGCGGTCGCGGCGACGTTGTTCATGGCATGGAACGTCGTCACCGACGACGTTGCGCCTCCCATGACGTCGGGATTCTGGGTGGCCGTCGGCTGGCTGGTCGTGCTGTCGACGTTCGGTGCGTACGGCGTCTACCTGTTCGTGGTGCGACGCCGCGGCGCGACCACCGCGAGCAGTCTGCTGCTTCTGACGCCCGCGACGACGATGGTGTGGGCTTTCCTGATGTTCGACGCCTCGATCACATGGTTGGCGGTGATCGGCGCCTCCGTCGTCTGTGCGCGCGAATACATAGCCCGCTGTACATTCGCGCTCACGAGGCGCGAAGCGCCGCAACCATCTCGTCCAACTGCTCGACGGTGACGAAGTAGTGCGGCGACGCCCGGACGACGGCGTCGAGCCCACGCTGTGTCATGTCGACGAGCGTCGAACGCCGATGGCTGACGGTGACCGTCACGTTTCGCTGGGCGAGGGCGTCGCGTACGTCGATCGGCGCCTTGCCGTCGACGGTGAACGAGACGATGCCGCTCTTGCGCTCACCGAGGTCGTGCACGGTCACCCCGCTCACACCGCGCAGCGCCGCGCGCAGATACTCGGCGCGTTCGACGACGGCGTCCTGGACGTCGTCGATGCCGATGTCGAGCAGATAGTCGACGGCAGTACCCAACGCCAGCCGGGCCGCGACGTCGCATTCCCAGAACTCGAAGCGCGTCACGTCGGGCGCGAGCCGGAAGTCGTTCTCGCCCGTCCACTGCGCACTGTGCAAGTCGAGAGCGGGCGGCTCGAGGGTCGTCGCCAACTCGGGACGCATGTACAGAAATCCGGTGCCGCGCGGTCCTCGCAACCACTTTCGGCCGGTCGCGCTGAGTGCGTCGACACCGAGTTCGTCCACGTCGACGCGTATCTGGCCGATCGACTGGCACGCATCGAGCAGTACGAGCGCGTCGTGGCGGTGAGCCAGTTCGGCGACCTCACGCGCCGGATTGACCAGTCCACCGTTGGTCGGTGCATGCACGAGCGAGACGACGCGGACGGAATCGTCGAGCATCTTCTCGAACGCGTCGAGGTCGATCTGCCCGCTCGGATCGCTCGGCACGAACTCGACGACGGCTCCGACAGCCTCGGCCCGCTGCAGCGCCGCGATCGCGTTGCTCGCGTACTCGACCTCGCACAGCAGCACTCGATCGCCCTCGGCCAGCGGGATCGAATAGAAGAAATCGCTCCACGCGCGAGTTGCGCTGTCGCTCAAAGCAATGTCCGACGCGTGTGCTCCGATCAACGTCGCGATCGAACTCTTGACGCCCGCGAGATCGGACATGCGTTCGTTCGCTGCCCGGTAGCCGCCGACTTCCGCTTCCCGACGCAGATGCGCGACGGCGGTCTCGACGACCGGTGTCGGTGGGAGCGAGGATCCTGCGCTGTCGAGGAACACGGTGGACTCTGCAGCGGGGGTGTCGCGACGGATTCGGTCCAGGTCGAACATCTCGGCGCCTTCCGGAGACGGTATTTGTCGGTGCGCTGTGGTGAACTCGTGGCTAGTGTCGAGGACAGGCTTTCACACGGGAAGCCGTGCGGGCGCCAACGGCCCGCGCGTTTTCGGTGAAACCACCCGGGGTAGTGGAGACGAGAGCTAGGAGGCTCCCATGTCGTCCAACGAGAAGTCCCTCGAATTGAGTTCGCGCCCAGCGGCCGAAGCATATGTCGCAAGTGTCTGTTTCAAACTCGGTCCACCGCAGCTCATCGGTGCCGAATTGGAATTTCTGACACACACTGCCGACGGCGACAGGCCGTCGATCGACCATCTCGCGACCGCTCTGGGGGAGTTCGCGCCGCGCAGCATCTCACCTGATTCACCCGCCTCGCCTCTGCGGGGCGGAAGCGCCGTCACGATCGAACCGGGCGGCCAGATAGAACTTTCCAGCTCGCCGTTCGCTTCGGTGCGCGAACTACAGGACGCAGTCGATTCCGACGTCCTCCACGTCGAGGATCTGCTCCGCACTCACGGCGTCGCCCTGTCGTCTATTCCCGCCGACACCGAGCGTGCCGCGAGGCGCCTTCTGGTTCTGCCGCGCTACTGCGCGATGGAGAACCGCTTCACCACCATCGGCCCGTTCGGCAAATTGATGATGTGCAACACCGCAGCGACGCAGATCAGCGTCGACGCCGGGGTGGACCGCGCCGACGTCACGCGCAGGTGGCAGATGCTCGAGGCCATCGGTCCTGCATTCGTCGCGGCCTTCGCGTGTTCGCCGCGGCTGCACGGCGCGCCGGACGACGGGTGGGCGTCGCAGCGCATGCGCACATGGCTGGAATTGGACGGGTCGCGCACCGACGTTCCGAGCACCGGTGACCCCATGACCGACTACGCAGCCTGGGCCGTCGACGTGCCGTTGCTGTGTATTCGCGGGGAGACCGAGAACTGGGAGGCCCCGGACGGAATGTCGTTCGCGGACTGGATCGCCGACGAGGCACCGATCGGCCGTCGTCCCACCGAAGCCGACCTGGACTACCACCTCACGACGCTGTTTCCGCACGTACGGGCATGCGGGCATCTCGAGATCCGATATCTCGACGCGCAGCCGGACAATCAGTGGGTCGTTCCTGCCGCCGCGTTCGACGCGTTGTTGTCCAGCCCGGCCGTCACCGACGCGGCCTGTTCGATTGCAGGTCCGACGTCGGGCCGGTGGACGGACGCAGCCCGCGTCGGCCTCGCCGACGCCGAATTCCGGCACGGGGCCGAGGATGTGCTGCGCCTCGCCGCCGAACATTCCGTCGAGTACGGCGAGATGCTCATGCTCACCGCCGAGCGATGTCGCCGCGGCGAAACACCGACGTCGACCATTCCGAGACGTTCGACCGACAGGGAGCCGGTATGACCGAGACCGAGCAGCTGAGAAGTGCCGTCGAGAAGGTCCTGACGCGCAGCCGGGCCCGCAGCGAAGCCCTCACTCAGTGCGTCGACGAGACGGATCTGATCGCACAGCATTCGCCGCTGATGAGCCCGCTGGTGTGGGACCTCGCGCATATCGGCAACCAGGAAGAGCTCTGGCTGGTTCGCGACGTCGGCGGCCGTGAGCCGGTGCGCTGCGACATCGACGAACTGTACGACGCGTTCAAGCACTCCAGGTCGAGCCGACCGTCGCTACCGCTTCTGACGCCCGACGAAGCGCGCGCGTACGTCTCGACGGTGCGCGACAAGGTGTGGGACGTGCTCGACACCAGCCCGCTGGACGGCCGTCGACTCGAACGCGACGGGTTCGCGTTCGGCATGATCGCGCAGCACGAACAGCAGCACGACGAGACGATGTTGGCGACGCATCAGTTGCGCGTCGGCCCTGCCGTGCTGACGGCGCCTCCGCCCCCGCCCGCCCGTGTGCCCGCGTCGGGGGAGGTCGTCATCGCAGGTGGGGAGTTCACGATGGGGACCTCGCTCGACCCGTGGGCGCTCGACAACGAACGGCCTGCACATTCGACGTACGTGCCGTCGTTCGCGATCGACGTCGCCCCCGTCACCAACGCGCAGTACACCGCGTTCGTCGATGCGGGCGGCTACGAACGGCCCGAACTGTGGAGCGAACGCGGCTGGGCGCATCGGACCGCCGAGAAGCTGCAGGCACCGCAATTCTGGGAGCGCGACTCGGGCGGTGCGTGGTGGCGTCGGGCGTTCGGTGTCTCGGCGCCGGTACGTCCGGATCAGCCAGTCGTGCACGTGTGCTTCTTCGAGGCCGAGGCGTATGCGCGATGGGCAGGCAAGCGTCTGCCCACCGAGGCCGAGTGGGAGAAGGCCGCGCGGTTCGACCCGACGTCGGGGACAGTGCGCAAATACCCGTGGGGCGACGCCGAACCCACCGAGGCGCACGCCAATCTCGGTCAACGACATCTCGAGCCGGCCGACGTCGGCGCTTACCCGGCAGGGTCGTCGGCACAGGGCGTGCAGCAGCTGATCGGCGACGTCTGGGAGTGGACGTCGTCGAGCTTCGAGCCGTATCCGGGATTCGAGGCGTTCCCGTACGCGGAGTACTCCGAGGTGTTCTGGAGTGGGGACTATCGCGTGCTGCGCGGTGGTTCCTTCGGCACCGACGAGGTCGCCTGCCGCGGCACGTTCCGCAACTGGGACCATCCGATTCGCAGGCAGATATTCTCCGGAATCCGTTGTGCGCGAGACGTCGTCGATGTGTAGGCATCTGGGCTATCTCGGACCCCTCCGTGGGGTCGGTGACGTACTGACGGCCGGTTCCCATTCTCTGCGTGTGCAGTCCTACGCACCGAAGGACATGCGTGGCGGGGGAACCATCAATGCCGACGGTTTCGGTGCCGCGTGGTGGGGTCGAGGTGGTGTGTCCTCCTACCGCAATGCGATGCCGATCTGGTCCGATCCTGCCGTCGACGACGTTCTGGCCGGCGTCGAATCCACGGCGGTCGTCGCCGCAGTACGGTCCGCGACGGTCGGCATGCCGGTCGACCGCAGCGCCTGCGCGCCGTTCACCGACGACACGTGGGCCTTCAGTCACAACGGGGTCGTGTTCGGGTTTCCCGAGGTACTGGTCGAACTCGCGTCCGAGGTCCCGACGCTCGATCTGTTGACGCTGCCCGCTCCGACGGATTCCGCCGCATTGTGGGTCATCCTGAGGCACCTTCTGCGCGACCACGAACCCGAGAAGGCCCTGCGTGAGTTGGCATCCCGAGTTCAGGCCGCGTCGCCGAAACCTCGGCTCAATCTCCTTCTCGGCGACGGCCGAACCTTGTACGCCACCACCATGTATCACTCGCTCGCGGTGTTGGACACCGGCGACTCCGTCACCGTGGCGTCCGAACCGCTCGACGACAACCCCGCGTGGACCCCGATCGGCGATCACAGATTCGTGTGCGCTCGACCGGGTCACATCGACATCACCGATCTTTGACCGAAGGAGACTCATGTCCGACACCGCGCTCGACGTCCACATCTCGCCGGAACGGCTGCTCGACGATCTACGCGCCGATGTGCGGCAGGGTCTGACGGCGTCGCCGAAGTGGTTGTCGCCCAAATGGTTCTACGACGCCGCGGGCAGCGAGCTGTTCGAGCAGATCACCGAACTCCCCGAATACTTCCCGACCCGCACCGAGCGTGCTCTCATCAAAGCGCACGCGTACGACATCGCCGAGCGCACCGACGCCGCGATTCTCGTCGAGCTCGGTTCCGGCTCGTCGGACAAGACCCGTCTGCTGCTTGCCGCCGGAACGAAGCACGGCTCGCTGCGCAAGTACGTTCCGCAGGACGTGTCACCGTCCGCGTTGACGGGAGCGATCGAGCAGCTCTCGCAGGAGTTTCCCGCGCTCGAGATACAGGGGATCGTCAGCGATTTCACCGACACGCTGCACAACTTGCCTGCCGACGGACGTCGGACCATCGCATTCCTCGGCGGCACGCTCGGCAACCTCGTGCCCGACGAGAGAGCGGTCTTTCTCGCCGACATCGCGCAGGCACTCGTCGCCGACGAATTCCTCGTTCTGGGAGTGGGTTTGGTGATCGAGCCCGACGTTCTCGTTCCGGCCTACGACGACTCGATCGGTACCACGGCCGAATTCAATCGGAACGTGTTGTCGGTACTCAACTCTCGCCTGGGTGCCGACTTCGATCCCGAGAAGTTCGAGCACGTCGCACTGTGGAACCCCGAGGCCGAGTGGATCGAGATGCGCCTTCGTGCCAAGGGAACACAATACGTCCGGATCGACGATCTCGATCTGGACGTCACCTTCGAGGACGGCGAGGAACTGCGGACGGAGATCTCGGCGAAGTTCCGGCGCGACGGTATCGAACAGGAACTCGTCGACGCGGGCTTCCGCGTCGACGAGTTCTGGACCGATCCGCAGGATCGATTCGCGTTGATCCTTGCGCGAAGGGCGGCTGCGCCGCCCGTGCGCGAATAGTTGGCCTGGGCTACGATTTTCCACGCACGGGTGGCTATGCCTCACTCAGCGCGACGACCGGCGAGATCCTGGTGGCTCGACGCGACGGGACCAGCGATGCGACGAGGGCGAGCACTGCGGCGCACAGCACCGTCCCCGCGATGACGGCCCACGGGAGTGTCGGCACCGTGATGCCCGACTGCGCGATCGACCCCAGCAGCGACTGCGCCGCGGCCCACCCGTAGACGATGCCGAGCAGCAGCCCGAACCCCATCGATGCGATCACCATCTGCGCGCTCTCGGACACGATCATGCTGCGAATCTGCTTGCGCGTGAAGCCGAGTGCGCGCAACAGCCCCAGCTCGCGGGTCCGCTGCATGACGCTGAGCGACAAGTTGTTGACCATTCCGACCGCGGCGATCACACCGGAGAACCCGATCAAGCCGGTCATGATGCCGACGGTGACGGTCAGAACCTGATCGAGCGACTCGGCGCTGAACTCGTTCTCGAGCATCGACCGGTAGCTGTACATCGCGACGGAGAACGTCACCACCAGCGTCACGCCGATCAGCAGACCCAGCGCGGTGCGCGTACTCCGTCCGGGGTACCGCGTGGCGTTGGCTGACGCCAGCCGCGCCGACGGCGAGGCTCCGAACAGTCGACCCACCACCCGCAGCAACCACGGCACGATCCGATGCGCACCCACCATGACTCCCGTGAACGACGCGGCCCCGCCGGCGAACGCAACGAGAACACCTGCGGGCGTGACGGTTCCGACGACGACACCCAGGCCGAGCAGAATCACGCCTCCCGCGATCAGGACGATCGCCGACGCCGTACGCGCGGTGCGTCGTGGCGCATTGCCTCCTGGCACGTCGACGACGGCACCGGTGGCCTGGATCGGCGTGACGTCCAGTACCCGTTTCGCCCCGATGTACGACGCGGCCCACGTGGTTCCGACGACGATGACGACGGGCATCGCAACCAGGGGCTGAACCGTCGTGTAGGCGACGTCGGGCAGCTTGCCGGCAGACACGGCAATCGCCCGCGCGAGGTGGCTGGATGCGACGCCCACCACGAGTCCGACTGCCGCTCCGAAGAATCCGACGGACAGTCCTTCGCGCGACACCGAACGGCGTAGCTCGCGGCCGGACGCGCCCAGAAGTCGGAGCAACGCAATGGTTTTGGTGCGTCCCGCGACGATGGCCCCGAAGGTGTTGGCCGTGACGACCGCAGCAACGTACAACGCCAGCAGAATGAAGACCATGGCGACGCAGTACAGTGCGATCGCGACCGAGCCCTCGCCGTCGTCGCCGAAGATGTCGAGCAGGAACGCCGTCGCCTGGATCAGGACGACACCGAAGAACGACGCCAATGCCGTCACCAGAATGCTCGCACCGTGCTCTCGTCGTCCGGACGAGTTCGTCATCGCCCTCATGCCGCCGTCTCCATCGCGAGCATGTAACTGGAGATCTGTTCGGGTGTCGATCGGCGACGCTCGTCGACGATGTGTCCGTCGGCGAGAAACACGATGCGATCGGCGTATCCGGCTGCGACGGGGTCGTGGGTGACCATGACGATCGACTGTCCGTACTCGCGCACGGCTGCGGCGAGCAGCGACAGCACTTCGCGTCCGGTGCGGGAGTCGAGATTCCCGGTGGGCTCGTCGGCGAAGATCAGGTGTGGACGCGACCCGAGTGCCCGAGCGATCGCGACGCGTTGCTGTTGTCCGCCGGACAATTGATGTGGCCGATGACCCGTTCGTGCACCGAGTCCGAGCGTCGAGATCAGATGCTCGACCCAGGCCGCTTCCGCATCGCTGGGTGCGCGGCCGTCGAGCTCGAACGGCAACATGATGTTCGCCCGGACGTCCAGCGTCGGAACGAGATTGAACGACTGGAAGATGAACCCGATCTGCCGACGCCGCAGTTCGGTGAGGGCGTCGTCGCCGAGATCGGTGATGTCGGTGTCGGCGAGCGCGACGCAGCCGGACGTGACCGAGTCCAAGCCGGCCATGACATGCATCAGCGTCGACTTGCCGGAGCCCGACGGCCCCATGATCGCGGTGAACTCGCCGCGATGGATGTCGAGGGACACGCCGTCGAGAGCGTGGACGGTGTTCGCCCAGTCCCCGTAGCTTTTGCGAACCTGGTGTACCCGAGCGACGGGCGGATGTGTTGTCATGCCTGAAACGCTAGAACTGCGCGGCCGCAGAAGAATCAGGCTGCAGGCCAGTCGTCGTACATCTCGGGGATGATGTGTGGGTACGGGTGCGTCAGCGCACCAACCCGTGCTCGAACGCGTACACCACCAACTGCACTCGGTCACGCACGTCGAGTTTGGTGAAGATTCGGCTGATGTGGGTCTTGACCGTCGCCTCGCTGAGGTACTCGCTCGTCGCGATCTCGGAGTTGCTCATGCCTTTCGCCGCGAGCCGGAAGATCTCCTGTTCGCGGGCGGTCAAGCGAGTGAACGGCTCCGGAACGACCGGGTCGGCAGGTGTCTCGGTGAAGTGGTTCAGCAGCGCCGTCGTCGCCGACGCTGCGATCACCGAATTTCCTGCATGCACCGTGCGGATGGCGGCCAGCAGGAACTCGGGGTCCGCGTCCTTGAGCACGAATCCGCTCGCGCCCGCCTTGATGGCGCGCGCTGCGCTTTCGTCGAGGTCGAAGGTCGTCAGCACCACGATCTTCGGGGGAGTCGCCGACGCGGCGACGATCTCCTCGGTGGCCGCGATACCGTCCAGCACGGGCATGCGGATATCCATCAGCACGACGTCGGGGGATGCTGTCGTCGCCAAGTCGACTCCCTCACGGCCGTTTCCGGCTTCGCCGACGAACTCGAGATCGGGTTGCGACGACACGAGCATCCTGATGCCTGCTCGAAACAGTTGCTGGTCGTCGACGAGCGCGACGCGGATCCGTGTCATCGGGCTAACGGGATTCGTGCCACGAGTGTCCATACTCCTTCGTCGAGACCGGTCGTCAACGTTCCCCCGGACAGTGCTGCCCGCTCACGCATTCCTACCAGGCCGTGTCCGCCCGAACCTTCGGTGCTGCGGACGCGGTTGCGCACGGTCATGGTCGTGCCTGCGTCGTCGGACGCCAGGTGTACCGAGACCGGGTGCGACGAATCCCCGTGTCGGAGAGCATTGGTCAACGCCTCCTGCGCGATGCGGTACAACGTGAGCTGTCCACTCGCACCGAGCGCTTCGACGTCGTCTGCGCCGGTGAGGTCGATTCGCAGCCCCGCCGTGCGCATGCGATCCACGAGTGTGCCGAGGTCCTGCGACTCGGTTGCGGGGACGTCGTCGGCGCTGTGGCGGAGTTGGGCGAGCACTCCGCGGACGTCGCGCAACGCGTCGCGCGCGGTGGCCCCGATGGTTCCGAGGGCCTTGTCGACCGACTCGGGGTCCGAGGCGCGTGCGTAGCGGGCGCCGTCGGCCTGCGCGATGACGACGGCGAGGGAGTGCGCGACGATGTCGTGCATGTCGCGGGCGATGCGGTTGCGCTCGTGCTCGACGGCCATGTCCTGCAACGCCTGTGCCTGTTCCATCTCGGCCAGGGCCCGTTGATGTTTCTCCTCGATCGTGGTGCGATTCGCCAGCGCGATGCGGCCGAGCGACCACGACAGCCCGAGTACCGCCCACGAGCCGACGAGCACGATGACGAGCTGGCGGACGTACTCGCCCGCGGTGCGCGTGCCCGCGTACAGGAAGTCTGCGTCGCCGCCGACGAACGTGAGGAACAGTGCGGCGACGACACCGCCCACCACCACCGACGCCAGGCCGAGCTGACGGATACGAGTGGATCCGTACGCGGCCGTCGCGAAGAGCACGAACAGGATGGCGATGTTGGCTGCCTGGGTGCCGAGGCCCGCGGCCATCTGACCGACCGCGCAGATCCACGACAGACCGAGCGCCGACGCCGGGGACAGCCTCCGCAACGCAAGTGCCACACCGTATCCGACGAGGACGACGATGGCGGCGACACCGTTGTGTGCGATCGCCGCGCTGGACAGAAGCACCATGAAGACGACGGCGAAACCGACGTCGAGGGCGATCTGAAAGCGCGTGAGCGACCTGAACACCCGACCCACACTACTCACCGACAACTCCACGCAAATGCATATGCATTTGCGTAATGGGGAGGTCAGTTGGTGCGGCGACGAGCCTTCTCGAGTGCGGCGAGGGTCGTCAGTACCGTCGTGCGCTGCTTGTCGAGATCCTTCAGACGCGCACGAGCGGGCAGGCTCTGCTGGCCGTCGAGTGCGGCGATCTGCTCGTCGATTCCGGTGAGCTGACCGAGCAGCTTCTGAACGCGCGACTGCAGCTCGATCAGGTCGATGCCGGTGACACCGGCCTGCGCCTTTTTCGGTGCGGGTGCCTTCGCGGGTGCCGAGGACGAAGACGACGAGGTGCTCGGAGCCACACGCGGGGCAGCGACGGCCGCAGCGGCCCTGGGGCGCAACGCTTTGCGGACGGCGGCCGGGTCCGGCAGCTTCTCGAGGCGGATGCTGTTCAGGACGGCGCGGGCGTCACGAGCGGTGACGCGGTACTCACGCTCTTCCTCGTCGTCCGATGCGAGCGTGCCGCCGAGGGGGCGGAGGCCGTACATGCCGATGAAGTGCTTGGCCTCGTCGATGATGGCCTCTTTTTCACGGCACAGGCCGCAGCGAGGCTCGTTGCGATAATCCTCGATCGAGTCGGTGCTTCCGCACCAGACGCACCCACCCGGGGTCCAACGAGCGATTCGGACGGTAGAAGTTGCAGCCGGGCTGTCCAGAGTTTGTGCGTCGATCACGACGAACCATCTTAGGGCACAACGCAAGCCGTCCCGCACACCCCCTCCCGGCCGAACTGCGCTTTTCGATCACCGTAGTGATCAAGCTCATTCGACCAGGGGGGATGTGCGGGACGGTGCGAAAAAATACCGAGCGGACTGCCGAAGCCTATGCAGATCCGTTGAACAGGCTTGTGACGGAACCGTTTTCGAAGACCTCGCGGATGGTGCGGGCGAGGAGCGGCGCGATGGACAGCTCGGTGAGCGTGTCGAAGCGCTTGTCCTCGGTGATCGGCAGGGTGTTGGTGACGACGACTTCCTTGGCACCGCATGCAGCCAGACGCTCTGCGGCTGGGTTGCTCAGGACGCCGTGGGTGGCGGCGATGACGACGTCGCCTGCGCCGGCTTCCTTGAGGACCTTGACGGCCCCGGCGATGGTGCCGCCGGTGTCGATCATGTCGTCGATCAGGATGCAGGTGCGGCCTTCGACGTCACCGACGACGCGGTTGGACTTGACCTGGTTGGGCACCAACGGATCACGCGTCTTGTGGATGAAGGCGAGCGGTGCGCCGTCGAAGCTGTCGGCCCACTTCTCGGCGACGCGGACGCGGCCCGAGTCGGGGGAGACCACGGTGATGTGCTCGAGGCTGTACTTGTCGCGGATGTGCTCGGCGAGCTGGCTGTGCGCGTGCATGTGATCGACGGGGCCGTCGAAGAAGCCCTGGATCTGATCGGTGTGCAGGTCGACGGTGATGATGCGGTCGGCGCCTGCGGTCTTCAGCAGGTCGGCGACGAGGCGAGCCGAGATCGGTTCGCGGCCACGGTGCTTCTTGTCCTGGCGGGCGTACGGGTAGAACGGCAGGATCGCGGTGATGCGCTTGGCCGAACCACGCTTCAAAGCGTCGATCATGATGAGCTGTTCCATCAACCAGGTGTTGAGTGGGAACGGGTGGCTCTGCAGCACGAATGCGTCGGAGCCGCGAACCGACTCCTCGAAGCGGACGAAGATCTCGCCGTTGGCGAAGTCCCGCGCTGTCTGAGGGGTGACTTCGATCCCCAGTTCTTTCGCCACCTGCTGTGCGAGTTCCGGATGGGCTCGACCCGAGAAGAGCATGAGGTTCTTCTGGTTGTCGATCCAATTAGGGGTGGTCACTACTGTTCGCCGTCCTTCGATTCATGCGACTCGGCGGCCAGTGCGCGTGCTGCAGCTTCCGCTGCGGCCGTGCCTGGACGCTTCTTCTCGACCCAGCCCTCTATGTTGCGCTGGGAACCAGCGGAAACGGCGAGCGTCCCCGGTGGTACATCGTTGCGGAGCACTGTTCCTGCTCCGGTGTAGGCGCCGTCGCCCACGCGGACGGGAGCGACGAACATGTTGTCCGATCCCGTGCGTACGTGAGAGCCGACCACGGTCCGCGCCTTGTTGACGCCGTCGTAGTTCACGAAGACCGACGACGCTCCGATGTTGGAGTGTTCGCCGATCGTCGCATCGCCGACGTAGGTCAGGTGCGGGACCTTGGAATGGTTGCCGATGGTGGAGTTCTTCGTCTCGACGAACGTGCCCACCTTGGAGCCGGTGCCGATCTCCGACCCCGGACGGAGATATGCGAAGGGCCCGACGGTGGCGCCGGGCCCGATGTGTGCCAGCTCTGCCTGCGTGCGAACGACGCAGGCGCGATCGCCGACGACGACGTCGCGCAGCGTGGTCTCCGGGCCGACGACGGCGTCCTCGCCGACGTGCGTGTTGCCGAGCAACTGCACTCCCGGCTCGAGACGCACGTCCGCGCCGAGAGTGACGTCGATGTCGATCCACGTCGTCGACGGGTCGACGACGGTCACGCCCGCCCGCATGTGCTTCTCGACGATGTGGCGGTTCAGCACGGCCGTCACGCGCGCGAGCTGAACGCGGTCGTTGACGCCCATGACGAGGTCGGGGTCGGCGAGCTGCGTGCCGTAGACGGACAAGCCGCTGCTCTTGCTGATCTTGACCACGTCGGTCAGGTACAGCTCCTGTTGCGCGTTCTGCGTACTGATCCGTCCGAGTGCCGTACGCAGTGCGGCCGCGTCGAACGCGTAGACACCGGAGTTGACTTCGGTGATCGAGATCTGCTCGGGGGTGGCGTCGGAGTGCTCGACGATCTCGCCGACCTCACCGTCGTCGGTACGCACGATGCGCCCGTATCCGTTGGCGTCGGCGGGGACGAACGTCAGGATCGTCGCGGCGGCCTTGGTCGGAGCGCTGAGGTGCTCGTCGAGCAGAGCCTTCAGGGTGTGGCCGTCGAGAAGGGGCACGTCCGCGGCGGTGACGACGACGGTGCCCTCGAAGTCCTCGGGCAGTGCCTGCAGGCCGCACTGCACCGCATGGCCGGTACCGAGTTGCTTGTCCTGGACGGCCGTGTGAATGGTGCGTCCTAGTTCGACGCCGAGCTCGTCGACGGCCTCGGTGACACGCTCGCGGTCGTGGCCGACGACGGTGACGAGGTAGTCCGGCCCCAGGTCGGCGGCTGCGTGCAGCGCGTGGGCGAGCATCGTGCGGCCGGCGAGTGCGTGGAGAACCTTCGGAGTCTTCGACCGCATTCGGGTGCCTGCACCCGCTGCGAGAACGACCACGGCGGTGTGCACTGGCAACTGAGCTCCTCGGCGAAAATCGCGCATGACTGATCCAAAGGCTTCTTCGCTCCGCCGCCAGGACTCGAACCTGAACTATCTGAACCAAAATCAGAGGTGCTGCCATTACACCACGGCGGATCATGACCAGCGGTTTCGTAGTGACCCCGCGACCCGATCACCCAGGTTACGCAGCCACGGCTCCACCGCCGAGCGCAACGAGTCTCGCATGAGATGTGGTTGTCAGTCGAACCGCTGCCGTAAAACGTGTCCGACGCACCATTAGGCTCGTGACAGAGGCTCCGCGACGGTCGGGGGGACGAGCGAGAACCGTGGGAGGCTGTCATGTCCGAACCCGAGCGTCCGCCGCGCGTCCGCATGACCGGTACGCAGCGCCGCGAGCAGTTGATCGAGATCGGTCGCTCGTTGTTCGCCGAGCGCGGGTACGAGGCGACGTCGGTCGAGGAGATCGCCGGTCGCGCGCACGTGTCCAAGCCCGTCGTCTACGAACATTTCGGCGGTAAGGAAGGCCTCTACGCCGTTATCGTCGACCGCGAGATGTCCACTCTGTTGTGGATGATCACGTCGTCGCTCGAGAACAACAGGTCCCGCATCCGCGTCGAACGTGTCGCGTTGGCCCTGCTCACGTATGTTGAAGAGCGCACCGACGGCTTCCGCATCCTGGTGCGAGACTCTCCCGTCGCCGCTGCCGACGGCAAGTACTCGTCCCTGCTCAACGACGCCGTCAGCAAGGTCGGGCACATACTCGCGGGCGACTTCACGCGTCGCGGATTCGATGCCGGTTTCGCTCCTCTGTACGCGCAGGCACTCGTCGGCATGGTGTCGATGACGGCACAGTGGTGGCTCGACGTCCGTGAACCGTCCAAGGAAGTGGTAGCGGCTCACGTTGTCAATCTGTGTTGGAACGGTCTCACCAATCTGGAGGCTGCACCGCAATTGGGCGAGGAATGAGCGGTCCATTTTCACTCTCGTGAGCAAAAGAGCGAGTACAGTCGCTTTCACTGCGGTGAGGTGCACGTCACACGTGCAGGTGATAATTGTTCGGACCGGAAGCAAGTTGAGAGAGGCCGTAAAGCCACCGGGTGGTACCGTTCGTTCGTAATTTGCGCAGTGGCGGCCCAGTATTGCGAAGGCGGAATCAATGGTCAGACAGGCCCGCGCCGAGATAACTCGCGACACCGTCTTGGCGGGCGCAGCGAACGTATTCCTGCGTCTCGGCTACGCGAATGCGAGTCTCAGCGAGATCATCTCCCAGTCTCAGGTCACCAAGGGTGCTCTGTACTTCCACTTCGGGTCGAAGGAAGAGCTGGCCCGCGCGGTCATCGACGAGGGAAACACGCGACTGACGACGGCGTGCAGGCAGTTCAACGACGGCCGCATCCCCGCGCTCGAAGCAGCGATCGGTATCTCCTACATCGTGGTGGATCTGTCGGTCAGCGATCCCATGGTGTCGGCCATGCTGCGGCTCAGCCACCAGATCGGCGACTACCGCGGAACCCAGGGCAACGTCATGGCCGGGTGGGCGGATGCGTTCGACACCCTGGCGGCCAAGGCCATCAAGCAGGGCGACATCGATTCGACCGCCGACTCCAGGACCATCGGCTCGCTGGTTCTCGAGATCCTGACCGGCGTACACATGGTGGCTGTGGCCACGGCCAACACCGCCGAGTTGCCGTCGCGCATGGAACGTCTGTGGTACTACCTGCTGCCGTCTCTCGTGACGCCGGGCAAGCTCGAGTACTTCCGTGAGTTCGCAGCACGACGGGTCATCCGGCACTAGGGCTTCCGCTTCGCCCGGTAGGGCCGGATAGGATCGAGCGCGATCGCCGGTTTTCCGCCCCGTCCTGCGGGGTAGATGCCGGACTGACAGTCGTGCCGATCTTGCTCAGGAGCCCCGCAGTTGCCTTCCGATTCTTCGCTTCATCTGTCGGGTCTCGCGCGCGTCGCTCTCGCTGACGCGACGCTGCAGTCCGTCGCCGAGGCGGTGGGTGCCGCCGAACGCACTCTGGTCGGCCCCAACGCGTCGAGGCCGTTCGTCGCGGCAGCGATGGCCGAGCGGACGCAGGTTTTGGTGGTCACCGCGACCGGGCGTGAAGCCGACGAGCTGACCGCCGAACTCGAGCAGATCCTCGGTGACTCGGTGGTGCAGTTCCCGTCATGGGAGACGCTGCCGCACGAGCGTCTCTCGCCCAGCGCGGACACCGTCGGCAAGCGACTGCAGGTGCTGCGCCGCCTCGCGCGTCCCGACGACGCCGATTACGGCCCGCCCATCCAGGTCATCGTCACGACGGTCCGCTCCCTCGTACAACCGATGTCTCCGGGGCTGGGGGAGATCGAGCCGATCACGCTGAAGGTCGGCGTCGAGACCGACTTCGACGGCCTGATCCACCGCCTCGTCGAGCTCGCCTACACCCGCGTCGACATGGTCGGCAAACGCGGAGAGTTCGCCGTCCGCGGCGGCATCCTCGACATCTTCTCGCCGACGGCCGATCACCCGGTGCGCGTCGAATTCTGGGGCGACGAGGTCACCGAGCTCCGCGCGTTCTCCGTCGCCGATCAGCGATCTCTGGCCGACGTCCAGGTCGATTCGGTCATCGCCCCGCCGTGTCGCGAACTGATCCTGACGCAGGAAGTCCGCGATCGCGCCGCGGCGCTGAGCGCGGACAACCAGGCCGACGCGGCCCTCGTCGAGATGCTCGACAAATTGTCCGGTGGCGTCCCGGTCGAAGGTATGGAGGCGCTGCTGCCGTTGCTTCAGCACGGCGAACTCCAACTACTCGCCGACATTCTTCCGCGCGGTGCTCACGTCCTGCTCTGCGATCCCGAGCGAATCCGTACGCGCGCAACCGATCTGGTGCGCACCGGGCAGGAATTTCTCGAAGCGTCGTGGACGGCGGCGTCCGTCGGCGGCGCGGCCCCGCTCGACGCGTCGACACTCGATACGTCCAGCCTGGGCGGTGTCGGCCTCGATCTCGGTGCATCCGCCTATCGCTCGCTGCGGCAGGTTCGAGAATCCGCCGAGGCACACGGTCGCCCGTGGTGGACCATCAGTCCGCTGGCATCGGGCAGTGACGACGAGGTCGAACTCGCCATCGAAGGTGTCCCCGAGGTCCGCGGCTCCGAGGAACTACTGGCCGGTGTCTTCGCGATGTTGCGCGGACATGTGTCGACGGGCGGTCGCGCCGTCATCGCCGTCGCCGGGGCAGGCACCGCTACGCGCATCATCGAGCGACTCGGCGAGGCGGATGTGCCTGCGGCGCACATCGACTCGGGTGCCGAGCCGCTGCCCGACGTCGTCAGCGTCCTGTGCGGTTCGCTGCACGAGGGACTGATTCTGCCCGACGCTGGGCTCGTCGTCGTCACCGAAAGCGACCTCACCGGCAACCGCGTCACCGCGGCCGAAGGCCGAAAGATGCCCGCCAAGAGGCGGAATCAGGTCGACCCGCTCGCACTGGTCGCGGGCGACAGCGTCGTACACGATCAGCACGGCATCGGCCGGTTCGTCGAGATGATCGAGCGGACGGTCGGCGGTGCGCGTCGGGAGTACCTCGTCATCGAATACGCACCGAGCAAGCGCGGTCATCCCGGTGACCGGTTGTTCGTGCCGATGGACTCGCTCGACCAGCTCTCGCGCTACGTCGGCGGTGAGCTGCCTGCGCTGAGCAAGCTCGGCGGATCCGACTGGGCCAACACGAAACGCAAGGCGCGCAAAGCCGTTCGCGAGATCGCAGGCGAGCTCGTGCAGCTGTACGCCGCACGCCAGGCCGCGCCAGGTCACGCATTCGGTCCGGATACGCCTTGGCAGCGCGAGATGGAAGACGCGTTCGGGTTCACCGAGACGATGGACCAGATGACGGCCATCACCGAAGTCAAGGCCGACATGGAGAAGGCGGTTCCGATGGACCGCGTCATCCTCGGCGACGTCGGATACGGCAAGACCGAGATCGCGGTGCGCGCGGCGTTCAAGGCAGTGCAGGACGGGAAGCAGGTCGCCGTGCTCGTGCCGACAACCCTTCTGGCGCAGCAGCATCTGCAGACGTTCCAGGCGCGTATGGCGTCGTTCCCGGTGACGGTGAAAGGTCTGTCCCGCTTCACCCACGGCGCCGACGCCAAAGAGGTGATGACCGGTCTCGCCGACGGGACCGTCGACATCGTCGTCGGAACGCACCGCCTGTTGCAGACCGGTGTCACGTGGAAGGACCTCGGTCTCGTCATCGTCGACGAGGAGCAGCGATTCGGCGTCGAGCACAAGGAGCACATCAAGTCGCTGCGGACGCACGTCGACGTCCTGACGATGTCGGCGACGCCTATTCCCCGTACGTTGGAGATGAGCCTCGCCGGCATCCGGGAAATGTCGACCATCCTCACCCCGCCCGAGGAGCGCCATCCGATCCTCACGTACGTCGGTGCGTACAACGACAAGCAGGTGGCCGCGGCCATCCGACGCGAACTCCTGCGCGACGGCCAGGTGTTCTTCGTCCACAACCGTGTCAGCTCGATCGACAAGGCAGCCAAGCGTATTCGTGACCTGGTGCCCGAGGCGCGCGTCGCGACGGCTCACGGCCAGATGAACGAGGAGACGCTGGAGAAGACGGTGCAGGGCTTCTGGCAGCGCGAGACCGATGTGCTGGTGTGTACCACCATCATCGAGACCGGCCTGGACATCTCCAATGCCAACACACTCATCGTCGAACGCAGTGATTCCCTCGGTCTGTCGCAGCTGCATCAGCTGCGAGGACGCGTCGGGCGAAGCCGGGAACGGGGATACGCGTACTTCCTGTACCCGGCCGAGAAGCCGTTGACCGAGACCGCGTACGACAGGCTCGCGACCATTTCGCAGAACTCCGATCTCGGTGCCGGTATGGCCGTCGCGATGAAGGACCTCGAAATCCGCGGCGCCGGTAACGTTCTCGGCGCCGAGCAGTCCGGTCACGTGGCAGGCGTCGGATTCGATCTGTACGTGCGGCTCGTCGGTGAGGCCGTCGAGGCCTACCGCGCGGCGGCCGACGGCAAGCCCATCACGACGGACGAGGCGCCCAAGGAGGTACGTATCGATCTTCCGGTCGACGCGCACATCCCGCCCGACTACGTCACCAGCGATCGGCTTCGGCTGGAGGCGTACCGAAAGCTCGCTGCCGCATCGGATTCCGACGAGATCAAGGCTGTCGTCGACGAGCTGACCGACCGATACGGTCCGCTGCCCGAGGAAGTCGGACGGTTGGTGTCGGTCGCGAAACTTCGGCTCATCGCGAAGGAGTACGCCCTCACCGACATCACTGTCGCGGGAACCCAGGTCAAGCTGGCTCCGATGGATCTTCCCGACTCCAAACAGATTCGCCTCAAGCGGCTCTACCCGAACGCGCAGTACCGTGCCACCACCGGCGTCGTGCAGCTGCCACTGCCGCGGGTCGAGGGTGGTGGCGTCGGCGCCGCCCGTGTACGCGACGTCGAACTGGTCCAGTTCATCGCCGATCTGATCTTGTCCTTGGACGGCAAGCCGTCTCGATCGGTGCTGCTGGAGCAGACTGTGGGGGTGTGATGACGGTAGTGCTGCTCGATCCGGCCCGGCCGACGATGGTCCCGGCCGAGGCAATCGAATTCCTCAGTGGGGTAGTGGAATTCACCGAGGAAGTACCGGTGCGGACCAGATGGCTCTTCTCCGGGACCGCGCGGGCCGACGGGTCCGCCGCCGTGCTCGTCAGCACCGATCCCCGCAATCCCGATGTGCTGGAACGGATCAGGCGCGGTGACCGCGTCGTCGAGTCGCCCAAGCTACCCGGCGACGACCTCATCGCAGCTGTGGTGCTGATGGATCGCCTCCGCACGATCGGGGGATGGGAAGCGCAGCAGACACATGCGTCGCTCAGTGGCTACCTCCTCGAAGAGACCTACGAGCTGCTCGACGCCATCCACAGCGGCAACCTCGTCGATCTGAAGGAGGAACTCGGCGACATCCTGCTGCAGGTACTCTTCCACTCGCGCATCGCGCAGGACGCCGAGGAGAACGCGTTCGACGTCGACGACGTCGCCGCCGGGTTGGTGACCAAACTGACCCACCGGACACCCCATCTGACCGACGGTTCGACGGGTCCGATCGACGTCGCCACGCAGGAGAAGGCGTGGGAGGAACGCAAGGCGGCCGAGAAGGCCCGCGGATCCTGCCTCGACGGCATCGCGATGGCCCAGCCCGCACTCGCGTTGGCGCAGAAGGTCGTTGCGCGTGCTACGAAGGCCGGGCTGCCCGACGAACTCGTCCCCGACGACCTGCGCACCGTCCACATCGGGGTCGACCACAGTCACGGCGGCGAGAGCGCCGAGGACCTGTTGCGTCGGAACGTCCTCGACTTCGCCCGGCGCGTCCGAGGTGCCGAGGAATCCGCCAAGCTCCACGGCGCGCAGCCGGGAAAGCTCACCGCCATCGAGTGGATCGAGAATTGGGGCCGGAAGTAGGGGCTTTTGCTTTCCCCGGGCTTTCCGGAGCGAGGGTGACATTCGGTCACTCGGAGTGACCAAGGGACGCCCTCGCTCCGGCCGGGCGCGCGGCCACCCCCGCATCGATGGCGCTTCCAAGCCATCAGATCGTATGGATGAACCATTCAAGGGATCGCGGCCCCGACTACCTACGCCAGAACAGATGGTGCGTGACGCCGCTGGGGCTGGGGACGATCTCGTGTTCGAAACGGTCGTTCAGCTCGTCGGGCGATTCCCAGAGCTTCAGTCCGTCCCCGAGCTCCAAGTCGGACACGGCTACATGCATGGTGTCGACGAGGTCCGCGTCGAGGAACTCGCGGATGGTGGTGACGCCACCACCCAATCGCACGTCCCGGCCGTCGGCCGCTTTCTTCGCCTGGTCGAGCACGGTTGCGGCGTCGGCGTCGACGAAATGGAAGGTCGTCTCGCCGAGCGTGATCGACGGGCGTTCGTGGTGCGTGAGAACGAAAACGGGTGTGTGGAAGGGCGGTTCGTCACCCCACCAGCCCTCCCACTCGAGGTTCTCCCACGGCCCCCGTTGCGGCCCGAACTTGTTGCGGCCCATGATCTCGGCGCCGATGTTGTGCGCGAAGTCCCGTGTGAAATAGTCGTCGAGACCGCGGGTGCCGCCCGGATCGGTGCGATTCGGCCAGCTTGCGGTGGCACCGGCCCACGCGAACATGCCGGAGTGGTCGAATCCGAACGGGCTCTCGAAGCTCTGATTCACCCCCGCCGCGACGCCGTCGCTGGAGACGTTGAAATTCTGGACTCGTACTAGCTGTAGCACGTGCGCTCCCGTCGTAGATGATTGAAGTACGGGAAATGGACCGAGCAGGCACCCGAAACTCATCGGCGGTCGAGGTTCACTCCGACGGCGCTACCGGCACCGACTGAGCGGCGATACGTCTCGGGTCGTCGACCGGAAGCGAGTCGACCGATATTCGCCGCGGATGCGACGACGTGCCCGTGATCAGGTACTTCTGGCCCGGCCTCACACGGCTGGCCTCGTCGAGTAGCTCCTGCGTGACCACGATTTCCGGTCGTCCGGCATCGGGCTCCTGGAGTGCGTCGCTGACGATGCGGCGGGGGTCGTACTGACGAAGGTCGAACGACTCCCATTCGGTGCGCTGCAACGGAATTCCCATGTCGCGTTCCGCTGCGCTGCGGGTGGCGTCGACGAAGTTGCGTAGGTTACGGACGTACTGGCCGAGTTGCTGTGCGTATCCGGGTAGTCGGTGTGGGCCGAGTACCAACCCGGCGATGATGGCTACCAGAAACAGCTTTTCGAAGGACAAGCCGAACATGAATGGCTCCGCGTTTCAAAAGGTCGATGAAGTGTCTGCGAGTGCGCGCTTGGAGGCTCGCTTGTCGTGCAGCGTGGTGATGGCGACAGCGGCGCCGAACAGAACGGCCATCGGTAACGCGACGATGAACATGGACATGACATCCGCAGCCGGTGTCACCAGAGCGCTGAACAGTGCGATGACGACGACGATGATGCGCCAGCTGCTCCGGAGCTTGTGTGCGGGCACGATTCCGAGGCAGTTGAGCATCACCAGCAGGGCAGGCAGGACGAAGGCGATGCCGGTGGCCAGCACGATCTTCATGACGAAGTCCACGTAATACGACGCGTTGAGTATCGTGCTGTCCTGGTCTGACGAGAAGCCTGCGAGCACACTCACCATGCGGGGAAAGATGAGGAACCCGAACACGCACCCGGCAGCGAAGAGTGGCGCAGCCGCAGCGGAGAATCCGAGGACGTACTTCTTTTCCCGACGCGTCAGTCCGGGCGTGAGGAACGCGAACAACTCGCGCAGCCACACCGGACTCGAGACGATGACTCCGGTGAACAGGGCAATCCGCAATTCGAGGTCGAACGCGCCGGTAACGGTGTCGTAGTTGAGACTGGCCTGGCGCGACTGGGCGAGTTCTTCGACCGGTGCGCGCAGGATGTCGAGTATCTGAACGGTCAGCAGGAACCCGAGGACGACGCCGACGAGCAACGACACCGCCGCGCGAGTCGCGCGGCGGCGTGCCTCGCGAAGATGTCCGGCTATCGGCATCGTTCCACGCGCGGCAGTGGCTGCGGTCATGACGCGTGGCGGTACGGAACCGTTGCGTTCGTGTCCACGTCGCGGACCGGCGCAGTCGGTGCCGAGGTCGAGTCCTTGTCCTCTCGCACTTCGTCTTTCAGAATGCGCATCGCCTGGCCGACGCCCTTGGCGAGTGACGGGAGCTTGGTCGAACCGAAGATGAGCAGGAGGATCGCCAGAACGATGAGCGCGTGCCACCCAGTGAGATTGTGCAACATGATGTTTCCTTACGTGTGGTTCGAAATTCGAAGTGGAGAGGGTCAGTTCGAGGGGGGAGTGCCGCCCATCGGGGGCTGCCCACCGCCGGGGCCACCGCCCATGCCGCCACCCATGCCGCCACCCGGTCCTCCGCCACTGGGAGCTGCGCCTGCCGTGGGCTCGGTGGTGGTGTCGATCGCAACTGCCAGCGATCCGACGTACCCGGAGGTGGCGTCCCCGGAGTACGTTCCCATCTCGAGCTCGTACCCGTCGCCGAAGACGTTGTCGTTGTCCAGGCTGCCGATCTGTGCGAGGTTCTCGCTGGACCCCGCATAGGTGTCGAGCTGATAGATCGTCTCGAGCATGTCCTGCGGAAATGCGATCTGGGACGTGGCAATTGCGTTGTCCGCGGTGGTCGCCGAGGCGGTATCGGGGTACACCTCGAAGTGAATGTGAGTCCACCGACCGGAGTAGCAGGCGGGCACGATCGTCCGAAACGTCGCGGTGCCATTGGAATCGGTGGCCTGGATGCCCCGAAGGTAGGTCTCGTCCTCGATTCCTTCGGAATACATCGAGTACTTGCCGTCCGCATCGCAGTGCCACATGTACACGGCGACGTTCTCGAATGGAACGTTACCGTTCGCCATGTCGGTGACAGTGAATGTGAAGGAGAGAGGCACTCCGTCCGCGACCGCGCCGCCGTCGAGACTGGACGTGATATCGCTGCGGACGATCCCCGATTCTTCCAACACGTTGACGCCGTTCGATCCGTCAGCGGGGTAGGGGCCGTTCGTTTCGTCCGGGATCTCGCTGGTCGCGGCGGCAGTCGACGAGGTGGCCGACGTCGTCGATGCAGTCGAGGTGCTCGCATCGGACGAGTTGGAGCAGGCGGCGAGCGCCAGCGCGCCGGCTCCGGCGCCGACTATGCCCAACACTCGTCGACGTGTGACGAGTGTGGTGATGTCGAAGCCCGCACCCTGATCGACGACGTCTTCGTCGGGCCGATCCAGCAGGCGCCCTTCGTATTCCGGACCATCGGGAGTGTTTGTGGGTTCTGGTGAACGGGTCATCTTCGGTCTCTTCCTTGCCGGGGCTGTCGGTTTGGTAGAGCCAATGTTCGTACTCGAACCGGTGAGGACCCTGGGGCTCAGCTGGGAGAAACCTGGGAGCTCGATGCTGTCAGCCGAACAGCGTGGAACCCCAATAGTCCGACTGACCCAATCCAGGTGGGCAGGCGAACACAGCCGACCCGACGTGCTGGATGTATTCGTTCATCGCGTCGTGGCGAGCGAGGTTCAACTGCATGGGCACGAATTGCGTCAGCGGGTCACGGCAGTACGCGATGAAGAACAGTCCGGCGTCGAGGTGGCCGAAGCCGTCGGATCCGTCGGTGAAGTTGTAGCCGCGGCGCAGCAGTTGCACCCCACCCAATTCTTCCTTCGACGCCAGCCGTACGTGCGCGTCCTTGTCGATCAGAAACCCGTGCGGCCCTTTCGACTCCAGATCCAGGTCGTCGAACTCGTCGCGAAGACCCAGCGGTGCACCGGTTCCCTTGCTGCGGCCGATCACTCGTTCCTGTTCGTTCAGCACGGTGCGGTCCCAGGATTCGATCAGCATGCGAATGCGTCGCGCCACGAGGAACGACCCGCCCCGCATCCACTCCTGGTCGCTGTCGCCGACCCACACGAATTCGTCCAGGGCGCCGGGGTCCTCGGCTTTCAAGTTGGCCGTTCCGTCCTTGAACCCGAACAGGTTTCGCGGGGTCGCCTGTGACGTGGAGGTCGACGACGTCCGGCCGAACCCGAGCTGCGACCACTTGACCGACACGGTGCCGAAGCCGACGCGCGCGAGGTTCCGGATCGCGTGCACCGCAACTTGCGGATCGTCGGCGCACGCCTGGATGCACAGGTCGCCCCCCGACCGCGTCGGATCCAGATTGTCGCCGGGGAAGTGCTGCAGATCGGCCAGCGACGCAGGCCGCATGTCGTCGAGTCCGAACCGCGTGAACAATCCCGGCCCGAACCCGATCGTCAACGTCAACGACGAGGCCGAAAGGCCGAGTGCCTCACCGGTATCCGTCGGCGGCTTGTATTCGCCCGCGTCGACTGCGCCGCCGTCGAACGTCTCTTCGCCCCGCGTCAATCTCTCGGCCATGAGTGTCCACTCACGGAGCATTGTCACGAAGTCGTCGCGCGAATCCGTCGTGACGTCGAAGGCGACGAAGTGCATGCGGTCCTGTGCAGGCGTGACGATGCCTGCCTGGTGGTCGCCGCGAAAGGCGACGACGTCCGACGCCGCGCCTTCCTCACGGGGCCCGGCACAACCGCCGGCGATGGCCCCGGCTCCGACGAGAGCTGCCCCCGCCCCGACGGCGCCGAAGAGGCGCCGTCGGGAAAAGCCGTTGTTCCTAGGTTCCTGCGACGACACCTTGCACCTGGCTCACTTCTGCGGACAGGGCGTCGATCTTGTTCGACAATTCCTGACGCTGGGGTTCGGTGACGGTGTCATAGGAGACGAAGCCGTCACCCTGGCGGTATTGGGCGAGTTCTGCATCGAGCTCGGCGAACCGGGCGTCGATCTGCGTTCCCAGTGCGGCGTCACGCTGATCGATGATCGGACGCACCGCGGCGACGGCAGCCTGCGAACCGTCGACGTTGGCCTGGAAGTCCCACAGGTCGGTGTGCGAGAAGAAGTCCTCTTCACCGCTGATCTTGGTTTTCGCGACCTCGTCGAGCAGGCCCTGTGCACCACCGGCGACCTGGATCGGATCGACCGTGAAGTCGTCGGCCTTCACCTTCTCGGCGAGTTCGGCGATGTCGGCCTGCAGCTGATCGGCCATGGCGTTCGTGTCGGGCTGAATTCCCTGCGCCCACAGGTCTTTTTCGATCCGGTGGAAACCGGTCCACGTGTCCCCGGGCTCGACGTCGGGTTCGCGCAGATCGATGCGCGGATCGAGGTCGTCGGGGAAGCTCTCGGCCACAGGCTCAATGCGTTCGTAGTAGCTACGGGTGACGGGGAACTGAGCCTTTGCGGCGTCGATGTCACCGGCCTTGACCGAGGTCACGAACTGAGCGACGGTCTCCTGCAGCGCGTCGACCTGGCTGACGACGTAGCGCTTGTATCCCGACGCGGCCTCCTCGAGCAGACCGTCGTCGTCGGCCTGGCGGACCGCGTCGCCGGTGACGACGAAGTCGCCGCGGATGCCGTCGCCGACCATGCCTGCCTTGCATGCCGTGTGGTACGTGCCCGGGTCGGGCAGCGACACGATCAGTTGACGCGTCAGCCCGGGGCCGATGTTCTCGATTTCGCCCATGACGCGGTCGCCCTCGCCGTAGACGTAGAACTCGGTGACCTTCGTTCCGTTGTTCGTGATCTGGAACGTCGAGTTGCCCGTCGCGCCTTCGGTATTGGCGACGTCACACGTGGTGTCGGTCGCTGCTACCGCGATGTCTCCTGCGCTGGCTTCGGAGGACGACTTCTCCGTACAGCCGGCGAGCGCCAGGGGCAGAACCGCGACAGCGGCGAGAGCGTAGGTGGTACGACGCATCGAGACGACGCCTTTCATGAGGTGAGTGCGGGTTCGGGAACTCGAACCGGACGCAGGAAGAGAAACAGAACGACACCGAGGTAGAGCGCCCAGCCGACGACCTGCAACACGGTCGGTTCGGGACGGAAATTGAAGATGCCTGCGAGCACGGTGCCGTACCAGCTCGAGGCGTCGAACTGCGAGGTGATGTCGAATGCGACTGTGCCGCCGCCGGGGAGTAGCCCGCCGATCTGCAGTGCGCGGATGCCGTACGCGAGGATGCCCGCGGCGACGACGATGAGGAAGATGCCGGTGTACCGGAAGAATTTGGCGAAATCGATGCGGATCGCACCGAAGTAGAGCAATACCGTCAGTACTGCGGCGACGACGATGCCGAGCAGCAGTCCGAGCAACGGCCACGAACTGCCGTGTGCGTTCTCGGCGTACCCGACCATCAGCAACGCAGTTTCGACGCCTTCACGTCCGACGGCGAAGAACGACAGCGTCAGCACCGCGATGGGTCCGACGGACAATGCGCGTTCCATGCCGCTGCGCAGTTCCCCGGACATGTCCTTGGCGGCCGTCCGCATCCACAGCACCATCGTCGTGACGATCGCGACGGCGACCAGCGAGGCGAGGCCCGCAATGACCTCCGCGGTCAGACCGGTGACGGTCGAGGTGCCGTAGTGGATGACGAAGAAGATGACCGCAACCATCGCCACCGCGATGCCCACGCCCATCCAGACCCACTTCAGGGCGTCGCGGCGCTGAGCCTTCACGAGGAACGCCACGAGGATCATGACGACAATGCCCGTCTCCAGTCCTTCACGGAGTCCGATGAGTCCGCTCCCGAACATCTGCGTGGCGATCGACGGAGCGGATCCTGAGGCGGCGAGTACGGACAACGTCTGGTGCTCCTGAACGGCTAAACAAGGGTAGGCGACCCTACATGCGGTTGTGAGCAACATACACCCTCTTTCGGCCCAGAAAACCCCCTTGAACTGCGCATTCTCCCCGCTTTAGGTTTCTATTACTTTTGATGTGCAGGATGGATTGAGTGAAGAACCGTCTGGGCTGGGTCGCCGCCGTCGTGTCGGTGGGATTCGTGGCCGCTGCCTGTGGCTCGACCGAACCGCCGCGTCAGATCCCCGAGGGCATCCCGCCCGGTCCCGGCACCCCCGTGCCGATGATCGACTTCAATGCGCCCGGCCGGACCGCCGACCTGCTGCTCGCGTGGGCAGAACCGCAGTCGGCCGAGTTGAACATCTCGGCACCGGCCCTCGCCGCGTATGCGCATGCCGCGGCCATCATGGAGGCGACGTCACCGGATTGCGGCATCGCGTGGACGACGCTCGCCGGCATCGGGTACATCGAGAGCAGGCACGGCACCTTTCAGGGATCGTCGGTCGCACCGGACGGGACCGTGTCCCCGCCGATCCGCGGAATCCCGCTCGACGGCGCACCGGGCGTCGCCGAGATCCCCGATACCGACGGCGGTCTCATGGACGGCGACCCCGAACACGACCGCGCGATGGGCCCGATGCAGTTCATCCCCGAGACCTGGCGCAAGTGGGGCGTCGACGCCAACGGCGACGGCATAGCCAACCCGGACAATCTCGACGACGCGGCCCTGACCGCGGCTCGCTACCTCTGCGCGCGCGGCGGCAACCTCCGCACTCCCGAGGGATGGGAGCGAGCCCTCATGGCCTACAACCAGTCCGGGGTCTATCTACGGGACGTGCGCGACGCGGCCGCGGCATATTCCGTGGGCACGCGAGCGTGACATGCGGCGGTCGTCGTCGAGCGGCTAGTCTGACACCCGGCAGACATCAGCCCGCCCCCGTTACAAGGAGATGCATTCGTGGCCATCATTGAGCAGGTCGGAGCTCGCGAGATTCTCGACTCCCGTGGCAACCCCACGGTCGAGGTCGAGGTCGCACTGGACGACGGAACTCTGACCCGCGCGGCAGTTCCCTCCGGTGCATCCACCGGTGAGCACGAAGCCGTCGAGCTGCGCGACGGTGGCGACCGCTACCTGGGCAAGGGCGTCGAGAAGGCCGTCAACGCTGTTCTCGACGAGGTCGCACCGGCCGTCATCGGCCTCGACGCGATCGAGCAGCGTGCCGTCGACCAGGCTCTTCTCGATCTCGACGGAACCCCGAACAAGTCCCGCCTCGGCGCGAACTCGCTCCTCGGTGTGTCCCTGGCCGTCGCCAAGGCTGCTGCCGAGTCGGCTGGGCTCGAGCTGTTCCGTTACCTCGGTGGACCGAACGCGCACATCCTGCCGGTCCCGATGATGAACATCATCAACGGCGGCGCGCACGCGGACAGCGGCGTCGACGTCCAGGAGTTCATGATCGCGCCGCTCGGCGCGCCGACGTTCAAGGAGTCCCTGCGCTGGGGCGCCGAGGTCTACCACTCGCTCAAGTCCGTGCTGAAGGCCCAGGGCCTGTCGACGGGCCTCGGTGACGAGGGCGGTTTCGCTCCCGACCTGGCCGGCACCAAGGCGGCACTCGACCTCATCCTCGAAGCGATCCAGAAGGCCGGACTCGAGCCGGGCCGCGACATCGCGCTCGCTCTCGACGTCGCCGCGACCGAGTTCTACACCGCTGGCACCGGCTACGCCTTCGAGCGTGAGACCAAGTCGGCCGAGGAGATGTCGGCGTTCTACGCACAGCTGGTCGACGCGTACCCGCTGGTGTCGATCGAGGATCCGCTCGACGAGAACGACTGGGACGGTTGGGTCGCCCTGACCGACACCATCGGTGACAAGGTGCAGCTCGTCGGCGACGACCTGTTCGTCACCAACCCGGAGCGTCTCGAGGACGGCATCGTCAAGGGTGCGGCCAACGCGCTGCTGGTCAAGGTCAACCAGATCGGAACGCTGACCGAAACCCTCGACGCCGTCGACCTCGCGCACCGCAACGGCTACAAGACGATGATGAGCCACCGGTCCGGTGAGACCGAAGACGTCACCATCGCCGACCTCGCGGTTGCTGTCGGCAGCGGCCAGATCAAGACCGGTGCCCCGGCTCGTTCCGAGCGCGTCGCCAAGTACAACCAGTTGCTGCGAATCGAAGAAGCTCTCGGTGACGCGGCGCGTTACGCGGGCGAGCTGGCTTTCCCCCGGTTCAATTACGAGGGATAGTTTTCGGCTCGACAGTGAAGGTGGGACATGGCGGCACGACGAGGAAGACCGGGGACCAGTCCAGGTGGACGGGATCCCAGGCCTCGTGGCCGCACGTCGACCGCCCGTAATCGGCAGGCCGGAGCTGCGTCGGGCGACCAGCGCAGCTCCGGTGCACCCGCACCGGAAACATCCGAGCAGGCGCGCGACGCCGTCGTTGCCGGTAGGGCAGCGCCGAAACGCGTCGGCGCCCGGAAGTCGACACGAAGTGACCGCACGTTTCTGGGATTGTCGACGGGGCGAGCCGTCGTTCTCGCCGTCGTCGTCTGTGCGTTGGCTCTGACGCTCGCGATGCCGCTGCGCACGTATTTCTCGCAGCGCGCCGAGCTTCAGCAGGTGCTCGCCGAACGCGAGAATCTGGAGAACGACGTCAGAAATCTGGAGCTCGAGAAGTCTCAGCTGAACGAGCCTGCGCGCATCGCTGCCGCAGCTCGTACCCGGCTGTTCTGGGTCATGCCGGGGGAGACGCCGTACACGGTGCAGCTGCCCGGCGACGTCGCGAAGTCGGATCGAGAAGACGAAGCAAACAAGCAATCTGCGGGTCCGTGGTATCGAGACCTGTGGGAATCGGCAGTGCAGCCGCAACCGACCGACGAGCCGGAGACCCCTCCGCTCCCGGCGCTCGTGCCTGCACCTGCTCCAGCAGCAGAAGGAGGACCGGTCGGGTGAGTCCGGCAGTCTCGCAAGAAGATCTCGACGCAGTCGCAGCCCAGCTCGGGCGTGAACCGCGCGGCGTTCTGGAGATCGCATACAGGTCGCCGGATGGAAAGCCCGGCGTCGTCAAGACTGCGCCGAAGCTTCCCGACGGCACTCCGTTCCCCACTCTGTACTACCTGACCGATCCGCGGCTCACCGCAGAGGCGAGCAGGCAGGAGTCGGCGGGTGTGATGCGGGAGATGACGTCTCGCTTGGCCGAGGACGAAAACCTCGCGGCCGGCTACCGGCGTGCCCACGAGTCCTACCTCGCCGAGCGCAACGAGATCGAGTCTCTCGGAACGGATTTCACCGGCGGCGGAATGCCTGACCGGGTGAAGTGCCTGCACGTGCTCATCGCGCATTCTCTGGCCAAAGGCCCGGGATTGAATCCACTCGGCGACGAGGCTGTGGCGCTCGCTGCCGAATCGTCGTTGCGCGGCACCGCGATTCCAGCCGACTGGCCCACCATCGCCGAACTACGCGGAGAGACAGCATGACTCGCGTCGCCGCCATCGACTGCGGTACCAACTCCATAAGGCTTCTGGTCGCCGATATCGACGACGTTGTCCTGACGGACGTCGCCCGCGAGATGCGCGTCGTCCGGCTCGGCCAGGGCGTCGACGCAACGGGATCCTTTGCGCCGGAAGCCATCGAGCGCACGCGGATTGCGTTGGCCGAGTACGCCGAGATCATCCGTTCCTCCGGTGCTTCCGCATTGCGGATGGTGGCGACTTCAGCGACGCGCGACGCGTCCAACCGCGAGGACTTCTTCGCGATGACGCGCGAGATCCTCGACCCTATCGTGCCTGGATCCGTCGCCGAGGTGATCACCGGCGACGAGGAAGCGCGGCTGTCGTTCGCGGGTGCTGTCGGCGAATTGAGTTCGGGCGACGCGCCTTTCGTGGTGGTGGATCTGGGTGGTGGGTCGACCGAACTCGTCCTGGGCGATTCCGACGGTGTCGAGGCGGCGTACTCCGCGGACATCGGTTGTGTTCGACTGACCGAACGGTGCCTTCCGTCCGATCCTCCGACCGACGAAGAGATCGCTGCCGCACGGGCTTTCGCTGGTGAGCGACTGCAGGTCGCATTCGATGCCGTGCCCGTCGAGAAGGCGAGGACGTGGGTCGGCGTCGCAGGCACGATGACGACGCTGGCCGCGCTGGGCCTCGAACTCGAGCAGTACGATCCGAACGCAATTCACCTGTCCCGCATCTCTTTCGCGAAGTTGCGTGAGGTCTGCGACGGACTGTTGCACATGACGCACGACGAACGTGCCGCGCTCGGCCCGATGCATCCGGGGCGGGTCGACGTCATCGGCGGCGGATCGTTGGTCACGCTAGCGCTTGCCGACGAATTCGCTCGGCGCGCAGCGATCGACGAACTCGTCGTCAGTGAGCACGACATTCTCGACGGCATCGCTCTCAGTGTGGCTCCGCCATCCGTGCGCGGATAGTTGGTCTCTGTGCCAATTTTGTGCGCACGGGTAGCGTAGCTGCAAAACTGCAGATTGGGTCTGCGGCGGTGTGCCTTGCATCGCATGACGTTTCGGTGTTCTCTGTGCTGGGGGTCACAACTTCCGAAGCGAGGATCATAGATGACAACGACGCAGGCTCCGTCCGAAAAAGGTTTGGCGCGTGCGGCGCAGGCTCTTGCCCGCGCCACCGAGAAATGGTTCCCCGACGCCTACATCTTCGCCCTCGCCGGAGTGGTCGTCGTCGCCGTGGCGGCGTTCGTCAACGGGTCGTCGCCGCAGAATGTCGTCGATGCCTTCGGTAACGGTTTCTGGGATCTGACGGCGTTCACGCTGCAGATGGCGATGGTGGTACTGACCGGGTACGTGGTGGCGACGTCGCCGCCCGTTGCTCGGCTCATCACGCGCCTCGCGCGGATTCCTAATTCTCCCAGCAGCGCAGTCAGTTTCGTGGCACTGCTGTCGTGTTCGGTGTCGTTCCTCAACTGGGGACTCAGTTTGGTGTTCGGTGGTCTGCTGGCGCGAGCGATCGCCCGTCGGGACGATCTTCGGGTCGACTACCGGGCCCTCGGCGCGGCCGCATTCATGGGGCTCGGAGCGGTCTGGGCGCTCGGCATGTCGTCGTCGGCCGCGCAGTTGCAGGCCACCGCGAGCTCGTTGCCCGCGTCGTTGCTGCAGATCACCGGCGTCCTCGATTTCGGCAAGACGATCTTTACGTGGCAGTCGCTGCTGACGTGTTTCATCATCACCGTGCTGACCGTCGTCATCGCGCGTTTCTCCGCGCCGAAGGGTGCGGCGATCAAGACCGCGGAGTCGATGAATGTCGATCTCGACGACACCGTTGCCGAGCCCGCGCCACGCAGTCGCCCCGGTGAGTGGCTGGAATACAGTCGCATTCTGCCGTGGTTCGCAGGTGCGATGACGCTGGGTTGGCTTGTGTCGCAGCTGTTGACACTGCCGGTACTCACTGTGGTGTCGTCGTTGAACGGCTACCTGTTGGTATTCCTCATGCTTGGCCTCGTGCTGCACGGGACTCCGCGACGCTTCCTCGATTCCGTTGCGCAGGCAGTTCCGGCGACGGCAGGCATCCTGGTGCAGTTTCCGCTGTACGCCGCGATGGCGGCGATTCTGACGGAGGCCGAGGGCAGGGGTGGCGTCACGATCTCCGAGCACCTTGCGCACTTCTTCACCGACGTCGGCAGCGGCGGGGGATTCGCCGTGGTCATCGCGATCTACACCGTCGTGCTCGGGTTGTTCGTGCCGTCGGGTGGCGGCAAATGGCTCGTCGAGGCGCCCTACGTCATGCAGTCCGCGACGGACGTGCAGATGAACCTCGGCTGGACCGTCCAGATCTACAACGTCGCCGAGGCTCTGCCGAACCTGATCAACCCGTTCTTCATGCTGCCGTTGCTCGCCGTACTGGGCCTGCGGGCACGTGATCTGATCGGATTCACGTTCCTACAGTTCATCTTTCACTTCCCGGTGGTGCTGCTGCTCGTCTGGCTGCTGGGTACGACATTCCAGTTCGTGCCGCCGGTGATCCCGGGGTAGGGCTGGGCCGATATGATCGTCACCGCTGGAGCCCAGGCTCCAGCGGTCGCCCCTATAGCCCAATTGGCAGAGGCAGCGGACTTAAAATCCGCACAGTGTCGGTTCGAGTCCGACTGGGGGCACCACTAAGGCGCAGCTCAGAGGTGGTGGCGGACGTGAGTGGACGTTCGAACACCCGGTTCGATGTCACAGAATGTCACAAGTCAAAATAACTGCCGTTCGAACGGATGGCTGATATCTCTGAAGCGCTGTGACCGGGCGACTCCCTGCAGCCGATTTACGGGCGGCGGCCGACCGTTGTGTCAGCCGTGGTGCGTGGCTTGCCGGCGGTCGACCCTTCGCCGCTGGGTCAGCGGGATATCAAATGCGCCGCTCAAGGACAATCTCCCGAGTCTGTTAACATGAGGCTACTTTAGGGGATTGGGTAGGTAGCCGGTCACGCCTGCGGAATCGGCGGTTGCCGCCATCGTGATCCCGGTGGCTAGAAGGCCGTTTGGTAACAAAACCCACTGCGGGTCGACATTATTTGTCCTGACCGCGGTGATCAGATCGTTTGCGTCTGAAATTAGGTGATCATGGTTGCAGTGCGCGCGATCATCGATATACAAGATCGCGGTCCTGCTGTCGCACGCCACCACACCGCAAAAGATTTCACTCCCGGCAAAATGTTCGGGCGCGTCTGTCCAAGGACGTATCTCGGCTAGCGAGTTCGGCAGGTTTCGCACCAGTGGCGGGGGTAAATGGCGGCGAGACGAATACTCTGTAAATCTAGGGAAAGGCCCGATCGCGCAGACAAAGCCGTACGGTTCATCGGACCCCTTTCGTCCAGGTGCTTGCCATCCAAAGCCCCGACTGTCGGTGTCGATGGCAACAAGTAGTGACGGATTGTGCGGAATCGGCGCAGCGGTGACGACGACACTTCCGCTCGCCCCACGGGGCATCTCTTTTATTATTGGCGAAGTAAGACGGCCCGCCTCATTTCGATTGTCGGTAGTCAACACTAATACCACGACGTCCTGATCAATCGGTGGCGCGTTGAGAATACATGCCTGGTTGAGCGTTCGTTCGTCTAACGAGACCGACTCGAACTCGGATGCATTGAAGACGATTGTGCAGATGATATTCCAGCCGTCGACCAAGAACGGAACGTTATCTCGCGGCCAGCGATCTAAGTAATGCTTGTCAGCTGCCCTGATCTGCGAACGAATGTTGCCGTAGTATCCGATTTGGTTCATACCGTCTCGGTGGATACTAAGCTTGAGCTCACCGGCTAGGCGCGAAGGCGCAACATATACGTCCTCCCCGCACTTGCCTAGCCAGACCCGCCAGACGCTAGACCGTGCGTGGCCATCGCTCGACTGAAGGAAAAACCGACATACACTTTGCGACCGCGACACTGATTGACTCCTGCCAGCCCGTTTACTCCTGAAATGCCAATACTCGATAGTGACAGTCAATGGTACTGGAGGTTACGGACGACTGCGTGCAGGTTGCTGGGTCGAGCGGGCACCGTGAACTGTTTAGCCCGGGACTTGATCCGCGCCTAAAGTCGGTTGCCGCCCAGACCAGCACTGAACGGCGAGTTTTGAATCCGTAGCCCGGGTTGTTCGTCGAACACAACGTCGGGGCACCGCGCGCCTCTAGTTCGGCTTATGACAAGGGTGACTCCGCGCTCGTCAGGTCCCGAAACGCGAGAGCCTCCAGTTCGAAACTTCACTACCGCTTGTTGTCGGCGTCGCCCATAGGTTAGTAGCGAAAATCCAGGTCTGATCACGGCCTGGGCTCGGAAGGTGCGAACCCCTGAAAATGCGAGAGATCCCATAAGAAGCGGTTGTAGGTGCGTTCCGCGTCATAATATAGGGTGACACAATGTTGTATCGCTTCCCGATCGCATTGCCACAGTTCGGAAACTTTTGCGATTGCCATCAGTCCGCACAACGAAGCGAATAGGCCGTGTCTCCAAGATTCCGTGACCTTCGTATGAGAGTTCATTTGTGCGGACAGCGTCGTTATCGATATGGCTACTGCATTTGCATGCACGAGTCTGTGAAGCAGCGGAAACTCCCTCGGCGCGAGACCTGGTGCAAGCTTATCGACTAGAGACTGATAAGACTGCGGAACCTTGGCTTTGGGCAAAGTTGGGTTCGCCGACCTCCAATCGCGAATTCCTTTTGCCAAAGCAGTCTCTTCGGGTTCCGCCGTGGCGCCATGGATATTGTAGCTCTTGAAACCATCTCCAATGAGAGCTGCCATCTTGGACATGCGCAGGTATGGAGACTCGGACGCGTCAGCGAGGTAGTAAGCGCGACTGGCGTACTCTGCGGTCGCGCGTGCGAGAACCGCTGGCGATACCAGCATCGGCGATGGCAAGTCCAGCAGCTTACCCATGGCGTAAAGGTTGTCGCCTGCACCTAGCCTCGGGCTTTCACCGCTTTGAGGAACACCCGTGCGTGAATGCCGAAGAAGGGTGCTCCGACCTGCGATAATTCGACTTGTCGAAGGTTGAATACACGCAGAAGCCAGGAGCACCCTTCAG